>JBIOTX010000216.1:0-26896 GCA_044866315.1 Thermoanaerobaculia bacterium | reverse complement strand
GGCGCATGGCCGAGCTGGCGCAGATGCTGGAGGTCGAGTTCCGCAACTGGCGCTTTTCCGCGCCCGGGTCGAGCGAGCGCCTGGCCATCGAGCGCGACATCATCCACATCGCCGGCATCCTCGGGCACTTCGCCGGCGACTCCGCCAATCCGCATCACGCCACGATCAACTACAACGGCTGGGTGGAGCCGAATCCGAACGGCTACCCGAACGACTGCGGCACGCACGCGCGGTTCGAGTCGAACTTTGTCTCCCACGCGGTCGACGGCGTGCAGCAGGTGACGCCGAAGGTCACCGCCGCGCCGGTGCAGCACGTCGATTACTTCAAGACGGCGGTGGAGGCAGTGAAGTCCTCGAACGCGCTGATCGAGACCCAGTACCGCATCGACCGCGACGGCGGCTTCAACCTGTTCGGCAAGCCGCCCGCGGAAGGGCTGGCGTTCGCGACCGATCGCTTGGCCGCGGGAGCGACGCTGCTGCGCGACCTGTGGTGGTCGGCTTGGCTGAACTCCGCGAAGGCGCGGCGTCGCGGCAGCAGCGACGACTAGCGCTTCGTCCAGGGCACGTCCGCGCCGCCCTGCCGCAGATTCGTGAACCGCGCGGCGACGAAGAGGTAGTCCGAGAGGCGATTGAGATAGCGCACCGTCGCCTCTTCGTTCTCGAGGGCCACCACGCACCGCTCCGCGCGGCGGCAGACCGTCCGGGCCACATGCAGATGCGCGGCCCCGGGCGTGCCGCCGGGAAGGATGAACGTCGTCAGCGGAGGCAGCTCGCTCTCCATCGTGTCGATGGCGTTCTCGAGGATCGTGATGCGCCGCTCGTCGACGTCCCCGAATCGGCCCGTGCCCGGCGAGGCCAGGTGCGCGCCGATGTCGAAGAGGTCCGACTGGATGCCGGCGAGCTGCGCGTCGACGTCCGCCGGCAGCGGGACCGTGCGGGTCAGGCCTAAGAGGGAGTTCAGCTCGTCGACGGTGCCGTAGGCCTCGATGCGCGGGTCGTTTTTCGCGACCCGTTTGCCGCCGAAGAGGGAGGTCTCGCCGTGATCGCCGGTGCGCGTGTAGATCTTCACGCTTCCGATTCGAGCTGCCGGATCCTTTCCTTGACCACCATCTCCGCGAGGTCAGGGATGACTTCCCAGGCGATGTTGCGCACCACCTGATCGGACATGAGCTCGACCACGCGGCGGGCGATGCGGTCGACCTGCTCGTCGGTCAGCTCGCGCGCGGCGATGGGGATGGCCGGCGTGGCTTCCGGCGCGAGGGCGGGCGGCGGGACGGGCGGTTCCTCCGCCTCGGCGATCGCCTCCGGCTCGGCGGCGGGCAGCTCTTCGATGGCCGGCGGCGCGCTGGCCTCGATCGGCACGGGCTGCTCTTCCTCCGCGGGCGCCCAGGCCGGCTCCGGCTCGGGCTCGGGCGACCAGGCCGGCTCCTCCGGCTGCTGAGACCAGGCCTGCTGCTCGACGGGCTCCGGCTCCGGTACGGATGTGGACCAGGCGGGCTGGGCCGGCTCGGCCGGCTCGTCCCATGGCGCGGGCTCGGGCTCCGGCTGCGGCGCGGCCGAGGCCATCTGCTGCAGCTCGTCCAAGCTCATCTTCGGGAAGGCCTGGGTCTCGCCGGAGAACATCGGCTCCGGCTGCTCGTCCCACGGCGACGGCTCCGGTGCGGGCTCGGGCTCCGGCTCGGGAGCCGGCTGCTCGATGTGGAGCTCCGGGACGGCGCGCGTGACCGGCCCGAGGTCGAACCGGAGCGACTCGGCTGACTGGGGTGGGGCCTCCGGCTCGGGCGTGAACTCGGGCTCCGGCTCAGGGGCGGGCGGTGCCGCCTGGGCGGCTTCCATGCGCTGGATGTCCTCCCAGGTCATGCGCGGGAAGGCCCGGGTCTCGCCGCTGAATTGCTCGGCTTCGGGCGGCGCGCCGAAGGGCGACTCCGTCTCCGCCATCGGCTCGGGGGACAGCTCGGGCTCCGGTTCCGGCTCAGGCTCCGGCATCGGCGGCGCGGCCATCTGCTGGAGCTCGTCGAAGGACATCTTGCCGAAGGCCTGGGTCTCGCCGCTCAGATCGGCCGGCTCGTCCCACGGTGACGGCTCGGCGGCCGGCGGCGGCTCCGGTGTCGCGCTCAGTTTCTGCAGCTCGTCGAAGTTCATCTGCGGGAAGGCGCGGGTCTCGCCGCTGAACTGCTCGGCTTCCGGCGGCGCGCCGAACGGTGACTCCGCCGGCAGATCCGCCGGGGTCTCGAACGGCAGGTCCGCCGAGCCGGCGGGCTGCGCCGGGGCGTTGAAGATGTCGGCGTCGTGGGTGTACTCCTCGTCGAGCACGGGAACCGGTCCGCTGGCCGAGCTGAAGAGCGGCGGCGCGGCGACGGGCGGCGGCGGCTCGATGGACGGCTCCTCGTCGAGCCAGGGCGACGGGGGCGTCTCCGGCTCCGGGACGGGCGGGGCCGTCGGCAGCGGCGCGACTTCCGTCGTCGCGGCGCTCTTCGCGTTGGAGATCAGCTCTTCCACCTTGTGGATGAGGCTCTGCGACTCGAACGGCTTGGTCACCACGGCGTCGCAGCCGGCCTTCTCGGCGCGGTCGGGATCGAACGGCTCGAACGTGCCCGTCAGCAGCACCACCGGGATGGCCCGGAACTCCGGATGCGACTTCACGTACTCGCAGACTTCGTAGCCGTTCTTCTCCGGCATGATGATGTCGGAGAGGATGATGTCCGGCCGCATCTCGGCCAGTTTCTGCACCGCTTTCGCACCGTTATTGACGGCTACGACCTCGTAATCGCCATCGGAGAAGGTCAGCTCGACCACCTTTTGAATGGTGATACTGTCATCCGCCAAGAGGATTGTTTTAGGCATCTTTCGGCTCCGTGGATTTCGAGCCAAGCTACCACGTTAGTGTCGAGGGGACAAGCGATTACGGTCACTGGACGGTTCCTCATCTTCGGCCATCGCGGCTCGCCCGGGCGCTTCGCCGAAAACACGGTTTCGTCGTTCGAGGAGGCGCTGCGCGCCGGCGCGGACGGCTTCGAGACCGACCTCCGCCTGCTCTCCGACGGCACGCCCGTGCTCTTCCACGACGACGAGCTGAAGGAGACCGTGATCGAGTCGCTGACCCTCGCGGACTGCGCGACGCGCGGCGGGGCGATCGAGCGCGTGGCCGTGCTGGAACGCTTCGCCGGCCGCGCGATGATGATCCTGGAGGTCAAGCGCAGCCGCTGGGAAGCGCAGGTGCTCGAGATCGTCCGGGAGTGGCCGAACGTGGTCATCGCCTCGTTCGATCACCGCGTCGTCACCGCCCTCCGCGATCGCGGCATTCCCCTGGGCATCACCGTCTTTGGTTCCATTGTGGACATCGGCGCGTATGCGAAAGGGATCGGCGCCACGTGGTGCTTTCCGAGCTACCGCTACGTCGACGAGGAGACCGTGGCCTCGCTGCACGAGCACGGCGTGAGATGCGTGCCGTGGACGCCGAACCGTCCGCAGGAGTGGCAGCGCCTGCGCGAGGTGGGCTGCGATGGGGTGATTACCGATTATCCGGCCGAGGCGGTGGAGTGGCGTGGGGAGCGTTGATGGCGCGGTGGCATTGATGTCATCCGGTTCCACTTCAGTTTGCTACACTTACAAACCTTCATCACAGCACCGCCGGGAGGGAGCGCGGACATGAAGACCTGGGAATACAAGATCATCAACGTCCGGTCGGAGAATTACTCGATGGACCCGCGGCGCGCCGAAGAGCTGAACCGGCTCGGCGATGAGGGGTGGGAGCTGGTCAGCATCACCTCCATCAACTTCAAGACCGGCGCGACCGATCACATCGGCATGGTCTTCAAGCGCGAGAAACAGCCGGCCGGCGCTTGATCTCTGGTATGTTTCGTCGCCTTCATGGCGCCGGAACGCCCTTTCCTCATCCTCATCGTCCTCGACGGCTTCGGCTGCCGCAACGCGTCCGAGTGGAACGCAATCGCCCAGGCCGACAAGCCGCGCTTCGACCGCCTGTTCCGCGAGCACGCCTGGACCACCCTCGGCGCGTCCGGACTCGACGTCGGGCTCCCCGTGGGACAGATGGGCAACTCCGAGGTGGGGCACCTCAACATCGGGGCGGGACGGATCGTCGACCAGGACATCGTCCGCATCTCCAAAGCCATCAAGCGCGGTGAGCTCGTCCGGAACGAGACGTTCGTCGACCTGGTGAAAGGCTCGCGCGCCGTGCACTTCGCGGGGCTCCTCTCCGACGGCGGCGTCCACTCGCTGCAGGAGCATCTGCACGGCCTCATCGACGTCGCGTTGGAGCTCGGCGCGGAGAACGTCTTCGTCCACGCCATCCTCGACGGCCGCGACACGCCGCCGAAGTCGGCCGAGAAGTACCTCCAGTCGCTCCTCGACCACATCGCGGACAAGCCGAAGGCGCACCTGGCGACGATCGTCGGCCGCTACTTCCCCATGGACCGCGACCACCGCTGGGAGCGCGTGCAGCGCGGCTACGACCTGATGACCCTCGGCGTCGGCACGCAGACGAAGAACCCGCTGGAGACCGTCCGCCGCTTCTACGAGCAGGGCGTCACCGACGAGTTCATGGAGCCGATCTCCGTCCTCACCGCCGAGGGCGCGCACCTGGGGCGCTTGGAAGACGGCGACGCGCTGCTGTTCTTCAACTTCCGCGCGGACCGGATGCGTCAGATCGTCATCACCTTCAAGGACGAGCACTTCACGCCGTTCGAGCGGGCCATTCATCCGAAGGCGCGCCTGGCGACGATGAACCGCTATCACGAGAAGTTCGACCTGCCGGTGATCTTTCCGCCGCAGGCGATCCGCAACAACCTCGGCGAAGTGCTCTCCGACGCGGGCCTCAGGCAGTTCCGCATCGCCGAGACCGAGAAATACGCCCACGTCACCTTCTTCTTCAACGGCGGCTCGGACACGCAGTTCCCCGGCGAGGACCGCCTGCTCGTGCCCTCGCCGAAGGTGGCGACCTACGACCTCAAGCCGGAGATGTCCGTGTTCGAGGTGACGGAGAAAGTGGTCGAGGCCATCGACTCGAAAAAGTACGACGTCGTCATCATGAACATCGCCAACCCGGACATGGTCGGCCACACCGGGATCATGGACGCCGCGGTGCAGGCCGTGCACGACACGGACGTCGCCGTGGGGCGCATCCTCGACGCCGTGGAGCGCGTGGACGGCGTGGCCCTCATCACCGCCGATCACGGCAACGCCGAGCTGATGTTCGACGAGAAGACCAACCAGCCCCACACCGCCCACACCACCAATCCCGTGCCGCTCATCCTCGTGGACGCGAAGAGGCGCTTCGGCGCATTGCGCGGCGGCGGCGTGCTCTCGAACGTCGCCCCCACCATCCTCACCATCCTCGGGCTGGAGAAGCCCACGGAGATGACCGCCGAGTCGCTGCTCGTCCCGGATCCGGTGTCCGTGACGTGATCGATCGCCTGCTCCTCGTTCGCCACGGCCAGACCGTGCACAACGTCGCCGGCATCACCCAGGGGTGGAACGACAGCGAGCTGTCGGACGCCGGCAAGGCCCAGGTGCGCCGGCTGGCGGAGCGCATCGCGAAGTACGAGCCGACCGCCCTCTACTCCTCGCCGCTCGGCCGCGCGCTGACGACGGCCGAGGCCATCCGGGAGTGGACCGGGCTGGAGATCGTCACCCTCGACGACCTGCGCGAGATGAACTACGGCGGGTGGGAGGGCAAGTCCTTCCTCGACGTCCGCCGCGAGGACGAGGAGATCTACCGCCGCTGGATCGTGGACGAAGACTGCGCCTGCCCCGGCGGCGGCGAGTCCCACGCCGACGTGCGCCGCCGCATGGAGCGCGCCTTCGCCGCCCTCGACTCCGCGCGCCCGGTCGTGGTCACCCACGGCAACGCCCTGCGCGTCGGCGCCACCGCCCTGCTGAATCTCCCGGTCATGGCCGCCATGCACTTCGCGCAGGACAATGCCGCCCTGAACGTGTTCGTGCGGCGGGGGGAGCGGTGGATTCTTAAGCACTGGAATGACACGACGCACTGTAAGAACGATGAACGATGAACACGGAACACGGAACGAGAAATGATCCTCGAGAGCATTACTGAGCAGCTGACCGAAACCTTGAAATCGCGCGTTCTCGCGCTCTTTGGCCATTCCGTCGACCGCGTCGTCTTGCAGGCGCCGCCGAAACTGGCCATGGGTGATCTGGCCACGCCCCTCGCACTGGAGCTGGCGAAGGCACTGAGGCGCAAGCCGCGCGAGATTGCCGAGCAGCTGTCCAGCGGGATGAAGCTGCCGATGTTCGTCGCGTCCGTGTCCGTCGAGGGGGCGGGGTACCTCAACTTTCGCTTCGACCGCGGGGCGTTCACGGCCCAGCATTTCCGCAACGTCATGGCTCCGCCTTCTGTGGCGGGGGAGCGGGTGATCGTCGAGCACACGAACATCAACCCCAACAAGGCCGCGCACATCGGTCACCTCCGCAACGCCGTCCTCGGCGACACGTACGTCCGCTGCTCGAAGTGGCTGGGCGATCGCGTGGAGACGCAGAACTACATCGACGATACGGGTGTGCAGGTGGCGGACGTGGTGGTGGCGTTCGAGCGGCTGGAGAAGAAGTCGCTCGCCGATGTGCAGCAGATGATCGAGACCTCCGAGCGCTTCGACTACGTCTGCTGGGACGTGTACTCGAAGATGGCCACGTATTACGCCGAGCACCCGGAGGCGCAGGAGTGGCGGAAGGAGACCCTGCACCGGATCGAGAAGCAGGAGGGGGAAACCTCGCAGATCGCGAAGGTCGTGGCCCGGGCGATCGTGCACCGGCATCTCAAGACCATGCTCCGCCTCGGCATCCGCTACGACCTCCTGCCGAAGGAGAGCGACATCATCCACGCCCACTTCTGGGACCGCGCGTTCGAGCTGCTGAAGGCCGCGGGGGCGGTGGTCTACGAGACCGAGGGGAAGCACAAGGGCTGCTGGGTCATGCGCCTCGGCGAGTCGGAGGAGTTCGCCGGGATGGACGAGCCGGACAAGATCCTGGTCCGCTCCAACGGCACGGTCACCTACACCGGGAAAGACATCGCCTACCAGCTCTGGAAGCTGGGCCTGCTCGACCGCACGTTCGAGTACCGCAAGTTCCTGGTCTACGACGACGGCAAGGTCCTGTGGGAGACGACCCACGAGGACGACGGCGATCCGAGCGCGCCGCGGTTCGGCGGGGCGCGGCGGGTGGTGAACGTCATCGACTCGCGGCAGGCCTACCTGCAGAAGGTGGTCAAAGAAGGGGTGCGCCTGCTCGGGCACGCCGAGGCCGCGGAGCGGTCGATCCACTTCTCGTACGAGATGGTCGCCCTCACGCCGGCGACGGCGAAGGCCCTGGGGATGGAGATCTCCGCGGAGGACGCGACGCGCGCGTATGTGGAGATGTCCGGCCGCAAGGGGCTGGGAGTGAAGGCGGACGACATGCTCGACGAGCTCGAGCGGAAGGCCACCGAGTCGGTGAAGGCGAACGCGGCGAACTTTGGGGAGGACGCGGCCGCGGAGATCGGACGTCAGGTCTCCGTCGCGGCGCTGCGCTACTTCATGCTCCGCTACGGCCGGAACAAGGTCATCGCCTTCGACTTCGACGAGGCCCTGCGCTTCGAGGGCGACTCGGGGCCGTACCTGCAGTACTCGACCGTGCGCGTGCAGAACATCTTCCGGAAGATGGCCGAGCGCGGGGTGGATCCGCGGATCGACGAGCGGTCGGTGGACGACCTCACTCTCAATCAGGGGCTGACCGACGAGATGTGGGAGCTGGTGCGCCTCTCGGCGGAGCTGCCGGGCGCGATCCGCCGGGCGGTCGAGTCACTGGAGCTGTCGGTGATCACCCAGTACCTGCTCGACCTGGCCCAGAAGTTCAACAGCTTCTACCACAAGTATCCGATCCTGAATGAGAAGGACGAGGCCGAGCGCCAGCGGCGGGCGGTGTGTGCGGAAGTGTTCCGCAGGACGATGGTGGGGGCGATGGAGCTTTTGGGAATTCCGGTGCCGGAGAGGATGTAAACCCACCCCACAAGCTGGTAGAATCGCTGCCTGCGGTTCGTCCAAGCCGCGCTATCGGTCAGTCATGAAGCACGATTACAAAGATCTCGCCCTTCGCACACTCATCCTGGTCGCCGGCGGTGTGGCGGCGCTGCTCCTGACGTTGAAAGGCTACGGAACGGCACTTCCGGCGGTGGCCGTCGGCGGGGCGCTCGGCGCGTTTTTCGCCGCGCGGTTCCAGCCGACGCTGGAGGAGTAGTGGAGGACAGGCAATCCTGCCTGTCTCCCCGCTTGGATTGAAGGACAGGCAGGATTGCCTGTCCTCCTCGGCTTACACGGCTTCTTCCTGTCGGTGATCGCCGTGTCCGCTCTCCACGCGGCGAACGTTCTCCGCCTGCAGTCCCTTCGGTCCCTGCTTCACGTCGAACTCGACCCGCTCCCCCTCGTTGAGCGTCCGGTACCCGGACGCCTGAATCGAGGTGTGATGGACGAACACGTCTTCACCAGTGCTGCGTTTGATGAATCCGAAGCCTTTGTCGTTGTTGAACCACTTCACTACACCGGTCTCAGGCATTCCTACCTCCGACGACGCCGTGAAGCTCAGCCCGGCGCGCCCTGCGCGTCTTTGCCGCCGCCGGCTAACCGGCGGCGGCAGTACATATTTGTGCAATGCGCGCGCCCGTGTTTTCACCAGATCAAGGCGCGGTTGACGCCGATCTGTTGGAATCCCAAGGTCTCGTAGAGGCCGATGGCGGGGCGGTTGAAGTCGTTCACGAAGAGGGTCACCGCCTTCCCTTTCCGGAAGATGTGGCCGCAGACTTCGGCAAGGGTCTCCAGGGCCAGGCCGCGGCGGCGGAAGCGGGGATGGGTCCAAACGCCCATGAGCTGCACGGCGTCGCGGGTGACCGCGGAGAACTCGCATTTCGTGGCGATGGTGCCGTCGACGATGCGCACGATCGAGCGCTTGCGCTCGATCAGCTCGCGGATGCGCTCGCGGTAGCCAGCGGCATCGCGCTCCATCGGGTCGATCCCCACTTCCTCCTTGTGCATGGCCGCGCAGGCGGGGACGAGCGCGTCGAGATCGCGCAGGGTGGAGTAGCGGGCCACTGTGAGGTCGGGATAGTCGAGGCGGCGGCGAAGGGCGTAGATCGGCTGATTGAGGCGCACCACCGTCGGCGGATCGACGCGCGCGTGGAGGTGGTTCCAGAGCGTCTCCACGAGCAGCGCGGGGGAGATGATGGCCCGCACCGGCAGCATGCGCACGATGATCCGCTCGGCGACCAGGGCCACCGCGGAGTCGATGATGTCGCGCGAGACGGAAGGGTCGCCGGCCAGGACGATGTTCGTGGCCAGCGAGGCCACGACCACGATCGCGCCGTTGTAGCGGACGACCACGATCTGCGTGGCCGCGAGGGCGCGCTCTTCGATCAGGCGAGAGATGAGATAGACGTTGATCAGCGGGTCGCGCTGCAGGAACTCCAGCGCCCCTTTGAAGTCGTCCTCCGACAGCAGCCGGATCGACCAGCGACCTTCTGCGGGCAGGATGGCCATTCTTTCGGCGGGCTAAAGCCCACCGCTCCACGCTCTCTCACAATTGCGAACGCCCCAAGTATGCCAGTCCATCGATGAACTTATGCCAGAGGGAGCGGTTCTGCCATTCCTGGAACTGCCTTTGTCTGGCGTGGCGGAGGTCGTCCTGGAATGCCGCCCTGAGCTGCGCGGCGATGCCGGCGTCGACGATGCCGATGTTCACCTCGTCATTCAGCTCGAACGACCGGTCGTCGAAATTCGTCGAGCCGACGCTGGACCAGATGCCGTCCACGATGATCACCTTCTGATGGAGCAGGGTCTTCTTGTACTCCCAGATCTTCACCCCGCGCTTGAGGAGCGTGCCGAAGTGGTGATGGCTGGCGTGCTGCACGACCGGGCTGTCGGTGGCGTCGTCGGAGGGGACCATGATTCGGACGTCGACGCCGCGCTGGACGGCTTCCTCCAGCGCCTCGATGGCGTCGCTGTCCGGCAGGAGATAGGGGTTCTGGATGATGATCTCCCGCCGGGCGGACTTGATGGCCAGGTAGTAGAGGATCTGCACGGACGAGACGCTGCCGGTGGGGGAGGTGTAGGCGACGTGCGCCGCGGTCGGGCCAGCGGCGGCGATCTTCGGAAAGTAGTCGTCTCCGGCGGGGATCTCCCCGGTCTCCTCGATCCAGTTCTCCGCGAACGCCGCCTGGAGGCGGTTGACCACCGGCCCTTCCACGCGCAGACCCGTGTCGCGCCAGTGCTTCTTGTCCTGGGCGTGGCCGCTCCACTCGTCGGCGATGCCGAAGCCGCCGGTGTAGGCGACCCGGCCGTCGACGATCCAGAGCTTGCGGTGGTCGCGGTTGTTCATCCGCCCGAGGTTGCTGATGCGGGGCGGGTGGAAGTGGGCGACCTTGGCCCCGGCCTTCTCGAGCATCTCCTGCACTTCGTCCTGGAGCTGCCGCCCGCCGGAGGCGTCGACGAGCACGCGCACCTCGACGCCCTGCCGCGCCTTCTGCGCCAGGAGCGCGGCCAGCCGGCGAGCCACCGTGCCGTCCCACCAGATGTAGCTCTCCACGTGCACCGACTGGCGCGCCGCGGCGATGTCGCGGTGAAGCATGGGGAAGAACTGGTCGCCGTTCTGGAGAATCTGGATGCGATTGCCGTGGTCGAGACTGGCCTGGGTGAGGCCGACCAGCGACGGCAGGAGCGTGGCGATCTCGCCGGCCTGCTTCACGCGCAGGTGCGTGTTCGGCTCCCGCTTGACGGACCAGAACAGGATGGTGAGGACGACGAGCGCCAGCAGGCCGCCGATGAAGGCGATCAGCGGCATGCGCACGTAGGTGGTCCCGTGCTCGTGCCAGAACGTGAAGTGGTTGTCGTCTCGTTTCTTCATGGATGGATGAGCTCGGCCAGCACGGGGCGGTGGTCGGAGGGGCCGTCGTCGATCACGCGCGAGCTGCCCACCTTCCAACCGGGGTCGGCGAGGATGTAGTCGAGGCGCTGGCCCATGACCTTGTGCGTCGAGTCCTTGGGGTTGCCGGCCAAGATCAGAACGTTCTCGGCCAGGAACTCCGTGATCTCCTTGCTGTCGGGCGGGGCGTTGAGGTCGCCGGTGACGATGAACGGGTGGGCGGCGGCGCGGACGTGGTTGTTGATGCAGTGCAGCTGCAGCCCGCGCGCGGCCTTGTTGAGACCGGCCCAGGCCGCGGTGTGGGTGACATAGAACTCGATCACTCCGCCGTTCACCCGGACGACGCTCTCCAGCATCGTCCGCGGCTCGCCCGTCCCCGGCAGCTCGTGGACCTCCGTTTTGAGGATCTGCCCGCGGGTGAGCACGGCGTTCCCGAAGTCGCCGCCGGCGAACCGGTAGCTGCGCCCGAAGACGATGTTCATCCCCGTGCGCTGCCGCAGGCGGGCGAGGTGATCGCTGAACCGGGCCTGCCAGGTCCAGCGGTGGACCTCGTTCAGGCCGACGATGTCGGGCTGGTACTTCTGGATTGTGGCCGCGATCTCGTCGATGTGATCGCCGTCGATGAACGAGGCGTGCCCCTCGATGTTGTACGTCATCACCACCAGCCGCTTGGGATAGGTGCTGGCGAACTTGCGCGCCGGCCGGGCGGTGCATTCGCCGGTGCGGAACTCGTACACGCCGAGAACGCGATAGGCGACGACGAGCAGGAAGAGCGCGCCGAGGATCAGTCCGATGCGGCGGAGGCGTCGCATGACGTGCTCGGCCTGAGCAAAGTTCAGTCCTGCGTCAGGACCAGGACGTCCTCATGCCGCCAGAGCGCCGAAGCGGGAAAGTCTTCCGTGACCTCCCCGCTGCGCAGCCGCGCGATGGCCTCCTGCTTTCCCGCCCCCGCGGCGAGCAGCACGATCCGTCCGGACTCGAGGATCGTTTCGATGCCCATGGTGATGGCGTGGGTGGGGACCTGGCCGTCGGGGAAGAACTCCGCGTTGGCCCGGCGGGTGGAGTCGTGCAGCTCGACCACGCGCGTGCGCGAGTCGAACGGCGTGCCCGGCTCGTTGAAGCCGATGTGGCCGTTGCGGCCGAGGCCGAGGAAGGTGACGGCGAGACCGCCGGCGTCGCGGATCTCCTTCTCGTAGCGGCGGCACTCGGTGTCGCGATCGGGGGCCATGCCGTCGGGGAGGTGGGCGTTGCCCGGCTCGATGTCGACGTGGTCGAACAGGTGCCGGCGCATGTAGGTGTAGTAGCTGCCGGCGTGTTCGCGGGGCACGCCGACGTACTCGTCGAGGTTGAAGGTGGTGACGTCGCGGAAGCAGTGGTAGGTGCGCTCGCACTCGCCGACCACGCGCTGGTACATGCCGATGGGCGTGCGGCCGGTGGGGAGGCCGAGGACCACGCGCGGATCCGCGCGGATCGTGCTGAGGAGGATCTGCGCGGCGTGCTCGGTCAGCGCCTCGGCGCTGTCAAACGTCTCCCAGCGCATCTCCCCGCGTCCACACCCGCTCGACCTCGAACCTCGGCGAGAGCAGCACGAGGTCGGCATCGTAGCGTATCTCGATCTTTCCCTTCCGGTCGGCGACGCCGGCGATGCGCGCCGGCACTTCGGTGGCCAGCGGCAGGATGGTCTCGAGCGGCAGCCCCGCCAGCTCGACCATGTTCTTCACCGCGTCGCCCATGGTCAGCACGCTTCCCGCCAGCGTGCCGTCGGGCAGCCGCGCGGCGCCGTCGGCGACCTGCACTTCGTAGTCGTACAGCTTGTAGGTGCCCTGGGGCAGGCCGCAGGCGCGCATGGCGTCGGTGACGAGGGCGAGGCGGCGGGGCATGGTCATCACGGCGATGCGCAGCGCGGCCGGGTGCACGTGCACGCCGTCGGCGATCAGCTCCGCCGTCGCGTGCACGCTGGTGAGCGCCGCGCCGACGACGCCGGGATCGCGGTGATGCAGGCCGGTCATGGCGTTGTAGAGGTGCGTGAAGTGCGCCGCGCCCCACTCCAGCGCGGCCACGGCGGTGGCGTGGTCCGCGGAGGTGTGGCCGATGGAGAAGAGCACGCGGTCGCGGAAGTGCTCGATGAGGGCCTGGGCGCCCTCGATCTCCGGCGCGAGGGTGACCATCCAGCGCAGCCGCGGGGCCTCGTTGATCAGCGCGGCCAGCTCGTGGATGTCCGAGGGGCGGATCGAGGCCCGGTCCTGCGCGCCGGCGCGCTCGATATTGATGTACGGTCCCTCCAGGTGCACGGCCACGATCTCCGCGCCCTCGTACGTTCCGGCGGCGAAGCGGCGCAGGGTCTCGATGGCGTTGTGCAGGTCGGCGCGCGAGGCGGAGAGCGTCGTCGCCGCGAGCGCCGTCGTGCCGTGCCGGGCGTGGAACTTCAGGATCCGCTCGATGCCTTCCTCGTGCGCGTCCATGAAGTCCGCGCCGTCGCCGCCGTGCACGTGCACGTCGACGAAGCCGGGCACGAGGATGCCTTCGGCGCGCTCCGCGGACACGGGGACGTCCGTGGTCACGGCGACGTCGGCGATCACCCCGCCGTCGATCGCGATCAGGACGTCGTCGCGGATCGCGCCATCGACGAACGCGCGGCCGTGGAGGTATTTCATAGCGAGATCTTGCCCAGCACGGTCGGCCGCCCGCCCGTCGCTCCGGCGACGTTCGTGACCAGGCCGACCACGGAGTCGTTGGCGATCATGGCCATGGCCATCGCCTCCTTCGCCTCGCTGGCCTTGTAGGTCAGGATCTTCTGCTTCGGCATCCGTTCTCGAATCATCCCCACCAGGGTCGGGTTCTTCGCGCCGCCGCCGGCGAGCATGACCTCGTGTACGGGACCGCGCGGGTGGATGAAATCACGATAGGCGCGGGCGATCGACTCCGCGGTCAGGGCGGTGGCCGTGGCGATGAGGTCCTCGACCGGCACATCCGGGCTCTCCGCCAGGATGCGCCGCGCAAATTGCGCGCCGAAGAGCTCGCGGCCGGTGGTCTTCGGCGGGGTCTTGGCAAAGTACGGATCGGACATCCACTTCTCCAGGAGGTCCGTGCGCATGCGGCCGGAGGCGCCGAGGGCGCCGTCCACGTCGTAGGTCTGCCGGCCGTTCGTGGCCACCCAGGCCAGCTCGTCGATGATCATGTTGCCCGGGCCGGTGTCGAAGGCGATCACGTCCTCCCAGGTCGCCTTCGGGGGGATGTAGGTGACGTTGCCGATGCCGCCGATGTTCTGGATGGCCCGGCCGCGCGACTTGTGGCGCAAGAGGACCCAGTCGAAGTAGGGCACGAGCGGCGCGCCCTGCCCGCCCGCGGCGACGTCGCGCACGCGCAGGTCGCCGACGGTAATGATGCCGGTGCGCTCGGCGATGACGGCCGATTGGCCGATGGCGAAGGTCGAGCGGGTCTCGATCGGCTCGCGGATCCAGTCGACGTCGGGGTTGATCACCACCAGCTCCGGATCGTGCCAGACGGTCTGTCCGGCCGAGGCCACGAGGTCGACCGTGTCGGCCTTGATCCGGGTCTCCTCCAGGATGCGCAGGACCGCCGCGGCGAAGACCTCGCCGAGGATGAAGTCGTAGTGGCAGACGTCGTCGATGCGCGACTTCTTGGGATCGAAGAGGTCGCGCACCACCGCCCGCACCTTCGGCGGGTACGGGTAGCTGCGAAAGTGCTCCAGGCGCACCTCGGCGTTGAGGCCGTGCTTCTTGATGCGCACCATGGCCACGTCGACGGCGTCGAGGGATGTGCCGGACATGATGCCGATGATCCGCCGCGAGTACTTGGTGGCGACGTGCATCAGCCGTTCGAGGCGGTTCACGGCTCGAGCACCTCGCGCAACGACCCCGACGCGAGCAACGCCCGGGCCTCGTCCGCCGACACCTTCCTTTTGGCCATCACCGCCGCCAGGCGCACGCTGCCGCCGGAGTCGCGCAGGGCCTGCACGGCCGTGAGCCGGGGAACGCCGGCCGCCAGCTCGACCATGCGCACGGCGCGGCCGCGCAGCTTCTCGTTCGTGGCCGGCATGTCGATCATCAGGTTCGAGTAGACATGGCCGAGGCGGATCATCACCCCGGTGGAGAGCTGGTTGAGGACCATCTTCTGGGCCGTGCCGCTCTTCATCCGCGAGGAGCCCATGATCACTTCCGGGCCGGTCTCGACGACGATGGGGATGTCGACGTCTTTGGCGAGCGGCGAGTTGGGGACGGAGGTGACGCCGACGGTGAGCGCGCCGAGCATGTTCGCGCGCCGGACGGCGGCGACGGTGAACGGCGTCGTCCCGGAGGCAGCGATGCCCGCGACGGCGTCCTCGGCGGTGACCTTCGCGTTCACCGCCGCGACGGCGGCCTCCTCGTCGTCCTCCGCTCCCTCCGCGGCCGCGAAGTAGGCTCGCTCGCCGCCGGCCATGATCACCTGCACGAGCGAGGGATCGACGCCGTAGGTGGGCGGGACCTCGGAGGCGTCGAGCATGGCGATGCGCCCGCTCGTTCCGGCCCCGGCGTAGAACAGGCGCCCGCCGTGACGCATGCGCTCGGTGATCTGGTCGATGGCGTGGGCGATGCGCTCGGCCTGCCGGGCCACGGCGCCGGCCACACGCGCGTCCTCCTCCTGGATGATGCGGACGATCTCGATCGTGGAGCGGCGGTCGATGTCGAGGCTGGCCTCGAGCCGGTCCTGGCTCATGGTCGCGCCGAAGATATCATTCGCATCATGGTGGACCGCGAGGGCCTGCAAGTCGCTTACCTCGGCGTCGCGCTGGCGCACTATCTCGACCTCGAGACGGGCGACATCCTCGACGTCCCGCTGGACGCGGACCCTCCCGGGGACGCGGCGCGCTTCCGGCGCATCCCGACGCGCACGCCGGAATCGGAGGCCGAGGACCGGCGGCTGTTCGTGGAGAAGCTGGGTTTTTCGGCCCTGCGCAACCAGCTGGCGGGGGCGGTAGACGACCCTGCGGAGTTCCGGAGCGTCCTCGCGGGTGACCTTATGACTCAACGTAAGTTCTTCAATTTCAAGAACGATCAGGCCACGCGGGCGATCGAGGAGTGGCTGGAAACGGAAGGACTCGCCTGATGGCGTCTCGGCAACGGTCGGGACACAAAACTGTACAAAATTGAACAGCTCACCCTTTTTGGGAGTAAGATGAATTATGTACGGCGTTATGTCGTACAAATCGTCCCAGTCCCGCTCAGGGGAGCACCATGGATCTCGCAACGGCTGTGCGCCTTTCTGCCCTGTGTCATGAGGTGTACGTCGGGGAAAACTCGTCCAGCCCGGCATTCACGGCGTCGGACTGCTGCACGGACGGCGAGTTTCCATTTCACGTGCTGTCGGACTTCAGCACGGTCGTGCTGGTGTTCCGGGGGACGCGCGCAGAAGGCTCGGGCGTGAAACGGCTCGGGGACTGGATCACCCAGTGGTGGACCAGCCTGAACATGGGGCAGTCCCTGGTGGACGGCAAGTACCGCGTGCACCGCGGATTCTGGAAAGAGATCACTTCCGTCGGCGCGTCGCTGGCGGCGCTCCTGCGCGACCATGGGGTGAGCCGCAAGCGGTTCTTCGTGACCGGCCACAGCGCCGGCGCGGCCCTGGCCACGCTGGCCGCCCGCTTCCTGCACGACGCGAAGGTCGCCACCGCGGATGCGGTCTACGTCTATGCCTCGCCGCGCGTCGGCGACCGCCGCTACGCGGCGTCGTACCCGCTGCCGCTCTACCGCTTCGAGACCACCGACGACCTCATCCCCCACTTCCCGCCGCCGCCGCCGTTCGCGCCGCGGAACTGGGAGTACGTCCACGCCGGCCGGCGCTTCCTGATCCGGCGGCCGACCGCGAGCAGCCGCTTCCTGGTCCAGCACAACGCGCGGTTCTACCGCGACTGCCTGACGCAGGCCGTGAAGCTGGTGAAGATGGCGGCGTAGTGGAGCGGCGGGCTTCAGCCCGCCGACCGGCTCACCACGACCAGGGTGACGTCGTCGTCCAGATGATCGGCGTTGCCGACGTGCCCGAGGACGGCGTCGTTCACGGCATCGGCGATCATCTTCGCCGGCGAGCCGTGCAGCGGCACGAGGAAGTTGCCGATGACGTCCGGCGCCAGGTCCACGTCCGCGGCGTTCCGGGCCTCGGTCACCCCGTCGGTGAAGAGGATGAGCGAGTCGCCCGGCTCAAGCTGGAGCTTGCGGTTCACGAACTCCGCCTGCGTGACCACGCCGAGGAGGAGATCGCTCTCGGTCAGCTCGACGGCGCCGCTGCGGCTGAGGTACAGCGGCGGCGTGTGGCCGGCGTTGACGTACTCGATCACGCCCGACCTGGTGTCCAGGCGGCCGAGGAAGAGGGTCACGAACTTGGACTGGGGGAGGTTCTCCTTGAGGGCCAGGTTCAGCTGTTTGACCAGCGTGGCCGGGGCGGGATCGGTCTTGGAGAAGATGCGGAAGGCGACCTGCAGCCCGGCCATCATCAGGCCGGCGGTGACGCCCTTGCCGCTCACGTCGCCGATGACGAAGTAGACCTTGCCGTCCGGGCGGACGGCGAAGTCGTAGTAGTCACCGCTGACGGTGCGGCAGGGCTGGTTCTTGCCGATGAAGGTGTAGCCGTCGATGCCGCTCGGGGAAGGCGGGAGGAGGCGGCGCTGGATGTTCGAGGCCGTGCGCAGCTCCTCGTCCATGATCCGCTTCTGGATGGCGTCCTCCCGTAGGCGGGTGGTCTCAAGCTTGATGGCCGCGAAGCGCCCGATCTGCGCCACCAGGCGCACGTCATCCTCGGAGATCGCGCGCTGGGTGAACAGGTAGTCGACGTAGAGCACGCCCACGACGGCGTTGCCGATCATCAGCGGCGCGCAGAGGATCGAGTGGATGCCCTGCATGATGATCGACTGGGCGCGGCGGAGCTTCTCGTCCATGGCCACGTCCACGAAGGCCAGGGCCTTCTTCTCCTGGACGATGTCGACGAGCAGGGTGTGGCTGATGGTCAGCTCGCTGGAGTCGTTCTTGTCCTGGCGGCGCACCTCGACCTTGGTGAAGGACTTGCCGTCCGGGGCGAGGAGGGCGATGGCCGCGCGCGAGGGGCGGAGGTGCTCCATCACCCGGTCGACGATGAAGCCGAACAGCTCGTCCATGGGCCGGTCTTCGATCAGCTCGCGGGCCAGCAGGGTGAGGGTCTGCAGCCGGGCGACGTCCTTCTCCTCGGGGCGATCGGCGATCTCGTGGATGGGGATGGCGATGGTCGCGCTGGCGTTGGTCTCGGCGACGGCGATGAAGCGGTCGGTGTTGCGGTCGGAGGTCTCGAAGACGATCTCCGTGTCGCCGAGGCGGATGCGGTCGCCGGCCTTGAGCGGCTCGTCGCGCTCCACGCGCGAGCCGTTCAGATACGTGCCGTTGGCGCTGCCGAGGTCCTTGAGGACCCAGGCGCCGTGGGCGGCGATGATCTCGGCGTGTTTGCGCGAGAGGTAACGGTCCTTGATCGGAATGGAGCAGTCGGACGCGCGGCCGATAGAGACAGCGGACCCCTGCAGCGGCTGGCGGAAGGGGGAGAAAAGCGGCGAGTAGACAGTGACTTCCGCGCGCGGCGGGGTCGGTTCCATTGCAGGGCTCCGTGGAAGTTGACGCGTGATTGTAGCTGATCGTACGGTTACGGAACGTGTCTGCCCAGTACTTTCAGGAAATCGAGTCCCATTTCATCAGACGCAGAGGAACGCCGTTCGTGCTGAACGCGAAGGACTGGGCCCTGATCCAGCGCTGGAGCGACGAGGGCATCCCCCTGCCCATCGTCATCGAGGCCATGGACATGGTCTTCGACCGCTTTGACGCCGAGGAGCGTAAGGTCAACGGCCTGAGCTTTTGCAAGGACGCGGTGAAGAAGCTCTGGCGGGAGCGGAAGGACCTGCAGATCGGCGCGCAGGAGAGCGCACCGGAGGAGTCGGTGGAGCCGCTGCTCGACGCGCTGGCGTCGTCGCTGGAAACGTCGTCGCATCCCGCCGTGGCCGCGCTCGGACCACGGGTCCGGGCACTGGTGGCGGAGAAGAGCGTCCCGCGGATCGAAGAGCGGCTGATGGAGCTCGAGGAGGAGCTGATCACCGCCCTGGCCGCGGAGGCGCCGGACGTCCACGCCGAGGTGGCGCGGCTGGTCGGCTCGTCGCTGGATGAGAAGACGCGCGCGCGCACGGAGGCGGCGACGCTGCGGCGCGTGGTGCGGGAGCGGTTCGACGTGCCGCGGTTGACGTTGTTCTAGAGCGCCTTCGCCACCTGCTCGAGCAGGGTTTCCGCGTCCCGGCCGGTGACGACGTCGTCCGGCGACCACTTGGTCAGCGGATCGGTCACGCCGCAGGCGGTCAGGACGCGATCCTGCGGAATGCCGCGCGCGCAGGGGGCGCCGCGCACGACGAGCAGGCGGGCGAGGTGGCGCGCGAGGCGCTCGGCGGTGACCTGACGGAATGGGCTGACGCGGCGGGTCACGGGGTCGACCTCGTACATGCCGATGGCGATGGCGCGGATGATCTCCTCGCGGCCGCCGACGTTCTCGATGTCGATGGCGATCGGCGGGGCGCCGAGGTTCTGGGCGAAGCGGACGGAGGGCACGGTCCAGTAGAGCAGCACGGCCAGGTCGGCGCGCGTGAGGGCGGGGCTCTCCAGCGCCTGGCGGACGTGCGGGGGCATATTGGCCCGGCTCCACTCTTCCTTGATGACCTCGAGGCGCTGCGCGTAGCGCGGGTCGCGGGTGCGGCGGGCCAGGCGGTCGTAGCGGACGATGGCCTCCTGGTAGCGCCCCCGTCCCACCTCGACCTCGGCCAGGATCTCCTGGACCTCGGTGCGATCGGCGCTGGTGTTCAGGACGGGATCGATCTCCCGCCGGGCCTCCTCGAACTGGCGTGCCGCGACGAGGCGCTGGGCGAGCAGGATCCGCGGCTCGGTGGCGGCAGGCTGGAGCGTCAACGCCTCGCGCAGGAGGCGGACCGACTCGTTCGCGTCGGTGGCGCTCTGGGCGGCGGCGAAGAGCTCGTTGAACACGGCCGTCTCGAGCTCGGCCAGCCGCTGCCGGACGGTGGGCGGCGCGTTCGGGTCGGCGGCGAGTGCGCGGAAAGCTTCGTACGCGCGGCGGGTCTGGCGGTCGCGATAGAGGATCTCCGCCTCGTAGACTCGCGCGGCGAGGTAGTCCGCCTCACGGCGCTTGACCTGATCGATCAGCGCCTGCGCGGTGTCGAAGCGGCCGGCGCGGATCTCCAGCGCCGCCTCGAGCAGGATCGCAGGCAGGAAGTCGGGCTGCTTGGTCCGCAGCGCCAGCGTCCGCCGCCGGGCCTCGGCCTCGTCTCCGGCCAGGAAGAAGCGCCACGCGGCCTCGAGCTGCTGGTCGAGCGCCGGCGGGATGGTCGCGCTGTAGCCCGTGCGGGGGTCGATCAGGAATGCGTCGTCGCCCTGCGGCGGCGTGACCGCGGGGGGAGGGGTGTCGACGGGGGTACAGCTCGCGGCCAGAACTGCCACGAGCAGGAAAAGGACTGTCGGTCTGGTCAACTCGCTACCTCAACGATGATCCGCATCGCGGCCTCGAACGGGTCGTCTGCGCCTGCATCCAGCCAGTGCACATTCCGCTCCGACCTCAGCCACGTGAGCTGTCTCTTTGCATACGCGCGCGTCCGCCGTTTCGTTTCCGCGGCGGCATCGGTTTCCGTCATTTCCCCGCGCGCGACCGCCGCCGCCTCCTTGTAGCCGATCGTCCCGAACGGGCGGGCGGTGGGGGGATGGCGCTGCAGCAGCCGGCGCGTCTCCTCGACCAGACCGGCGCGGAACATCGCCTCCACGCGTGCGTCGAGCGCCTCGACGAGGCGCGCGCGCTCGACGTGAAGGGCGATCTTGATCGACGGCAGCTCGTCGTCCGGCGTGCGGTCCCAGCTGGAGATCGGCCTCTTGCTGGTCATCCACACTTCCAACGCGCGCTCCACGCGATGCCGGTCATTCGCGGCGATCCTTCTACCACTTCGGGGATCGATTTTCGACAGCCAGCGATGCAGCCGCTCCGGTCCGCGCGGGCGGGAGGCGACGCGGCGGATGCGCGCGCGCAGCGCCTCGTTGCGCCCGGGCATCTCCGGCAGGCCGGAGAGGAGCGCGCGCAGGTAGAAGAACGTGCCGCCGACGAGGATGGCCCGCCGGCCGCGGGCGTGGATCTCGTCGATGACCTTACGCGCGAGGCGGCCGTAGTCGGCGGCGTTGAACTCCTCGTCCGCGTCGACGACGTCGAAGAGGTGGTGCGGCACGAGCGCGCGCTCCTCCGGCGAGGGCTTGGCGCTGCCGATGTCGAAGCCGCGGTAGATCTGGACGGAATCGTAGTTGACGATCTCACCGTCGAGGGCGGAGGCCAGGCGAAGGGCCAGCCGCGATTTTCCGGAGCCGGTCGGGCCGGCAACGACAATGGGCTTCACCGGGGGCTTCACCGGCGCGAGCGCGTCGTGTCGTCGCGTGGAATCCGTGCCGAGTGGGTCTTCTCGTCCTCCTCGTACAGGATCGAGCGCAGGTGGGCGCGGCAATACATCGCACCGGCGGGAATGGGCGTCCTGCAGACGCGGCAGCGGTTCTTCCCCACCACCTTCGCCCCGATGCCGAGGACGCGCAGGACCAGGCCGGCGAGGATCACGATGCCGGCGAGGATCAGCGCGTGCGTGAGCAGGCTGGTGGTGATCAGCTCCGCGAACGACTGCTCGGCAAAGGTCTCGCGCAGCACGTACGCCGCCAGCACGAGAATGAGCGTCCAGAGGCCGAGCCGAAGTACCGTGGTGGACATCGAGGTGCGCCCGTAACTCTAGTCCCTTTATTGCGGTACGTACAGTTTGCCGCGCCGGATCTCCACGTCGATGGTGCCGCGCAGATCGGTCCGCCAGGTGCGGATGTTCCGCTCGCCCAGCGCCTCCAGCACGGACGGATGCGGATGGCCGAAGAGGTTCCGGCGCCCGCAGGAGACCACGGCGATCCGCGGCGCGACGGCGTCGAGGAATGATGGCGCCGTGGAGCTGCGGCTGCCGTGATGGGCCACCTTCAGCACGTCGGCGCGGAGGTCGCGATCGGACAGGTGGATCTCCGCCTCGCGCTCGATGTCGCCCGTGAGCAGGATCGTGCGTCCGGCGGCCTGGAGGCGCAGGACCACCGAGGCGTTGTTCTCGGCGGCGCGGCGGAAGGTGCGGTCGGGGATGATGGCCGTGAGCGCGACGTCGCCGATGGCGCGCCTGTCGCCGTCGCGCAGGAGACGAATCGGCGTCGCCGTTGCGCTGCACGCTTCCAGCAGGCGTGATGCGCAGTCGCCGCGGAAGCGGCGCGGCGAGATCCATACCGCGCCGACGTCGAGCTGCTCGACCACGTGCGGCAGGCCGCCGCAGTGGTCGGGGTGCGCATGGGTAAGGACGACGGCGTCGATGCGGCGGATGCCGCGGTCGACCAGCAGCGGGAGGATGCGCGCGTCGGCGCCGCCGTCGACGAGCACCGTGTGCGTTCCGCTGCGGACGGCGATCGCGTCGCCCTGCCCGACGTCGAAGAAGGTGATCGTCGGATGCTCGACCTCGCGCAAGGAGGCGAAGCGCACGATCGCGGCTCCGGTCGGGATCAGCATCGCCAGCGCGATCGCCACGGCGCGTTGCCGCTCGCGCAGGAGGGCGACCGCGAGCAGCGCGCCGAACGCGCCGATCGCGAGCGCCGGCAGCGGCGGCGAGGAGAGGTAGCCGGCGAAGCCGAAGGCGTTCAATGCGCCGCAGGCCCGGTGGAGCACGCGGATGAGGGCGAAGACCGGCGTGCAGGGGAAGACGCAGGCGAGCGCGGAGGCGATGAGCATGGCCAGGATCAGCGGGGCCATGGCCAGGGTCAGCAGCGAGCCGCCGAGGGCGTACTGGTGGAAGTGAAAGAGCGTCAGCGGGGTGATGGTGATCTCGGCGGCGGCGATGCGGGCGAGCCAGCCGCGCCCGACGTACACGAGCGCCGCCGCGCCGGCATAGGTCAGATGGAACGACGCCTCGGTGAGATCGCGCGGCTCGAGGATGAGGCGGACCAGCGCGGCCACGCACCAAAGGTTCTCGAAGGACGTCGGCCGCCTGGCGATGCGGGAGAGCGCGTAGAGGCCGATGCCGACGCTCGCCCGCGAGACCGACGCCGTCGGCCCGATGAACAGCGGCGCGATCACGGCGAAGGCGAGCAGCAGCCAGTCCGAGGCGCGCGGGGCGCGCAGCCAGCGCAGGAGCCAAGCCAGGACGCCCGCGGCGAAGGCGATCTGCAGTCCGGAGAAGACCAGCAGGTGGTACGTCCCGCCGCGGCGGAAGCCGGCCCGGGTCTCCTCGGAGAGGCGTTCGCCGCGCCCGAGGAGCAGCGCCTCCGCCAAGGCGACCTCGGGTTCATACGTCGCAGCGTGCGGCGCCAGCCGCAGCGCGAGCATGCGGTTCCAGGCGCGCGGTGTGAGCGGCGAGAGCCGTCCTCCGTACGTCAGAAGCTCGGCCGACTTCACCGCCGCGGTGTACTCCCCGCGCTCGTTCAGCCGCAGGAACGCCTCGGCGCGCACGCTTGCCTCCATCGCGATCGGCGGCGGCTCGAAGCGCGCGTAGATGGCGATCGGCGCGTCGAAGACGATGCCGTTCGCGCGGAAGCGCGAGGCCCGGAGGACGAACGATCCCGCGCGCGGCGCCCAGTCGCGCTCCAGTGGAGCCTCGATGATCGCGAAGCGCGCCGGATGGAGCGTCGCGAATCCCTCGCGCTCGTGGGACTCGCTCGCCTGCAAGTGCAGCGCGAGGACGACACCGAGGGCGGCGAAGAGCGCCGGCGATCGCCGGTGAAGGATGGCCACGGCGACCAGCGCGATCGCCGCGAAGTATGGGTTGACGAGCAGTGGGCCGGCGGTCAGGCCGGCGATGAATGCAATCAGTGGAAGAGCAGCAGGGTTCTCATTGCGCACGCTCGAACGAGGAAAGGGTCTCCACGTGGTGGGTATTGGGGAAGAGGTCGAGGAGGTCGAGCGTGGAGAGACGCCAGCCAGACGCGATCAGCCGGCTCGCGTCGCGGGCGAAGGTTACGGGATCGCAGGACAGATACGCAACCCTTTCCTTGGCCTTCTCGCCCACCGCGGTGATGACCTCCCGCCGTGCCCCCGCCCGCGGCGGGTCGAGAAAGATCAGGTCCGCCTCGCGCAGCCGGCCCACCTCCCGCTCGACCGGCGCCTCGACCACCTTCACGTGCCGCGGCACGTTCATGCGCGCGTAGCGCGCCGACACCGGTGAGCCCTCGACGGCGATGACGCGATGGAAGTGCCGGGCGATCGGCACGGTGAAGAAGCCGACGCCGGCGTAGAGGTCGATGGCCAGGTGGCGGTTCCTGGTGCGACTGGCGTGCTGGTCGACCAGGCGCAGGAGCGTGCCGAGGAGGTGGCGGTTGACCTGGAAGAAGGCCTCGGTGGAGAGGCGGTAGCCGGCGATCTCGAGCTCCGCGTTGTCCACGACCGTGCCGCCGAGCTCCCAGGTCTGGCCTTCGCGAGGGTGCCGCGCCGTCTCCACGCCGACCACCTCGCACTCCGGCGGCAGCGGCACGACGCGATTGGAGCGCATGGCGTAGAAGCCGACCGCGTCGCCGTCGCGATGCAGCCGCGAGCGGAGCCGATAGTTGAGCGGCGAGGGATGAATGGTGATCTCCGGTGGATCGGTGATCTTGCCGATGCGGCGCAGCGACTCGGTGAGAATTCGCCGCTTGGCCTCGATCTGCTTGTCGAGCCGAAGCGCCGTCCAGTCGCAGCCGCCGCACTCGCTCGCTACCGGACACGGCATCGCCCGCCGCCACGGACTTGGGCTGACCAGCTCGACCAGATCCGCCTTGGCGAAGCCCTTCTTCACCTCGTACAACCGCACGCGGGCGACATCGCCGGGGAAGACGTTCGAGGCGAAAATCGGGAAGCCGTCGACGCGCGCAATGGCGTCGCCGCCCGCCACGAGCTCGCCCGCTTCGATCGTCAGTACGTCGCCTTCTCGCATGTGATAAAACGCGCGCCCTATGAAGGTCCACGAGTATCAGGCAAAAGAGATCCTGCGGCGATACGGAGTGCCGACGCCGCGCGGTATCGTCGTCGACAATCCCGAGGAGGCCCGGCAGGCGGCCAAGCAGCTCGGCGGGCGGGTGGTGGTCAAGGCCCAGATCCACGCCGGCGGCCGCGGGAAGGGCGGCGGGGTGAAGCTGGCCAAGGACGCCGACGAGGCCGCCGCGCTGACCAAGAAGATGCTCGGGATGACGCTCGTGACCCACCAGACCGGTCCGGAGGGGCGGGTGGTGCACAAGGTCCTCATCGAGGAAGCGCTGAACATCGACAAGGAGCTCTACCTCGCCGTCACCCTCGATCGCTCCTCCGGCATGAACGTGATCATGGCCTCCGCGCAGGGCGGCATGGACATCGAGGAGGTGGCGGCGAAGGACCCGAGCGCGATTCACCGCGAGCCGATCGACACGGTCCTCGGCGTGCAGCCCTTCCAGGCCCGCCAGATCGCCTACGCCCTGGGCCTCGCCGGCGAGTCCTTCAAGCAGTGCGTCGGCTTCGTGCAGAAGCTCTTCCGCGCCTACGTCGAGACCGACGCCTCGCTGGCGGAGGTCAACCCGCTGCTGGTGACGAAGGAGGGGAACGTCCTCGCCCTCGACTGCAAGATGAACTTCGACGACAACGCGCTCTTCCGGCACAAGGACATCGCCGAGATGCGCGACCTCCACGAGGAGGACCCGCTGGAAGTCGAGGCCTCGCACTACGGCCTGAACTACATCAAGCTCGATGGCAACGTCGGCTGCATGGTCAACGGCGCCGGCCTGGCCATGGCCACCATGGACATCATCAAGCTCGCCGGGAGCGAGCCGGCGAACTTCCTCGACGTCGGCGGCGGCGCGAGCGCGGAGCAGGTCAAGAACGCCTTCCGGATCATCCTCAGCGACAAGAATGTGAAGGCGATCCTGATCAACATCTTCGGCGGGATCATGCGCGGCGACCGCATCGCCGAGGGCGTGGTCAGCGCGTCGCGCGAAGTCGGACTGCCCGTGCCGGTGGTCGTGCGCCTCGAGGGAACGAACGTCGACCTCGGCAAGCAGATCCTCAAGGACTCCGGCCTGCCGATCATCACCGCCGACGGGATGTGGGACGCGGCCCAAAAGGTCGTTGCAGCGGCAAAGGGACAGTAATGGCTATCTGGGTAGACAAGAACACGAAGGTCGTCGTTCAGGGCATCACCGGACGCGAAGGGACATTCCACGCCATCGGCTGCCGCGAGTACGGAACGGACGTCGTCGGCGGCGTGACGCCGGGCAAGGGCGGCACGACGCACGAAGGCTTCCCGGTGTTCAACACCGTGCTCGAGGCCCGGCAGAAGGCGGGCGCGAACTGCTCGCTGATCTTCGTCCCGCCGGCGTTCGCGGGGGACGCGATCATGGAGTCGGCGGACGCCGGGATCGAGCTGATCGTCTGCATCACCGAGGGCATCCCGGTGAACGACATGGTCAAGGTCAAGGCGGCGCTCAAGGATTCGCGTTCGCGGCTCGTCGGTCCGAACTGCCCGGGTGTGATCTCGCCCGGCATGGCGAAGATCGGCATCATGCCGGGGCACATCCACAAGCGCGGCTCGATCGGTGTCGTCAGCCGCTCGGGCACGCTCACGTACGAAGCCGTGTTCCAGACGACAAACGTCGGGCTCGGACAGAGCACGTGCGTCGGCATCGGCGGCGATCCCGTGCGCGGCATGAATTTCATCGACGTGCTCGAGCTGTTCGAGCAGGACCCGCAGACCGAAGGCATCATCATGGTCGGCGAGATCGGCGGTGCGGACGAGGAGGCGGCTGCAGATTTCATTCGCAAGAATGTCACGAAGCCGGTCGTTGCCTACATCGCGGGTGTCACGGCACCGCCGGGCAAGCGCATGGGTCATGCGGGCGCGATCGTGTCGGGCGGCAAGGGCACGGCAGCGGACAAG
>JBIOTX010000215.1:0-18116 GCA_044866315.1 Thermoanaerobaculia bacterium | reverse complement strand
CGGTAGACGGCGACCATGGCGTCCTGGAGGGCGTCGCGCGCGTCTTCTTCGCTGCCGAGGATGCGCCGGGCGAGACTGAGGAGGCGGCCGCTGTAGCGGCGCACCAGGGTCTCGAACGCGAGCGGCTCGCCGGCCTTGAGGCCGGTGATGAGGGACGCCTCGTCGAGGTAGGCGGTGGTCATCGCAAGGGGACTACGGTGCCGGTGATGTTAGCGGCGTCGTCGGATAAGAGGAAGGCAATGGTCTCGGCGACGCGCTCCTTGAGCTCGGGGGTGAGGGTGGGTGGGGCGATGACGTTCGCGTTGATGCCGGGGTTCTCTTTGGCCACGATCTCGATCAAGGCGTGGAGCGCGGACTTGGAGACGGCGTATGCGGCGACGCCCGGTCCGCGCTCGATGGCGGCGATGGAGCTGATGGCGATGATGCGGCCCGGCCGGGTAAGATGCGGCAGGGCCTCGCGGATGGCGGTGAAGGCGCCGGTGAGGTTCAGGGCGAGCATCTCCGCCCACGCTTCGGTGGACGTCTCCGCGACGGCTCCGGCGGCGAAGCCGCCGACGAGGTGGACGAGGCCGTAGATCTCGCCGGCGTCAGCGAAGGCCTTACGCACGGAGAGCTCGTCGG
This sequence comes from Thermoanaerobaculia bacterium, assembly GCA_044866315.1. GTDB lineage: Bacteria > Acidobacteriota > Thermoanaerobaculia > Gp7-AA8 > Gp7-AA8 > QHVT01. The sequence goes on along the minus strand of JBIOTX010000215.1, from coordinate 17,495 downwards.
CGAGGTCGAAGGCAGGACGAGACGGGGTGAGGCAGCGGTAGTCGCGCGCGAGGCGAGGCACGACGACGGTGCCGAGGGAGCCGGTGCCTCCGGTGATGACCAGCGTCTTCACGATTGCAGACGCTGTTTTACCTGATCTCGCAGCACGGCGGCGCGTCCGCGGGCGGCGCTCCAGATCCAGGAGTGGCCGGTGCTCTCGGCGATGAAGCGGCGCATGGACGCCATGTCGTGGAATTTGCCGGTGAGGGCGGTGGGGTCGTTGAAGTTAGCGAAGAAGGCATCGGCGATGCGCTGGCGGCCGTCGCCGTTGGCCATCCGGCCGTCGCTGCCGTACTGGGCGATGAGCATCTCCTGCGCCGGTTTGGGGATCGGCTCGAGGAAGAGGTTGGTGAAGTCGCACGCGTACCGCGCGTGCGATTCGTAGAACGCGTCGAAGGTCTCGGTCATCCACCGTGCGTCGAACGGCTCGTCGCCGCGGGCGACGATTCGCTCGACCATGTGGCGCGCCTGCTTGACGCCGCTGTTCGCGCCCTGCGCGGCGATCGGGTCGTACGAGATCGCGGTGTCGCCGAGGGCGGTGACGATGCGGCCGGAGGGGAGGACGCCGACGGGCTTGCGCACTGTCGGCGTCACGCGCCCGACCAGCCATCCGTGCGGATCGGCGAGCTTCATGTCGCGCATCCACTCCTCGTCCCATGGGAAGAATTCGCGGACGACTTGCTTGGCGATCGCCAGCGCCTCCTCGCCGCTCTTGGCGTCGTTGAAGCGGTCCATGCGCGACCCGGGCTGGGGCTCGAAGAGGATGTTCCACGACGGGCCGTGGTCCTTGTGAAAGTAGGGGACGAAGAAGGCCTCGCCGTCGGTGCCGAGGAACTCGAACTTGACCGGAGTGAACGGGCAGCCGTCGAAGGACATCTTCCCGCCGGTGGTGATGATCATGGCCAGGTTGCGGCGCGGCGCGTCGTAGGTGCTGCGCGCGTCGTCGCGCGGGAAGAGCCGGGCCAGCTCGGCGCGGCCGGCGGCGACGACGGTCAGGTCGTGCTCGGCGGCGATGGCGTCGAGGCGCTCGATGGTCACCGGCTCGATGTTCAGCGTGCCGTCGAAGTCGCTGAGCCAGCGGTGGCACTGCAGGCGGAGGTCGACAGCCTGGAACGGGCGATGGGCGCGGCCGAGGAGACGGATGAGGCGGTTGTGCAGCGTCGGACAGAAGGTGAGGAACACGCCCTCGCCCGGCGGCGTGACGTCGTCCCAGTGGTTGAGCCCCAGCTCGCGCTCGAACGAGAGCGCGTCCTCGAAGCGCGCGGCCGTGCCGGTGGGGCGGCTCTCGTGCAACCATTGCTCCGGCGTGCGGTCGGAGTAGAGGGTGACCCGGTAGCCGCGGCGCCGCAGGGCGTGCGCGGCGATGAGACCGATGATGCCGGAGCCGACGATAGCGACGGAACGCATGCAGAAATGGTAGAGGACCGGCAGAGGCCGGCTGTGAGGAATCGGTAAGATGGCCCGAAACTTTCTTGAGCACGCCAGCGGATGAAGTCCTGTCTCTGCGCCGCCCTATTTCTTTTCCTCGCGACGACCGCTGAAGCCGCCACGCTTCCCGGCTTCCGCGTCGAGACCCTGGCCGAAGCCGAGGGCTTTGTCAGCTCCCTCGCCCTCGACTCGAAGGGAATCGTCTACTTCACGACTACCGACGGCTGGATCTACCGCGTGGACGGCGGCCAGTCCGTGCGCGTGGCCTCCCTCCCCACCCGCGCCGGCGGCAACGGCGGCCTCCTCGGCATGGCCCTGATCAACGACGCCACCGCGGTCGTGCACTACACGATCTGGGCGGGCGAGGACAAAGTCGTCGACGACGTGATCTCGAAGGTCGACCTGGCCACGGGCGCGGAGACGGTCCTGCACATGTTCGCCTGCGACGTCGAGTTCCACGACAACGGCGCATCGTCCGAGCATCACGGCGGCAATCCCACGGTGGCCCCGGACGGCTCGATCTTCGTCGGCATCGGCGAGTACAACGGCCACGTCATCGCCCAGCGCCCGGAGTGGAACGGCGGGAAGGTCTTCCGCCTCCACGGCGGCGAGGTCACCCAGTACGCCCTCGGCCTCCGCAATCCCTTCGACCTGGCTTGGGATCCGGAGCTGAACCGGCTCGTGGTCGCGGACAACGGCCCGCGCGGCGGCGACGAGATCCACATCATCCAGCCCGGCGCGAACTGCGGCTGGCCGGACACCTACGGCAACGGACAGCACGTCGACGGCACGGTGGTCCCCGACTATGTCTTCGAGAACACCGTCGCGCCGACGGGGCTGGCGCGCCTGAAGGGCGACGGCCTGCTCGATCGCGGCTATCTCCTCGCCGCGTTCGTGACCCAGTCCATCTATTACTTCCCCGACCTCACCGCCACGCCGATCCCCGACCCGATTCCGATCGTCGAGGACTTCGGCGAGTTCGTCATCGACGTCACCCAGGGGCCGGACGGGGCGATTTACTTCGCCACCGCCTCCTATCCTGGCCTATCCGCCATCCACCGCCTCCGCCCGCCTGCGCCAGGGGACTGCAACGGGGACGGACTGACCGATTTCCGGGACATCCTGCCGCTCATGCTCGAGCTCGGCGACGGAAGCCCGCAGCCGATGCTCACGGCTCAGAACGGTGCCCATAAAGGGTCGTGGGGCTGTGACGTTACGGGCGACCGGGTGATCGACGCGGCCGATCTGCACAAGCTGGCTCAGCTGGTCTCCGGGCGTCGCCGCTCGGTGCGCTGAGCGGCACCTCGAATGCATTGTGAAAGGTGTTATTTGAAGGAGGCATTGAAATGAGCCGAACAGCGCTTGTTGCGCGCCCGGCACTGGCTCTCATGCTCGCCCTGACCATCGGGGTGGGAGTCGCCGAGGCGCAGACGAAGATCAATCCGGGCTGGAATCTCTTTTCAGCCCAGCAGGACGTCGAGATCGGATATCAGTCCGCGGCCGAGGCGGAGCGGCAGTTGCCGATCCTGCGCGACGCGGAGGTCGAGGAGTACGTCAACCGCATCGGACAGCAGCTCGCGCGCAACGCGGGCGGTCCGAATTTCCAGTACCGTTTCCGGGTGGTGAACGCGTCGGACATCAACGCGTTCGCGCTGCCCGGCGGCTACATCTACCTCAACCGCGGAATCATCGAGAATGCGCGGACCGAGGGTGAGGTCGCGGGCGTGGTCGCCCACGAGATCGCCCACGTTGCCCTGCGCCACGGCACGCACCAGGCCTCGAAGGCCTATGCCGCGCAGGCCGGCCTGCAGATCCTCGGCGGGCTGCTCGGCAACAAGGTCGGCGGGAACACCGCCCAGATCCTGAACGCCGTCGGCGGCATCGGTCTGAACGCGCTCTTCCTGAAGTTCAGCCGCGAACTGGAGACCCAGGCCGACGTGCGCGGCGCGCAGATCCTGGCCGCGAGCGGATACACGCCGGCGGACATGGTCAGCTTCTTCCACCAGCTCGAGCGCGTCGATAAATCGAAGAAGACCACCTGGCTGTCGCATCACCCGGCCCCGCCGGACCGCATCGCCCGCATCGAGAAGGAGCGCCAGCTCCTCCGCGAACCGGCCAATCCGACCCAGAACACCACCCAGCTCGCGCGCATCCAGTCCGAGCTCCGCGGTCACGGCCGCGCTCCCACGATGGGTGAGATCGCCCAGGGAGGGAGGACGTCGAGCGGCGATCAGTATCCGACCATGACCTCGGACAGCCGGATCGGCAACGTGGAGCCGCCGTCGCGCTCGTGGCGGACCTACCGCAACGAGAACGGCGCATATCAGATGTCATATCCGTCCAACTGGCGGGTCTACGAGTCGAACGGCTTCGGCGTGACCATCGCCCCCGAGGGCGGCATCGGCAACGTCGGCAACCGCACGGAAGTGGTCTACGGCGTGATCGTCAACCATTACGATCCGTTCGGCAATCGCTCGGGCACGTACCTGCGGCCGAGCGGCTCGTCGGGCTCGATCACCCTCCAGGACGCGACCCAGGACCTGATCTCCCAGATCCGGCAGTCCAGTCCGCACCTGCGCCTGGTCAGCAACCGCGCTCAGCAGTTGAACGTCGACGGCCGCACGGCCATGGCCGCGAGTCTCTCCGGAACCAACCCGAACACGCGCGTGCGCGAGCGGGTGACCGTGGTGACCCGCGCCTTGGGCGACGGACATCTGATGTACGTGCTGTTCGTGACGCCCGAGCAGGAGGCGTCGGCGTACAACCAGGTGCTCAGCCAGGTCGTGCAGTCGATCAACGTGGACGATAGTCACAGGCACTAAACGTGGAGCGGGGGGACAGGCAGGATTGCCTGTCCTCCACCCTGCGTTATGATCCGGCCGGGAGGACTCTTCAGATGTACGACGAAATGATTGTCGGGCCGATGCGCCAGGAGCTCACGCGGCTCGGAATACAGGAGACCCGCACGGCCGAGGAAGTGGACGCCGTGCTCGGGGAGAAAAAGGGCACCGTGCTGGTGGTCGTCAACTCCGTTTGCGGTTGCGCGGCCGGTATGGCCCGCCCGGCGGTGGCGATGGCCCTCGAGAACGAGACGCTGCCCGACAAGATGATCACCGTGTTTGCCGGCAACGACCGCGAGGCCACCGCGCGCGCTCGCGAGTACTTCGTGGGCTACCGCCCCTCGTCCCCGTCCATCGCCCTGATCAAGGACGGCCAGGTCGTGAAGATGCTCGAGCGCTGGCAGATCGAAGGCCGCCACGCCCACGACATCGCCGCCGAGCTCACCGCCGCCTTCGAGCAGCACTGCCAGAAGCCGGCGACCGTCTCCTGATTCACGTTCCCTTCAACCGCCACATCGGATTCGAGCTGGTCTCGCGCGACGAGACCAGCGCCGAGGTCCGCTGCCCCATCCAGCCCTGGTTCGAGCAGGAGGCCGGCGTCGTCCACGGCGGCGTCCTCGGCGCCATCGCCGACACCGCCTCCGCCTACGCCATCGGCCCGGCCGCCCGCATCGGCGTCGAGTACAAGATCAGCTTCCTCCGCCCCGGCGACATGAAGGGCGAGCCGCTCGTGGCCCGAGGACGGGTGGTGCGGCGGGGGAAGCGCGTGTCCGTGTCCGTCGTCGACGTCTTCCAGGGGGAGAGGCACCTGGCGACCGGGCTGTTCACCTATCTGATGCAGTAATCCGCGCTACTATGCATTGACAGGTAGCTGCCATGGCACTACATTGCCATGCAGATGAGCGGCGCTGACACCTTCTACGTCAACTGGACCACGCAGCTCCGCAAGGGGCTGCTCGAGCTGGCCATCCTCAACACCCTCGGCAGCAGTCCCCTCTACGGCTACGACATCGTCCGCCGCCTCGGCGGCGTGGACGGGCTGGTCATCACCGAGGGGACGATCTATCCGATTCTGAGCCGGCTGAGAACCGAGGAGTACGTGGAGACGTACATCGAGGAGTCGCCGTCCGGGCCGGCGAGGAAGTACTACCGCCTCAGCGACACCGGACGCGCGGAGCTGCGCCGCATGAACGAGCACTGGCAGCGACTGCACGAGGCCATCGGGCACCTGCGAAAGGAGCAGCAGTCATGATCGAGCTCACTCCCGCCGCGAAATCGCGGTTCGAGGACTACCTCCAGCGGATGCGCCGTGTCCTGCGAGGCAGCCGCGCCGTGGAGCCGGAGGAAGTGGAAGCGAACGTGCGCGAGCACGTGGAGCTCGCCCTCGCCGGCGCGCCCATTCCGATCGGCGCGGACCGCCTCCTGGCCGTCCTCGAGCAGCTCGGCCCTCCGGAGCGCTGGCTGCCGGAGGAAGAGCGCCCGGCCTGGCGGCGCGTGCTCGACCGGCTGATGCACGGTCCGGAGGACTGGCGCCTGCCGTACCTCGCCTTCGGCGCATTCGTGCTCTCGCTCCTGCTCCTGCCGGTCGGGATCGGGGTCCTGTTCCTGGTGCTCTCCTTTCTTCTCAGCCGCGCGGCGGTCGAGCTGTACGCGGAGCGCGGGGAGCCCATGACCGCGAAGCGCTGGCTGATCGTGCCGCCGATCGCGGTCGTGCTGTTCTTCGTCCTGCTCGCGGTTCTCTTCGTTCCCATCTCGCCGGCCATGGCCTGGCTGATCGAGAGAGAGCTCGGGAGCAATCCGTCGCCCGCGGAGGCGCTTTACGTCGCCGGAATGATCGGGGTGATCGGGGGAGCGTGGTGGATCGTCCTCTCCGGGCTCTTCGCGCTGACGGTGCACCGCGTGCGCAACTGGTTCCTGCCGCTGACCGCAAACTGGAGCCGAAAGCATGCGCTGGTGCTTCTCGTGATGGGCGTCGTGGTCGCGGCGGCCGGCGGCGCGCTGCTCTTCGCGATCTATTGAGAAAAGCCGAGTGGCCCGCTTCTTGTTCTCTCCCGTCGGGCATGACCGACTTCGAAGACCGCATTCGCCGAATGGCCCGTGAGGCGATGGGGGAGATCGGCCGGGAAAGCGATGAGATCGCCGACGTAGTGGAGCCGCCCGGCGCCGACTACTGCGTCATCTCTTTTTCCAACCCCGACCTCAAGCCGATCGAGATCCCGAAGCCCCTCGGCGCCGGCGAGTCTCAGGAGCTGGACGAGATCCGTCGCGCGCTGCAGTACCGGTTCGGGACGTAGCCGCCGCCGCGTCGTCGCCCAATGGGCCGTAGAACGAGCGACCGCGCACGTTCTCGTCGATCTTCATGCCGTGCTGCAGCGCCGGAAACGCGCGCTGCTCGCAATCGATCCGCTCGCAGAGGCGGCAGGTCGTGCCGATCGGCACCGCGGCCTCGAGGTTCGAGAGGTCGTAGCCGTCGGCGTAGACGAGCTTCTTGGCGTCGATCGACGGGCAGCCGATGCCCACGGCCATCAGCGCGTCGCCGGCCGCGTAGCCGAAGGTCTTGCGGATCGTCCGGGCCACGCAGAAGTAGGCCACGCCGTCGGGCATGATCGAGAACTGCGTGCGAATGCGTCCCGGCGTGAGAAAGGCCGCGTGGACGTCCCAGCGCGGGCAGGAGCCCGAGAAGCGCGCGAAGCGGATGCCCGTGCCGGAGAAGCGCTTGGAGATGTTGCCGGCGATGTCGACGCGCACGAAGTGGAACGGCACGCCCGACGCGCCGGGCTTGCGCAGGGAGGTGAGGCGATGGCAGACCTGCTCCCAGCTGGCCGTGTAGTGGTGCTGGAGGAGCTCGATGTCGTACCGCACCTCCTCGGCCATCTTGTAGAAGTCGTCATAGGGCATGAGCAGCGCGGCGGCGAAGTAGTTGGCGAGGGCCACGCGGCAGAGCTTCACCGACTCCGGGTTGGTGAGGTTCTTCTGCGAGCGGTCGATGATGGCGTTGATCGCCGGCGCGGCCTCGATCAGGCCGAGCTGGTGGGCGACCTGGAACTGCCGGCTCCACGGCGGCAGCACTTCCGAGAGCGACAGCGTGCGCGACTCCGGGTCGTAGCGGCGGATGAAGCCGCGGTCGCGGCTGACCGGGATGAGGGCGATCTCGACGCCGTGCTTGCTGCCGAGGTAGCTGACCAGGGAGCGGTGCATGTCCCGGCGGTCGAGCTGAGCGCGGCGGGAGAGCTCCTCCGCGGCGGCCTCGAGCTCGGGGAAGTAGTTGAGGTTCTCCTGGATCACGTCCGAGGCTTCCTCGCTCGGGAGGTGGGCGGGGTCGATGCCCTGGAAGGCGCGGCCGTCATAGAGCTGCGAGGCCAGGTCGCGCATCGACGACACCGAGCTCTTGTAGGCGTGGAACAGGGAGATGATCGCCCGCGCCGCGGCCGGGCTCTCGGCCAGCTCGCGCACGTCGCCCGTGGTCACGCCGTGCTCCTCCAGGATCGGATCGGCGAATACCTCCTGCAACGAGTCGGCGAGGCGGGAGTGGCTGTCCTCGGCGAAGGCCTGCAGGTCGACCTTGAAGATCTGGGCGAGCCGGACCAGCAGGTGCGCCGGGAGCGGCCGCTGGTTGTGCTCGATGAGGTTGAGGTAGCTCGGGGAGATCTGGAGCTTCTCGGCCAGCTGAGTCTGGGTGAGCTGCTCGCGTCGGCGCATGGCCCGGACCTTGGCACCCAGTTTGAGTTGAGGAGTCATCGGTAACACCTCCGCTGCTCCACCCCGCCCTGCACATTTACAGCCATTTACAGATTTACAGCTTCACATTTTCAACGCTTCACACGCTAACTGCCGTACAGGCCGTCACTTATTGATTTTGGCAGGGCGCGTGCTCATCATTTTACATGATGACGTTCGCCATTGATACGGACATCGAAGTGCGGGGCGAAGTAAAGCCGGAGTGGGACGCGATCCTCTCCGATGAGGCCCTGGCCTTCGTGGCCGCGCTGCACAAGGAGTTCAACGCCCGGCGCAAGGAACTGCTCGCCGCCCGCGAGGAGCGGAAGAAGCGCCTCGACGCCGGCGAGCTGCCCGACTTTCTCCCGGAGACGCGCGAGATCCGCGAGACCGACTGGACCGTTGCTCCGATCCCGCCCGACCTCCTCGACCGGCGCGTGGAGATCACCGGCCCGGTCGACCGGAAGATGATGATCAACGCCCTCAACTCCGGCGCGAACGTCTTCATGGCCGACTTCGAGGACGCTAACGCGCCGACCTGGGCCAACAATATCGAAGGGCACGTCAACCTCCGCGATGCCGTGCGCCGCACGATCACCTTCGACAGCGGCGAGAAGCACTACGAGCTCAACGAAAGAACCGCTACGCTGCTGGTCCGACCGCGCGGATGGCATCTGCTCGAAGAGCACGTCCACGTCGACGGCGAGCCCGTCAGCGCCAGCCTCTTCGACTTCGCCCTCTACTTCTTCCATAACGCGAAGGAGACCGTCGCCCGCGGCACCGGCCCGTACTTTTACCTCCCGAAGATGGAGTCGCACCTTGAGGCCCGGCTCTGGAACGACGTCTTCGTCCGGGCCCAGCAGGAGCTCGGGATTCCGAACGGCACCATCCGGGCGACGGTGCTCATCGAGACCATCCTCGCCGCATTCGAGATGCACGAGATCCTGTGGGAGCTGCGCGACCACTCCGCGGGACTCAACTGCGGCCGCTGGGACTACATCTTCTCCTTCATCAAGAAATTCAGGGCCCGGGCCGACTTCATCACCCCCGACCGGGCCTCGATCACCATGGACAAGGCCTTCCTGGCCGCGTACGTCGACCTCCTGATCCAGACCTGCCACCGCCGCGGCATCCACGCCATGGGCGGCATGGCCGCGTTCATCCCGATCAAGAACGATCCCGAGGCGAACGCCGCGGCCATCGCGAAAGTCGAGGCCGACAAGGTCCGCGAGGCCCGCGCCGGCCACGACGGCACCTGGGTCGCGCACCCGGGCCTGGTCGAGACCGCGAAGCGCGTCTTCGACCAGTACATGCCCGAGCCGAATCAGATCCAGGGCGCAGGGGGCAGGGCGCGGGGCGCAGAAGAATTGCTCGAGTTGCCCGAGGGCGTAGTCACCGAGAAGGGCATGCGCCACAACTTCAACGTCGGCGTGCTCTACCTCGAGGCCTGGCTCGGCGGCTCCGGCGCCGTCCCGCTCTACAACCTCATGGAAGACGCCGCGACCGCGGAGATCTCGCGGACGCAGCTCTGGCAGTGGATTCACCACGGCGCGCGCCTGGACGACGGCCGCGTCGTCGACGCCGAGCTCTATCGCCGCATCCGCGACGAGGAGCTCGCCGCCATCGGCTCGCGGCCGCATGTCGAGCGCGCCGCGCGCATTTTCGACCAGCTCATTCTCGCGAACGAGCTGGCCGACTTTCTGACGATCCCCGCATACCAGGAACTTCTCGCAATCGAGCAAGGAGAACAACTGAATGGCTAAGCTCAAAGCAGTCCGAGACCCGAAGCGCATCGAGTCGGATTGGGAGAACAACTCCCGCTGGAACGGCATCACCCGCGACTACACCGCGGACGACGTCCTCCGCCTCCGCGGATCGGTCGACATCGAGTACACGCTCGCCGAGCTGGGCGCGGAGCGCCTCTGGAAGCTCCTCCACAGCGAGCCGTACGTCGCCGCCCTCGGCGCGCTCACCGGCAACCAGGCCATTCAGCAGGTCCGCGCGGGCCTGAAGGCGATCTACCTCTCCGGATGGCAGGTCGCCGCCGACGCCAACCTGGCCGGGCATATGTACCCGGACCAGAGCCTCTATCCCTCGAACTCCGTGCCCCAGGTGGTCAAGCGCATCAACCAGGCCTTGCAGCGCGCCGACCAGATCGACTCGGTGGAGGGGAAGAACGGCACGTACTGGTACGCGCCGATCATCGCCGACGCCGAGGCGGGCTTCGGCGGGTGCCTCAACGTGTTCGAGCTGATGAAGCTGATGATCGAGGCCGGCGCGGCCGCGGTCCACTACGAGGACCAGCTGGCCTCCGAGAAGAAGTGCGGTCACCTCGGCGGCAAGGTTCTCGTCCCGACCTCGCATTTCATCCGCACCCTACTCTCCGCGCGCCTGGCTGCGGACGTGATGGGCGTGCCGACGATCCTCGTCGCCCGCACCGACGCGAACTCGGCGAACCTGCTCACCAGCGACATCGACGAGCGCGATCATCCGTTCCTCACCGGCGAGCGCACCGCGGAGGGCTTCTTCCGCATCCGCGGCGGCCTGGACACGGCCATCGCCCGGGCCATTGCCTACGCCCCGTACGCCGACCTGCTCTGGTGCGAGACCTCCACGCCGGACATCGACGAGGCCCGCCGCTTCGCCGAGGCCGTGCACGCGAAGTTCCCGGGCAAGATGATGGCGTACAACTGCTCGCCCTCGTTCAACTGGGCCAAGAAGCTCGACGCTCAGCAGATCGCCAGCTTCCAGCGCGAGCTCGGGGCCATGGGCTACAAGTTCCAGTTCGTCACCCTGGCCGGCTTCCACGCCCTCAACTTCTCGATGTACGAGCTGGCCCGCCAGTACCGCGACGAGGGCATGACCGCCTACAGCCGCCTGCAGCAGGCCGAGTTCGGCGCCGAGCAGTACGGCTACACCGCCACCAAGCACCAGCGCGAGGTCGGCACCGGCTATTTCGACGAAGTCGCAAAGATCGTGAGCGCCGGCGAGGCATCGACCACCGCGCTCGAAGGCTCCACCGAGGCGGCCCAGTTCTAGGAGGAACGATGGAAGACGTACGCACTTATCGCATCGAAAACGACGACGACTGGACCATCCCCGACGACGAGCGCGTGGAGTACACGCTCTCGCAGGACGAAGAGGTCCCGTTCCACATCCCGCGGGACTAGCGCCAGTCCACCGCCACCGTGAGCGGCAGCTTCTTCTCCTCCATCACCGCGAGGTTCATGAGGAACTGCCTGCCGTCGGCGGTGACGTCGTAGCCGCCGGGGGCGAGGTCGGGCTCGCGCAGGAGCGCGACCGGGGTGCCGAAGCCGCCGCCCGGCTCAACGGCCACGCTCATGAGGGTCTGGTCGGGCGCGAGGTAGAACAGCTCCCGCCCGTCGCCGCGCCAGCGCACCACCGCCCCGCCCGCGCTCGACACGCGCCACTTCTCGCCCGTCGGCGGGAAGGGCTGCACGTAGACCTCGTTGCGCTTGGTCTCATTGCTCACGTAGGCGATCCACTTGCCGTCGGGGGAGAAGCGCCCGCCGGTCTCGCCGGCCGGCGTGGCGGTGAACGGCTCGTGCGATCGATCGTCGAGGTTCATCACCCGCAGGTCCATCGACTCACCCTCGAGGGAGTTGAAGAGCAGCAGCCGCCCGAACGCGTCCTGGGGCACGTGCAGGCCGTCGCGCTCGAGGAGCTTCGTCGCCGCGCCGCCGCGCGCCGGCATGGAGAACATGTTGATCGCGTTGATCACCTCCGGCTGGTGACCGCGGAAGACGATCTGCTGCTCGTCCGCCGTCCACATCGGATAGCGCTCGTCCATGTCCGTGAACGTGAGCTGGGTCTCGACGTCGCGCTGGAGGTGGATCAGCCAGAGATCGGCCGTCCCCTTCGCCGGGTCGACGATCGAGGCGACGACGCGCTTGCCGTCGCGCGACATGCGGAAGGAGTCGAAGCCGTGCGGCACGGACGTCGCGTCGCGACGCGCGCCCTCGCGCGAGACCCACACCAGCCGCGAGAGCGTCTCGCCCGCGTGGAAGGCGATCACCCGTCCGTCCGCGCTGACCGAGAACGGGGCCTCGCTCGTCGCCGCGAAGTTGCGAATCTGGTCGGCCACGGTCACGGCGTCGCCGTCGAGGCGCAGCGAGCGGGGATCGAACGGCTGGGCGACCAGCGTGCGCCCGCGCACGTGCAGGAGGCGGTTCGGATGCGCATACGCGGCGCGCGACTGCACGTCCGCGATCGGCGTGATCGCGCCGTCGCGCACCGATACCGCACAGAGCTGCGGCTTCGCGCCGTCCTTGTACCGAAGGAACAGCACGCGCTCGCCGTCCGGCAGCGCGCTCGGCCAGTAATGCCAGGTCTCCTTCTCGCCGAGCCTCGTGAGCGGGACGGGCACGCCGCCGCGTCCGGACACGCGCCAGAGATGCGACGACTTCTCCGTCCAGATGCCGAATACGATCGTGTCGTTGGCCAGCCAGGCCGCCGTTCCCTCGCCCGGCTCGGCGATCGTGACCGGCGCGCCGCCGCCCAACGCGACGCGCTTGAGGGCGCGGTCGGCGAAGAACCCGAGCTCCCGCCCATCCGGCGACCAGAACGGCGAAGCCGCATCCTCGGTGCCCGGGATCGGCTGCGCGGCGACGGAGTCGAGCGCGCGCACCCACAGGCGCGTCGTGCGCTCGGCGTCCCGGGCCACGAAGGCGATGCGCCTGCCGTCCGGCGACACGGCCAGCCAGCTCGTCACCGCGCTGCCGCCGAAGGAGCCCTGCGGGTGCACGGCGAAGCGCATCGGCACCGGCTTCGGCGCGCGAGCGCGGCCGGCGAAAAAAGCCGCGGTCGCGAGAGCGATCGCGGCGAGGGCGGCGATGAGCCAGAGCCGTGTAGTGCGGGCCTCTGGCCTGCCCGGGGCGGGGACAGGCGGGGACGCCCATACCACACCCAACGCCGTCGCCAGATCGGCCGCGCTCTGCCAGCGATCGCGCGGGTCCTTGGCCAGGCAGCTGCGCACCAGCCTCTCCAGCGCCGCCGGCGCCAGCGGCTGAACCTCCGTGAGCGCCGGCGGCTCGCTGGTCATCACCTTGGCCACGATGCTGGCCCGGCTGTCGCCGTCGAACGCGCGCCGGCCGGTGAGCATCTCGTACAGCACGCACCCGAACGAGAAGAGGTCGCTGCGCGCGTCGAGCTCCTTCCCCTCCAGCTGCTCCGGCGACATGTACTGCAGCGTCCCGACGATGGTCCCCTCGGCCGTGAGCGGCTTGAGGGCCGTGGCGTCGTTCGGCCCGGGCGGCGGAGCCGCGACGCGGGCGAGACCGAAGTCGAGGAGCTTGACCCCGGTCCGGATGAGCATCACGTTGCCCGGCTTGAGGTCGCGGTGGACGATGCCCGCCGCGTGCGCAGCCGCGAGCGCGGAGGCGATCTGCGCGCCGACCTGCACGGCCTCCTGTGTGGGCAGCGGTCCGTTCCGGAGTCGGTCCGCGAGCGTCTCGCCGGAAAGGTGCTCCATCACCAGGAACGTCTCGTCGCCGCTCTCGCCGACGTCGTAGAGCGTGCAGATGTGCGGGTGGGCCAGCGCGGCGACGGCTTCGGCCTCACGCTTCAGCCGCTCGCGCGCGGCGGGGGAGCCGCTGTGATTGCGGCCGAGGAACTTGATGGCCACGGTACGGCCGAGGCGGGTATCGCGGGCGCGCCAGACCTCGCCCATCCCGCCCTCGCCGATCGGGGAGAGCAGCTCGTAGGCACCGTGGCGCGCGCCCGCTTCGCGTTGCATGGAGTTCACGCGGAGTGTAGCGGACCCGTTGCTACACTTGAGGGATGCGAAAAGCCCTGGCGGTCCTCCTGGTCGGTCTGGCCGCGCTCACGGCCCAGGCGCAGCGCACGCGCGACGGGCGGGGAACGCCCCAGAACCCGAATCCGATCGACGCGAACGAGATGCTGCGCGCCCAGGACGAGCTCACCGCGAAGCAGTTCTTCGAGGCCTCGGCGGCGGAGAAGCCGCTGAGGTCGGTCCGGCTCAAGGACGCCGTCCGCGACTTCAAGGTGAACGACCTCCCCGTCGCCCCGCTGCACGTCACCTACGGCGAGTTCGTGACCGGGACCGGCTATTACTACGTGGCCATGCACTTTGCGCCGCCTCCCGACGCGAAGGTGCCCGCGGACGGGAAGGTGACGTTCTTCGCAGAGATGGCCGGCGACGGCGGCGGCGTGCTCTGGACGCGCGAAGAGCCGGTGGCGCTGGCGCGCACGCCGGCGGGCGCGTGGTACTACGAGCGCTCCTTCCCGTTCCCGCCGGGCAACCGCGTCGGCACGTTCGGCCTGGCGGTGAAGGACCAGCCGCTGGCCATGGCCAGCACGCCCATGCACCTCTCGCCGCTGGAGAAAGCCACCCGGCGGATGTCGCGGCTCATCGTCTCCAAGCACGTCTTCCCGCTCGACAAGCCCCAGGCCGCGAACGATCCGTTCTCCTTCGGCGGGATCAAGGTCATCCCCAACGCCGCGCGCGCCTTCCGCCGCAGCGATGAGCTGTGGATCTTCTACGAGGCCCAGAACCCCGCGCTGGACGGCGAGGTGCCGAAGCTGACCACGAGCGTGCAGCTCGAGCCGGCGTCGGCGGACGGCAAGGCCCGGCGCTATGGCATCGTCCCGGCCGACCCGATCCCCCTCAAGGGCGTGCCCGGCCACTTCGGCGTCGGCACGACCGTCGACATCAGCCGCCTCGCCCCCGGCGAGTACCTCCTCCGCGTCGGCGTCGCCGACGCGGTGGCCATGGCCACGTACGAGCTGGTCGAGAAAGTGACGATCGTCGAGTAGCCCTTACAATCCCCCGGCCATGAAACGACTCCCCGTCCTCCTCGTGCTCCTCGCGCTCCCGCTCTTCGCCGGCGAAAAGCCCACGCCGCCGGCCGATCTGAACACGCCGCCCGCCGACGCCCAGACCAGCGCGGACGGCCTGATCACCAGGCAGCTCGCCGCCGGCACCGGCTCGGAAAAGCCGTCGCCCACGGACATCGTCACCGTCCGCTTCACGGTCTGGAAGAAAGACGGCACGCTCGTCCAGCACGTCGAGCCGCCGCAGTCGCTCACCATCGGCATCCCCAAGATGATCCCTGGCTGGGGCGCCGCGGTGACGCAGATGGTCGTCGGCGAGCGCCGGCGGGCCTGGCTCACCGGCGCGCACACCGGCGACAAGGTCGACGGCGGCCTGGTCATCGACACCGAGCTGCTGGAGATCGTGAAGGCGCCCGAGACGCCGGCCGACGTGGCCGCGCCGCCCGCGGACGCGAAGACCACCGAGTCCGGCCTCGCCTACAAGGTGCTCAAGGCCGGAACGGGCACCGAGCACCCCAGGCGCGGCAGCACGGTGGTCGTCCACTACAGCGGCTGGACGACCGACGGCAAGTTGTTCGACTCCTCGGTGATGCGCGGCAAGCCCGCCCAGTTCCCCCTCACCGCCGTGATCAAGGGCTGGACGGAAGGGCTGCAGCTGATGGTCGCGGGCGAGAAGACCCGCTTCTGGATCCCGGCGAAGCTCGCCTACGGCAGCGACAAGAGCAAGCCGCAGGGAATGCTCGTCTTCGACGTCGAGCTGCTCGAGATCAAGTAGGACGGGCGGAACGCCCGTCCTACTCCCGGGCCACGAGGTGCTCTCGGAGCGCGCGCGCGGAGTCGATGAGGGCCACGAACTCCTCGCGCGTGCCGTCGAGGTCCTCGCCCTGGGCGATGCGCGCGAGCTTGGCCACGTCGGCGAAGCTGGCCGAGCCCTTGTGGGGCGAGTTCCGGAGGAGCATTCCCATCTCCGCCACCGCGGCGGCGAACTGCATGTCCGCCGAGGCGTCGTACGCGCTCCTCCCGTAGTCGACCACGCTCGCGGTGAGGAGCCGGCTCGTGTGGCCCTTCGGCTCCTTGTAGCGGAGCCGGATCGTGGCCACGGTGCCTCGAGCGGATGACGCCGGGACGATCTCGTACAGCGCGGTCACGGAGTGGCCGGCGCCGAGCTCGCCCGCGTCTTTGGTGTCGTCGTCAAAGTCCTCGTTCTTCAACGCGCGGTTCTCGTAGCCGATCTGGCGGTACGAGGCCACGGAACGCGGATCGAACTCGAGCTGCACCTTCACGTCCTTGGCGATGGTGACCAGGGTGCCGGTCAGCTCGTGCTTGAATACCTTCACCGCCTCCTTGAGGGAGTCGAGGTAGGCGTAGTTGCCGTTGCCCTTGTCGGCCAGCATCTCCATGCGCGCGTCGTGGTAGTTGTCGTCGCCGACGCCGATGGTGGACAGGAAGATGCCCGTCTTGCGCTTCGTCTCGATCATCTTCTCCAGCTCGGCGTTGCTGGAGACGCCGACGTTGAAGTCGCCGTCGGTCGCGAGAATGACTCGGTTGTTGCCGTTCTCCAGGAAGTTCTCCTGCGCGACCTGGTACGCGAGCTCGATCCCGGCGGCGCCCGCGGTCGAGCCGCCGGCCTGCAGCCAGTCGAGGGCCTGAAGGATGGTCTCTTTGTCTGCGCCCGACGTGGACGGCAGCACCAGCCCCGCCGCGCCGGCGTAGACGACGATGGCCACGCGATCCTCGGCGCGCAGCTGGTCGACCAGCACGCGGAACGCTGACTGGAGCAGGGGCAGCCGCGCCGGCGGCGCCATCGAGCCCGAGACGTCGAGGAGGAAGACCAGGTTGTTCGGGGCCATCTTCCACTGCTCGAGATTGCGTCCCTGGATGCCGATGCGCAGCAGCCGGTGATTCGTGTTCCAAGGGCAGCCCGCGACTTCGGTAGTGATCGAGAACGGCTCGTTCCCCGTGGGCTGCGGATACCTATACGTGAAGTAATTGATCATCTCCTCGATGCGCACCGCGTCGGGCGGCGGCACGAGGCCCTGGGTGAGGAAGCGGCGGATGTTCGCGTAGGAGGCCCGGTCGACGTCGATGGCGAACGTCGTCACCGGCGCGTCCTTGGTCGAGCCGAAGTCGTGATCCTTGAACGCTTTGTACTGCGGCTCGGGCGGCGGGAGGGGACGGGCCATGGCGGTCTTCGCCATCGCCCGGCCCGACCAGCCGTAGCCCGGCGCCTCCGCCGTCACGGTGATGGACTCCGTCACGGCGGCTGGGTTCAGCTGAAGCGCGACCGCGCGCCCCTCCGACGGCACCTCGATCCGGTAAATCCTGCTGCCGAGGCCAGCCAGCTCGGCGAGCAGCTCGTACTTGTCCGGCGCGACGCCGGCGATGCGGAACTTTCCGTGCTGGTCGGTGACGACGCTCCGCTTCCCCTGCCGCCCCGCGAGCGTGACCGTGACGCCCGGCAGCGCCTGGCCGCTGGAGTCGACGACGATGCCTTCCACGGATCCACGAGCGGGGGTGAGATTGAGCGCCGGCGGCTGCGACGAAGTGCAGGCCAGTGTGAGGACCAGGGCCAGGACGACGATGCGTTTCATGTCCATCTCCTCCAATGACGGAGCGCTGCTGCATCCGCACTGCCGCCGGCGCGCGACCCACAAGTAG
>JBIOTX010000214.1:0-58041 GCA_044866315.1 Thermoanaerobaculia bacterium | reverse complement strand
AACATGCTGGTTCCTGAACCCGAGGTGCGTGTGGCGCAGGTGACGTTTCACGAGACGTCCGTCGTCGAGATCCGTTTCGCTGACGGGCGGGAGGTGGTGTGGAATGGACCGCTGGCGGCGGAGCTGCGCGAGACCGTGCAGGCCGCGGTGCGGCGCGGGTTCGCGCGGAGGAGGCCGGGGAGCTCCGGGCCGAACTCAGTGGCGAATTAGATGATCGGCACGCAGCTCGGCCCGTACGAGATCCTCGGCCGCATCGGCGCGGGCGGAATGGGCGAGGTGCTGCGCGCGCGCGATCCGCGCGTGGGGCGGGAGGTGGCCATCAAGGTCCTGCCGGCGTCGGTGGCCGCGAATCGCGACCGGCTCGCGCGCTTCGAGCAGGAGGCCCGGGCGGTCGCGGCGCTGAATCATCCGAACCTGGTCACCCTCCACGAGCTGGGCACGCACGAAGGCACGCCGTATCTGGTCATGGAGCTGCTCGAGGGATCCAGCCTGCGCGAGCTCCTGGAGGGCGGGCCGATCCCGCCGCGCAAGGCGATCGACTACGCGATCCAGATCGCAAATGGGCTTGCGGCGGCGCACGAGAAGGGGATCGTCCACCGCGATCTCAAGCCGGACAATGTCTTCGTCACCAGCGACGGCCGGGTGAAGCTGCTCGACTTCGGCTTGGCGAAACTCGAAGCGCCCGAGCCCACGGACCTCACCATCGAACATCGCCCGACGCCCCAGACCTCGCCGGGCACAGTCCTCGGCACGGTCGGCTACATGTCGCCCGAGCAGGTGCGCGGGCTTCCTGTCGATCCCCGCACCGACCTCTTCTCCTTCGGGGCGCTGCTGTACGAGATGCTCTCCGGCCGCCGGGCCTTCGAAGGGACGACCGCGGCGGACACGATCTCGGCGATCCTGCGCAGCGATCCGCCCGACCTCGCGGCGGCGAATCCGAATCTGCCGCCGGCGCTCGACCGGATGGTGCGGCATTGCCTGGAGAAGAATCCGGCGGAGCGGTTTCAGTCGGCGCGCGATCTCGCCTTCGACCTGCAGCACTTCACCGACCCGAGCAGCGCGATGCGCGCGGCGGCGGCGCGGGGAGTGCGCCGCCGGGCGTGGATCGGTCCCGCGCTGGGGATCCTCCTGGCCGCCACGGCCATCGCCTTCGCCGCGCTCTGGTGGCGCGAGCGCGCCGATTCGCAGCTCCCCTCCTTCCGCCGGGTCACCTTCGGCCGCGGCGCGATCCTCAACGCCCTGTTCACGCCCGGCGGCGAGGGCTTCGTCTTCGGCGCGGAATGGGGCCGGGAGCGCGGGGACATCTACGAGGGGCGCTTCGATCAGGCCGAGCGGCGGGCCCTGGGCATGACCGACGGCGACGTGGAGTCGATCTCTCCGAGCGGCGAGCTGGCGGTCGTCCAATACGGCGTCCTGGCCCGCGTGCCGCTCACCGGCGGCAGTCCGCGGCCGCTCGCCAAGAGCGTGGTGGAGGCCTGGTGGCTGCCGGACGGGAAGTCGCTGTCGGCGATGCGCCGCTACGGGAGCGAGCTGCGCATCGAGCACCCCCTCGGCAAGGTGATCTACCGCACCAGCGATCGGATCAACGCCCGGCTCTCGCGCGACGGCACGCGATACGCGCTGACCGTCCAGAATGCGCTGTTCGCCGGCGCATCGCTGGCCACGCTCGATCTCCGCGGGAACGTGAAGACCCTGTCCTCGGGCTGGAGCCAGATCAACGGCATGGCCTGGTCGCCGGACGACGAGGAGATCTGGTTCACGGCGTCGCGGACGGGCGGCGACCGCTCGCTCTGGGCCGTGGACATGGACGGCGACGTCCGCCCCCTGGCGCGCGCCGCGGGCGCGCTCTCGATCCAGGACGTCGACGCGAGAGGCCGCGCGCTGGTCGCGCGCTACGAGCGCAGCGCGCGCGTCGAGCTGTCCACGCCCGAGGGCACGAAGGACCTGTCCTGGCTCGACTTCTCGATGCTGGCGGATCTCTCCACCGACGGGAAGCAAGTGCTCTTCACCGAACAGGGCGAAGGCGGCGGGTCGACGCAGTCGGTCTACCTGCGGGGCACGGACGGCTCGCCGGCGGTGCGGCTGGGCGAGGGAACGGCGCTCGCGCTCTCGCCGGACGGCGCCTGGGTGGCCACGGTCCTGCCGTCCGATCCGCAGCGGCTCATCCTGCTGCCGACCGGCGCGGGCGAGCCGCGCCCGCTGCCGCGCGTGAACGTGCAGCACGTGATCGTGCGCTGGCTGCCCGACGGCAAGCGCCTCATGGTCTCCGGCCCGGAGCCCGGCAAGCCGTTCCGCACCTGGATCGAGGACCTCTCCGGCCACATCCGTCCGATCACGCCCGAGAACCTCTGGTCCGCGGTGCTCTCCGCGGACGGGCGGTACTGCTATTCGATTCCGCAGCGCGGCGTGGTGACGATGTATCCGGTTGACGGCGGCCCGACGAAGGAGATCCGCGGGATCTCCGACGACTACTTCATCCTCGGCGCGAGCGCGGACGGCCGCCATCTCTTCATCGGCCCGCGCTATCGCGACCGCACCCGACCGACGCTCATCGAGCGCTTCGAGATCGCCAGCGGCAAGATCGAGCCCTGGCGCGAGCTCACCATCGCCGATCCCGTCGGCGCGCAGCCGCCGGATATCTCCCGGTTCTCCGCCGACGGAACGGCGATCGCCTACTCGTTCCGGCGGTTCGTCAGCGATTTGTATCTGGTCGAGGGACTACGGTGAATCATCGGTTCACGTTGGCCATGCTCGGATAGCGATCGCCCACCGCCACGCCCTTCGGCGCGATCTCGTCGATCTCCGCGAGCTCTTCGGGGCTGAGCGCGATGTCCACCGCGCGCGCGTTCTCCTCCAGCCGCTCGATGGAGCGCGTGCCCGGAATGGGCACGATGTCCTCGCCGCGCGTGAGCAGCCAGCAAAGCGCAAGCTGCGAGGGCGTCACGCCCTTCGCCGCGGCCATGCGCTCGATGCGCTTGACCAGCTCGAGGTTCTTGGCGAAGTTCTCGCCCTGGAAGCGCGGCGAGTGGCGGCGGTAGTCCTCCGGCGGGAGGTCGTCGATGCTGCGGAAGCGGCCGGTGAGGAATCCGCGGCCGAGGGGGCTGTAGGCGACGAAGCCGATGCCCAGCTCGCGCACGGTCGGCAGGATCTCGTCCTCGGGGTCGCGACTCCAGAGCGAGTACTCGGTCTGCAGCGCGGTGATCGGATGGACCGCATGGGCGCGGCGGATCGTCGCCGGCGCGGCCTCGGAGAGCCCGAGGAAGCGCACCTTGCCGGCGCGGACGAGATCGGACATCGCCCCGGCGGTCTCCTCGATGGGCACGGTGGTGTCAACGCGGTGCTGGTAGTAGAGGTCGATGTGATCGATGCCGAGGCGGCGGAGCGACGCGTCGCAGGCGGCGCGGACGTAGTCGGGACGGCCGTTGATGCCGAGGAACGCGCCGTCCTCGCCGCGCATGTTCCCGAACTTCGTGGCCACCACGACGTGCCTGCGCCGGTCGCGGATGGCGCGGCCGACGAGCTTCTCGTTCGTGAACGGGCCGTACATGTCGGCGGTGTCGAGGAAGTCGACGCCGAGGTCGATGGCGCGGTGGATGACGGCGATCGACTGGGCGTCGTCGTGCGGGCCGTAGAACTCGGACATGCCCATGCAGCCGAGGCCGATGGCGGAGACTTCGAGGGCCTTGCCGAGCGTGCGTCGTTTCATGGCGCGGATTCAATCACACCGCGGCACTCGCCGAAGCCGATGCGCGGGTGGCCTTCCCGCTCGCAGTACGCGGTCATGATCACCTCGTCGCCGTCCTCGAGGAACTTGCGGGCCTCGCCGGATGGAAGCTGCAGCGGCTCGGTGCCGCGCCAGGCCAGCTCGAGGAGCGAGCCGCGCGAGTCCTTGCTCGTGCCGGAGATCGTCCCGCTGGCGAGAAGATCGCCCGGCCTCAGGTTGCAGCCGTTCGAGGTGTGATGGGCGACCAGCTGGGCGGCGGTCCAGTACATGTCGCGGAAGTTGCCGCGGCTGAGGCGCACGGGCTCGCCCATCCTGGCCGTGCGCAGCCAGACCTCGACGTTGATGTCGAAGGCCAGGTCGTCTTCGAGATACGGGAGGACGGGATCGTCGTGCTGGGCCTTGGTGCGGAAGGGCTCGAGCGCGTCGAGGGTGACGATCCACGGCGAGATCGAGGTGGCGAAGTTCTTGGCCAGGAACGGGCCGAGGGGCTGGTACTCCCAGGTCTGGATGTCGCGCGCGGACCAGTCGTTGACGATGCAGAAGCCGAAGACGTGGTCGATCGCGCTGCCGACGGGAATCGGCTCGCCGAGGGGATTGCCGCGGCCGACGAACAGGCCCAGCTCCATCTCGTAGTCGAGGCGCTTCGAAGGACCGAAGACCGGCGGCGCGCTCTCGTCCGGGCGCGTCTGCCCGCTGGGGCGGCGCACGGGCGTGCCGCTGACGACGATGGAGGACGAGCGGCCGTGATAGCCGATCGGCACCCACTTGTAGTTCGGCAGGAGTGGGTTGTCCGGACGGAACATCGAGCCGACGTTCGTGGCGTGATGGATCGAGGCGTAGAAGTCGGTGTAGTCGCCGATGCTGGCCGGGAGGAGCATCTCCGCGCCGGCCCTAGGGACGAGGTGGCGCTCGATGTTGCCGGCGAGCAGCTCGCGGATGCGCTTCTTCACCGCCAGGGTCGCGTTCTTCGCCATGAATGCGTTGAGCTGCGGCTCGAACAGCGTGGGCTCGTCGATCAGGCCTTCGCGCACGCAGGCGTGGAGATCGAGGATGCGATCTTCGATGGCCGTGCAGATGTGGGCCTCGCCATCGCGGCGGAAGACGCCGAAGGGGAGGTTCTCGATGGGAAAATCGGTCACAGCCACTCCAGCTCTTTCAGATCGTCGATCGGCTCCTCGAACGAGCACGAGCCGAACGAGAGCGCGAAGGTACGGCGCATCGTGACGAGGGCATCGACGTCGACGTGATATCCACGCCACGATGCGCCGTCGTCTCCAAAGAAGAACGAGCGCGCGTCGGTTTCGCGAAGAATCTCCTCGGCGAGATCGGGGAGCGCGGCGGCGAGAAAGACGTTGATGAAACCGTGCATCGGACCGGTCGGTGCGTTCGGCTCGTACGTCAGCGGCCTCACGCAGCGCAACGGATGATGCAGGCCTGCCGTGGCCTTGAACGGAACGCCCTCGGCTTTGCACGCGCGGATGAACGCGGCGACGGTTTCCGTCGACGGAAACGCGTCCGCGGTGAGACCGCCGGTGCGGATCTTCGCCCGGAGGCCTCGCCTCTTCAGCTCCGGCAGCAGGGCGGTGTCTGTGATCTCGACGAACGCGCCCGGCTTCGCACCTTCGATGTCCTTCACTTCGTCGACGCCGAGGACGCTCAGCGGGAACTCCGCCGGCACCTCGCGCTGGCGCTCCTTCGGCACGATGAAACGGCCGAGGGCCCAGGCGTGCTCGCCTTCGCGATAGCGGGCGTAGTTGCGCACGGCGTCCTGCATCGACAGCGCGGCCGGCGGAAAGAGGCCGGCGTAGTCGATGAGGTGCTCCAGCAGCGCGCGCAGCGACTTGGTCATTCGGATCGGAAGTGCTTCTTCAGGCCCTGCCAGCACTCCCAGTAGTCGGACTGGGTCCGCTCGAGCGCGAACCGGGTCGGGTGGATGATCAGGCGCGACTCGAACATGAACGCCAGCGTGTCGCCGAGGTAGCGCGGCTCGAGCTTGGCGCCGGAGGCGGCCTCGAACGTCGCTGCGTCGGGACCGTGGCCGGACATGCAGTTGTGCAGGCTGCCGCCGCCGGGGACGAAGCCCTCGGCCTTGGCGTCGTACGTGCCGAAGATCAGTCCCATGTACTCGTTCATCACGTTCCGGTGAAAGTACGGCGGCCGGAACGTGTCCTCGGCCACCATCCAGCGCGGCGGGAAGATCACGAAGTCGCAGTTGGCCGTGCCGGGAAACTCGCTCGGCGAGGTGAGCACGGTGAAGATCGACGGGTCGGGATGGTCGAAGGAAACGGTGTTGATGACGTTGAACTTGGCCAGGTCGTACTTGTACGGCGCGTAGTTGCCGTGCCAGGCGACGACGTCGAGCGGCGAGTGGTCGATGCGCGCCCGCCAGAGCCGGCCGTCGAATTTCGCGACGAGCTCGAAGTCGCCCTCGCGGTCCTCGTAGGCGGCGACGGGAGTGAGGAAGTCGCGCGGATTGGCGAGGCCGTTCGAGCCGATGGGCCCGAGGTCGGGCAGGCGGAAGGCCTGGCCGAGGTTCTCGCAGACGTAGCCGCGGGCGTCGGCGCCCGTCAGCTCGACGCGGAACTTCGTGCCGCGGGGGATGACCGCGATCTCGCCCGGCTTCACATCGACGATGCCGAGCTCCGTGCGGACGATCAGCGCGCCGCGCTCGGGGACGAGCAGCAGCTCGCCGTCGGCATCGTAGAAGAAGCGGTCCAGCATCGACCGGTTGGCGGCGTAGATGTGGATGTGGATCCCCGCGTTGCCGGCGACAGTGGTCATGCCGTCGACGAAGTCGGCCGGCTCGTCGGGGATCGACAGCGGATCCCAGCGGAGCTGATTCGGCGGTGTCGTCGGGACGTCGTCGAAGCGGAACCGCTTCGGATCGGCCTCGGCGAACGGCTCGTGGAGCACGCTCGGGCGGATGCGGTAAAGCCAGGAGCGCTTCTGCAGCGGGCGCGCGACGGTGAAGGGCGAGCCGGAGAACTGCTCCGCGTACAGCCCGTGCTTCACCCGCTGCGGGGAGTTGCCTCGCTCGGGGAGCGCGCCGGGGGTCGCCTCCGTGGCGAACTCGTTGCCGAAGCCCGACTGGTACATCAGAGATTGCCGCGCAGCGCCTGCTCGCGCTCGATGGACTCGAAGAGCGCGCGGAAGTTCCCCTTGCCGAACCCGCGGCTGCCCTTGCGCTGGATGATCTCGAAGAACACCGTCGGGCGGTCCTGCACGGGCTTGGTGAAGATCTGGAGCAGGTACCCTTCCTCGTCCTTGTCGACGAGGATACCGAGGTCTTTCAGCGTGTCCATCGACTCCTCGATCGGGCCGACGCGCGCCGGCAGCTCGTCGTAGTACGTGTCGGGGACGCGCAGGAACTCCACGCCGTTGTCGCGCAGCTTGCCGACCGTCGCGATCACGTCCTTGCAGAGCAGAGCCACATGCTGCACGCCCGCGCCGTAGTACCAGTCCAGGTACTCCTCGATCTGGCTCTTCTTCTTCCCGGCGGCCGGCTCGTTGATCGGGAACTTCACCACGTGCGACTCGTCGCTCATAACGATGGACATGAGCGCGGAGTATTCGGTGGAGATGTCCTTGTCGTCGAAGGTGATGTAGCGCGAGAAGCCCATGACCCGGCTGTACCACTCCGCCCACCGGTTCATCGCTCCCAGCTCGACGTTGCCGACGATGTGGTCCACCACGGCGATGCCGGTCGAGTCGCCGGCGACTTCCGCCGCGGCGTAGCCGGGCAGGAACGGCCCGTCATAGCTCGGGTAGGAGAGGAAGGAGTGGATCGTGTCGCCGTACGTCTTGATCGCCGCGCGGCGGACCTTGCCCCGGTCGTCGGAAACGTCGTAGGGCTCGAGCACCGGCTCCGCCCCCCGCCGCACCGCCTCGTGGAACGCAAAGTCCGCGTCCTCCACGAGCAGGGCGATGTCGCGGACACCGTCCCCATGCCTCTTGATGTGCTCGCTCGCGTAGCCGTTGGGATCGAACGGCGTCGACAACACGAACCGCACGCGATTCTGCGCCAGCACGTAAGAGGCGAACTGCCGGTTCCCGGTCTCCAGCCCGCTGTAGGCGATCTGCGAGAACCCGAAGGCCTTGCGGTAAAAGTACGCCGCCTGCTTCGCGTTCCCGACCCAGAACTCGACGTGATGGATGCGCTTGAGCCCCAGCGGATTCCCCCCCGAGGCAGCGACCTCGGCGAGGGAGGGGGCGGAGGGGGTGGTGACGGTCATGGAGTTGCTCCTCGAAACGGGCGGTGTTTATCACAGGTGGCACATGCGGGGGGAATGCCGTATTCTGACCGCTCGGGTCAATCCAGTGAACAGGCGAGCGTCCGTGGTTCTCACGAGCGGTCTCGTTGCGGCATGTGTTGCCGCCGTGTGCGGACTGCTGTGGAAACGACCGGTTTCCGCCGATCGGCTCGGAACGCTGAAATCCGTTTACGCCGATCTTCCGCAGCGCCCCGTCCTGCGGCTCAACGCATTTCCGTACGTTCCGCCATCGCGACGCACTCGCGGTGCTCCGCACCGCGGCGACGAGGAGCTTCAGGCGGCCGCGCTGAATGTCCTCAGAGACCCGTCCGATCGCCATGCGGTGGCAATCGCAAACCTGCTGCTTGGCCGGCAACGGGAGGCCGTGACCATCCTGCAGCTCGCCGTGCGCCGTGACGCTGGACGGCCCGAGCTCTGGAACGATCTCGGAGTTGCGTTGCATGAGCTCGGTCGGCTCGAGAACGACCCGGAAACGATCGCCATGGCCCTCATGGCGACGGATCGTGCCTTGCGGATCGCACCGGCCATGCCGGACGCGATCTTCAATCGCGCCGCCATTCTCGACGACCTCGGGCTGAGCGGACCGGCCGCGCTCGCGCGCCGTCACTACCTGGGTCTGGACCCGGACTCGAAGTGGGCCGACGAGGCGCGAGATGCGCTTGTGCGCGAGCGCGCCGAACGAAAGGCGCGTCCTCGGTGGGAGCAGACACAATCGCGAATGGAGAGCGCGGTGGCGAACCATGAACTCGCGACGGTCGACGAAATCATCCGCACGTTTCCCCAGGACGTGCGCGCCTGGTGCGAGCGAGACCTGCTGGTCCAGTGGGCTAAGGCGGAGGTCGAGGGCCGATATGAAGATGGACAGCGCGCGATGACGATTGCCGGAATCGCGAGCGAGCGTCTGATGGAGATTACCGGCGAAGGACTCGCGCTCGCCGCCTGGGAGGCTGCTCGGTCGGCGGCCGACGCGAAAACGTTGGCCGAGGCGTACGTTGCATACGACCAGGCGCGAGAGCTCGCTCAGCAGCGACGAACGACCGCCGCCGAGCCGCTGCTCGCCTTGGCGGAGCATGGATTCGATCGCGCGGGCAGTCCGCTCGCGCTGGTGGCTCGCTACTATCGCGCCGGCGCGACGTTCGACCAGCGCCGTACCGAGCAAGCGCTCGCGCTCCTCGACGAGACCGAAGCGAAGTCGCGGCCGGAGCACAAATCGCTGCGCGCGCACTGTCTCTGGGAGCGAAGCAGAATCCTGGGGCGGATCGGAAGGCGATACGAATCTCTCAGGCTGGCCATCGCCGCGGCCGATCAGTTTCAACGGATCGGCGCAGTGGGCCCCGCGGGCCGTAACCGGATCGAGATCGCCTCGCGAATGACCTGGTTCGGCCGGTCCACGGATGCGTGGCGCATTCGGCGTGGGGTATTCGAGGAGTGTACAGAGAGCCGGCTCGCCGGCCTTCTGCAATTGGCGCTCTACACCGCCGGCCGGGACGAGCTGGCGATGGGCCGCAACGATCTCGCGCGCTCCTTGCTGGCGATGATCGAGCCCGCTGCTATCGAGTCTCCCCCGATGCGCTTCGACGCTCTGCTCTGGCGCACCTATCTGGAGCTCCAGAGCGAAGACGCCGGGGAGGCGCCGGCGAAGCTCGCGGAGCTTCGCTCGAACGTACAGACGATCGCCGATCCGGCCTTTCGCCAGGATGCCGACGATCAGCTCGCGTTCGCGGAGGCGCTCCTGGTGCGGAAGATCGCGCCGGCTCGCACTCTCGATCTGCTCACCGAGGCGATCACGTTTCGGGAGAAGACGAACCGGCCCGCGCGAAGCGCGGAGGCGTATCTGGAGCGCGGCCGCGTTAACCGGGACCTTCAGCGCGATGAAGCGGCAGAGCACGACTTCGCGGCAGCGCTTATCGCCCTCGAACACCAGCGTGCCGAAGTGGGACCGACCGATCTGCGCGACTCGTTCTTCGACGTGGCTCGAGGCACGTGTGAAGAGCTTCTTCGCCTGCAGGCGAAGCGCGGCGCGTTCAGCGAAGCATTCCACACCATCGAGCGCTGTCGGGCGAGGAGTCTTCTCGATGCGGTCACCGGCCACGACGCGAACAATGTCTCCACAATGGCCGAGCAGGAGATCAGCCGCCGTCTCGACGACCGCACGCTGATCGCAACCTATGCCTCGATGGGCGACAAGCTGCTCTTGTTGCTGATCAGTGCCCGCGGGCTGGAGGCATTCACGCTGCCGGTAGCGCCAGAGGAGATCGCGCAACGCAATTCCGAGCTCATCGCCGCTGTCGTCGAGCACAATCCGTCTGTTCTGCGGCTTCGGGCTCGAGCGCTCTACGACGCGCTGATCGGCCCGTTCGAACAGCAACTCGACTCCGTGACCACGCTGGTGATCTCCGGCGACGAATCGATGGCCGGGCTCCCCTTCGCGCTTCTGAAAGACTCTCGAAATCGCCGTCTCGTCGAACGGGCCGAAATCGCCGTCGCTCTCAGCGTTTCGCTTTACGTCCATCACTCCACCGCCCGGTCTCAACTCCTAGATGCCGGGGCACGAACTCTCGTCATCGGAGACCCGACGTTCGACCGCGCGGTCGGCGGGGATCTTCCAACCCTGCCGTCCGCTGAGGAGGAAGGAAGACGTATCGGTGCGCTGTACTTGCAGACGATCGTCCTGCTCCGAGGCGAGGCAACGAGCAGACGTTTCCTCGCGGAGGTCCCTCGGGCGGATCTGATCCACGTCGCCACCCATGCCGTGGCTCACCCTCGCACGGCGTCGGCATCCTTTCTCCTTTTCGCTCCTGATGGCGGAGATAGTGGTGTCATCTATCTACCGACGATCGCCAATCTTCGACTGCCGAATGCGCCGCTGGTCATCCTGGCGGGCTGTCGAACGGGAGCCGCCAGCGGCGGTACGGGAGCCATTCGTAGTCTGGCGTCGGCATTCCTCGCGGCCGGCAGCCGCGGCGTCGTCGGCACGCTCTGGAATGTCGACGACGAGCTGACCGTGCCGTTCTCGATCGCACTGCACCGGCATCTGCGTGAACACCGCCGGCTGTCTGCGGCCGTTCGCGCAGCACAATTGGAGATGACTCGATCGGGCGACCCGCGTCTCCGCGACGCTGCCGCGTGGGCATCGTTCGTTTCGTACGGCTTCTGAATTGAGGAATTTCGCTCTTTCGGATCTCTAAAAAAGCAGAAATCGCAAGGAGAGCACCATGCCGCAGCTGAAAGTATTTTTCTTCGGCCTCATCTGTCACGTCGGGAAGAACCGGAACAAGCCACAGGGCGATCACGCCGTGCTCGTCAACAGCGACGGGCATAAGCCGCTCCTCCAGTGGAAGCACAAGAATGACAAGCCCAAT
Source organism: Thermoanaerobaculia bacterium (assembly GCA_044866315.1). Classification (GTDB taxonomy): domain Bacteria; phylum Acidobacteriota; class Thermoanaerobaculia; order Gp7-AA8; family Gp7-AA8; genus QHVT01. Next base: position 46,684 of record JBIOTX010000214.1, on the reverse strand, counting down.
GACCCGCCTCGAAGGGCCTGTCTCGAGTTGGAGGGCAAGGACATCTTCATCGGAAGCTTGCGCCGCAGGCCGCTACCCTTCGCTCCGAGTTTTCAGAAGTACGTCGTGAAGTTGAATGACCTGATTCTTTCTGGGAAGAGCGTGAAGAACAACGTTCGCCAGCAAAACAACGATGACGATGTCCACGCCTACATCGTATATCCGGCAGAGGCCGATAATCTCAGGGTCGTTCTTCTGTATCCCAACATCGGCCTTCACGAGACAGACAAGGGCGTGCCTCTCCGACGAGGCTGCGTCGCCCGGATGACGATGACAACGTTCAGGACGGACAAAGACGAGAAGGAAGTCTGCATCGGATACGTGAAGAACAAGAAGTGGGTTGATCTGGCAAAGGTACCGGCCGATGGTTGTGTCCTCTTCAGCAACGCGGAGCCTCGGGCCCAAAACCTCAGAGAGGTCAAGGTTCTCGCCCAGATGAATCCTCATCACGTGAGGCTTTACAGCAAGATTACCGATGATCGAATCGAGGTCACTGCGAAAAACACGGAGATCTGCTGTGACGCCGACTCGATTCCGATCAAATTCCCCGCTGGCTGTGAGTGGGTCAAGAAGTTTGCAGACGATCGGGCCATCTTTGCCAGCGAATACGTGGACTGCGGCAACGGCGGCGATCCATAGGCTGGTGAAGCAAACGTCGGCTTCAGTAGTGGTAGAGCGCTTGACGGACCGAGGTAGGATCGTCGCGTGAGACACGCAGCGGACGCGCGGGATGTCCGGAGGGCGGGAGAGGGTTACACTCGGCAGCAGCCATGAAAACCCTCGACCTCGCCGACGTGAGCCGCCTCCCCGAAGAGCTGAAGGACGGGGAGACGATCGTGCTGCGCGACGGGGGACGGGCGGTGGCGAAGGTGGTGCCGCTGCGGGAGCAGACGATCGAGGAGAGGATCGACGAACTAGTGGCCCAGGGGGAGGCGCGGAGGGGGACGGGAAAGCTACCGGATGACTTCTTCACGCGGCCGCGGCCGCGTGCGAAGAAGAGTGTTCTCGAACAGCTGCTGAAAGATCGCCGCAGTCGCGACTGGTGACCGCCGGCCGGCAGGCAGCCGGCGCTCCACCGAATTTCCCTGTCATAATCCCCGTTGACTTCCACGTGCTCGACAAACTTCACGAAGAGTGTGGTGTCTTCGGCGTGCTCGGCAGGGCGGACGCGGCGAATCTCGTCTACCTCGGCCTCTACGCGCTGCAGCATCGCGGGCAGGAGAGCGCCGGGATCGCCTCGGTGAACGACGACGGGCGGATCGTCTTCGAGAAGGAGATGGGGTACGTCGCGGATGTGTTCACGCACGAGCGGCTGGCGCGGCTGCCGGGAGATACGGCCATCGGGCACGTGCGCTACTCGACGGCGGGCGGGTCGATGCTGTGCAACGCCCAGCCGATCGTGGCCTCCACGAGCAAGGGGGCGATCGCCGTCGCCCACAACGGGAACCTCGTCAATGGGAACGAGCTCCGCCGGCAGCTGGAGGCGGAGGGGGCGATTTTCAACTCCACTGCGGACTCCGAGGTCATCGTGCACCTGATCGCCCGCTCGAAGGAGCCGGACCTGGAGCGCGCGTTCGTGGACGCGCTCTCCCGCGTGCAGGGCGCCTACGCGGTCGCGCTGCTGGCGCCGGGGCGGATCTTCGCCGCCCGCGATCCGTACGGGTTCCGCCCGCTCGTGCTCGGCAAGCTCGAGGACTCCTACGCCGTCTCGTCGGAGACCTGCGCGTTCGATCTCATCGCCGCGGAGACGGTTCGCGAGATCGGCGCGGGAGAGATGATCGTCATCGAGCGTACGGGCGTGCGGGTGGTGCGCGAGGCCCGCGCGGAGCGCGAGGCCCGCTGCATCTTCGAGCACGTCTACTTCGCCCGTCCCGACTCGGTCGTCTTCGGCAACAGCGTGGCCGAGACGCGCCAGCGCTTCGGCGCGCAGCTGGCGAAGGAGCATCCGGTGGACGGCGACGTGGTCGTGCCCGTGCCGGACTCGGGCGTGTTCGCGGCCCTCGGCTACGCGCTGGAGTCGGGCATCCCCTTCCAGTACGGGCTGGTCCGCAATCACTACGTCGGCCGCACGTTCATCGAGCCGAAGCAGACCATCCGCAGCTTCGGGGTGAAGGTGAAGCTGAATCCCGTCCGCGAGCTCGTGGCCGGCAAGCGGCTGATCCTGATCGACGACTCCATCGTGCGCGGCACGACCTCGAAGAAGATCGTGCGCATGCTCAAGGAGGCGGGCGCGAAGGAGGTGCACATGCGCATCTCCTCGCCGCCTACGGCCTGGTCCTGCTACTACGGCATCGACACGCCGGAGCGGCGCGACCTGATCGCCAGCTCGCACTCGAACGACGAGATCCGCGAGTTCATCGAGGCCGATTCCCTCGGCTATCTGAGCGAGGAAGGGATGCTGGAGGCCGTCCGTAAGAACGACGACCCCCGCAACCTTTACTGCACGGCCTGCTTCAGTGGGAAGTATCCGGTCGCGGTGTAGCGCGGTCTTCGTCCACTACGTCCGAGGCCGTACGCGTCGTGGTCACCCGCGGCGCCTGGATTTCGTTCGCCCGCGGCACGTCCTGCGCGACGTCCGTGCGGTCGGCGGCGCCGCCGGTCCCCACCAGCTCGGTGAAGAGCGCGCGGTAGTGCAGCATGGCCTGCCGCAGATCCTCCGTCGACGCGCTCGCCGGCGTGCCGGTGATGAGCTTGTGCCCGGCGCGATAGTGCTCCACCACGCGCGGGTGCTTCACCGACAGATGCGCGGCGTGGCGATCGAAGTCGCCTATCGGGTAGCCCTGCACGCGCATGATGTCCGCGACGAGCTCGTCCGCCTCGGCCACGGCCGTGGTCGGCCGCTCCAGGAAGCGCTGCTCGATGCGCACCCACTCGCCGCGATAGCGGTCGCGTTCCGTGGCATTCAGGGCGCGAATCGGGTACTTCTCGACTTCCTCGGCGCGCGCGAGCAACTCCTGCTCGGCCCGCTTGCGGCTGCCAGTCTCATGCACCACATGGTCGTATTCACTGCCGAACTTCTCGCGGAGATGCTCGCTACGCGCACGCTTCGAGCCCCGCGACACCAGCGCGACGACGATCAGGAGCGCGACTACTGCGAGTCCGATCCAGATCCATACTGGGTCGATGGCCATCGCTTGGTTCCTCCTGACGACATGAGCGTTCAAGACCCGCGCCCGGGTCCGTCAGGAGATCGTTACATGACCATCCGCGGCTCCCGCCGCACGAACACGGGCTGCTCGAGAAGCACGCGCGACATCTCCTCCGGGTTCGTGGGGCGGCTGAAGTAGTACCCCTGGGCCTCGTCGCAGTTCTTGGCCCTCAGGAACGCGTACTGCTCCGCGGTCTCTACGCCCTCGGCGATCACGCGCAACCGGAGACTCCGGGCCATTCCGATGACGGCGGAGACGATCGCCGCGTCGCCCTCGTCGGTGGTGATGTCACCCAGGAAGGCGCGGTCGATCTTCACCGCAGTGATGGGGAAGCGCTTGAGGTAGTTGAGCGACGAGTAGCCCATTCCGAAGTCGTCGATGGAGATGCCGACGCCGATGCGGCGCAGGGCCCGGAGCACGTCCACGGTCACCTCCGCGTTCTGCATGGCCGTGGTCTCGGTGATCTCCAGCTCCAGCGCGTCGGGCGGGAGCTGCGACTCTTCGAGCGCGCTCTGGATCATCTCCACGAGGTCCTGCTGCTGGAACTGCCGCGCGGAGAGGTTGACCGCGAGCCGCACCGGTCCCGAGCCGCGGTCGTGCCAGGCCTTCATCTGCCGGCAGGCGGTGCGCAGCACCCACTCGCCCAGCGGAATGATGAGGCGCGTCTCCTCGGCGATGGGGATGAACGACGCCGGGCCGACCACGCCACGCTCCGGGTCGTTCCAGCGCACCAGGGCCTCCACCCCGATGGTCCGACCGGTGACGAGGCTGATCTGCGGCTGATAGACGATCAGGAGCTGATCCTCGCGCAGCGCCGCGCGCAACCGGCTCTCCACCGCCAGCCGGTCCATGGCCCGCTTCTTCATCTCGTCGGTGCAGAGCTGGACCGTGTTCCGCCCCGCCTCCTTAGCCCGGTACATGGCGCTGTCGGCGTTGCGCAGGAGCGCCTCCGGATCGATGCCGTCGACCGGATAGAGGGCGATGCCGATGCTGGCCGTGACGACGATGGGCATGTTGCCGATGGTGAGCGGCACCTGCACGGTCTCGAGGATCTTCTGGGCCACGCCGATGGCGTCCTCGGGCTGGCGCAGCTCGGCCAGGATGATGGTGAACTCGTCGCCGCCGAGGCGGGCCACGGTGTCGTCGTCGCGGACGCAGTCGCGCAGGCGGCGGGACATCTCCAGCAGCAGCTCGTCGCCCGCCGTATGGCCGAGGGTGTCGTTGATGGTCTTGAAGTGATCGACGTCGATGAACATCACCGCCAGCGAGCGCCCGGTGCGCTTGGAGCGAATGAGGCTGTGGCGCAGGCGGTCGGTGAAGAGCTTGCGGTTCGGCAGGTGGGTGAGGACGTCGTGGTAGGCGTGGAACTCGATCTGCTCCTCGGCGCGCTTGCGGTCGCTGATGTCGACCACGGTGGCGTGGATGACGCCGGACATGGAGTCGCCGACCAGGACGAGGTTCTCCAGCACCCAGATCGGCGTGCCGTCGGCGCGACGCAGCTCGATCTCGACGCTGTTGAGCGTGCCGACGCCGCCGAGCAGCGACGCGATCTCGTCGAACTCCGTCGACGTGCCGTACAACTTCCGCATCGTGCTGCCGACGAGATCGTTGCGCCGGTAGCCGAGCAGCGACGCGAAGGTGGCGTTGCAGTCGACGATCTGCCCGTCCAGGCGGCTGACGCAGACGCCGGCGGCGTTCTGCTCGAAGAGGAGCCGGTAGCGGATCTCCGACTCGCGCAGCGCGGCCTCAGCGGCGAAGCGCGCGGTGACGTCGCGGAAGCTCCACACCCGGATGTTGAGCCCGTCCGCCACGCGCCGGCCGATCGAGTAGCGCTCGAAGCGCCGCCCGTCGCCGAGCTCCAACAGGTCGAAGCTCTCCGCCTCCGGCTGCGCGCTCAGCGCTTCGATGGTGCGCACGAACTCGTTCGGGTCGGCCAGCTGCTCGATGACACGGCGGAGGGCCCGCCGGTCGTCGCCGCTGTCCATCATTTCCTGGGGGATGTGCCACATCTCCAGGAAGCGCTGGTTGTAAGAGAGGATGCGGTTGCCGTCGCCGATGACGAGGATGCCGTCCGCCGTGGAGTCGAGCGTCGACTGGAGCAGCGTCACGGCCTGCAGGATCTCGCGCTCGGCGCGCTTGCGGTCGCGCATGTCGCGGCCGATGATCACCGCGCCGGCCGGAGTGCCGTCGTGCATCACCGGGGCGATGGAGAGGGTGAGGTCGACGCGCTCGCCGGCCTTCGAGGTAAAGACGTACTCGTCGTTGCGCAGCGAGCGGCGATGCAGCTTCGCGGAGAGCTCTCCCTCTTGGGCGAGCAGCTCGTCGATGCGCTTGCCCGCCAGCTCGGCCTCGGAGTAGCCGAGGAGCGCGGCCGCGGCCCGGTTGGCGAACTCGATCCGCCCGCCGCGGTCGCAGACGAAGAGCGCGTCAGCCATCGTGCCGATGATCTCCGGCGCGGCCAGCGACGGCGTGATGGCCACGAAGTCGAACTTGCGCATCGAGCGCGCGGTGACGACGACGAAGCCGAGGATGGCCAGGTAGCCAAAGGGGTACGCGGGCACGCCGTACTTGGGCAGGTAGTCGACGCAGCCGAGGTAGGCGATGCCGAAGGCGACGAGCTGCCAGCGCAGGCGATCGCGCTCGGCGTCCGCCTCACGATAGGCGCGCAGGAACTCGACCAGCGACGCGATCAAATATCCAAAGAAGAAAACCAGGAAGGGGATGCCGACAGCGACGCTGTAGCGCGGATAGAAGCCCCACCAGTACTCCTGCACGCGGGGGATCAGATCGGGGCTGGCCACGGCGGTGGCGGAGAAGAACGCGGCCACGCTCCAGGCGGCGACCAGGGCGATGCGGCGCCCGCCGTTGATGCGCAGCATCTCCACGGTGAACCAGTACACGGCCGGGGCGATGAACGGCACGCCGAGGTAAGCCAGCCGGGCCCAGAAGAGCGCCACGCGCGCGTCGACGGTGGAGTACATCGCCGCGAACGGCGTCATCCAGACCGCGACCACCAGGGTCATGGTGAAGAACGCCGCGCCGAGGCTCGTGCGATGGCGCAGCAGCACACGCGCGCCGAACGCAAGGATGACCACCGCCGTCAGGGCGACGGGAACGGCGTACGGCGAAAACGCGTACGCGCCTGGATTCAGGACGTTCATGCGGACCCGTTGGGAGAGAGAGCGGCGGTTATTGTAACAGGCGCATCTCCGCCTCGGCAGCAATGTACCCAAACGCCGCCCACTGTTTCCCCGCCGTCACCTTCTCGAACAGCGGTCGTGCCTTTTCCGGCTGGCCGTTGTAGAGGTGCCAGTTGCCGACGCCGTAGAGGATGGTCGTGCCGTCGACCGTCGCGGGATCCTCGCGCTCCAGTTCCTCGGCGGCGATCTCGCCGCGGTACATCAGCAGGAGCTTGTGGTAGGCGACGTTCTCGATGACGTCCATGCTCGGGCCGATCGGAGCGAGGACCTGCTCGGCCTCGGCGGGGCGGCCGAGGCGGCGCAGGGTCATGTAGAGCCAGTGCGAGGTGGAGACGACGCCGTCGGGGTTCTTGGAGACGGCCATGCACTCGCGGTAGGCCTCGAGGGCACGCTCGAAGTCGCCTTTCAGGTAGTGGGCGAGGCCAAGGTGGTACCAGATGTTCGACTGGAGCGTGCTGGTGGGGATGTTGCGGGCGTTGGGCAGGCCGTCCGGCTCGATCTGGTCGGGCGTGCCGCGGATCAGCTTCGCGGCGCGGGAGAGGTCCTCGATGGCGCGGTCGAACTGGCGCAGGGTGATCCAGCGGTGGCCGCGATGGCGGTACATCCGGGCGTCGCGCGGGTGCTTTTTGATCCCCTCGCTGAAGACGTCGATCGCCTCTTTGTAGCGGCCGAGGTAGGCGGTGCGGCGGCCGAGCCAGATGAGGGCGTCGGCGTCGTTCGGATTCTTCTCGTACCCCGCGCGGGCCTCGGCAAGCTCACGCTCGCGCTGCTGGCGCGTCTCCGCGGACATGGTCACCGGCGGCGGCTCCGGCAAAGGCGCCGTGGTCGTGGTGGCGCAGGCGGAGAGGAGCAACAGCGCGAGCGCGCCTCGGATCATCGTCCGAATCGTATGCGAAGATCGTCGGGAATGAATGCGGACATCGTGATCCTGGGAGCGGGCGTGATCGGCGCGAGCGTCGCCTACCACCTCGCGGCGCGCGGCTGCCGCAACGTGCTGGTCGTCGATCGCGGGCCCGACTTCGGTGCGGGTAGCACGTCGAAGGCCACCGGTGGATTTCGGGCCCAGTTCGACAGCGACATCAACGTCCGATTGTCGATGCTCTCGCGGGCGAAGCTGCAGCAGTTCGAAGACGAGCTCGGCGTCGACTCCGGCTATCGCCCGTACGGTTACCTGTTTCTCGCGCGTTCGCAGGAAGAGCTGCGCGCGCTCAAGGCCGCGCAGGCGGTGCAGCACGCGTGCGGGCTGCACGAGGCGCGGATGGTGAGCGCGGACGAGGCGCGCGAGATCAGTCCGGCCATGGGTGACCCTGCGGTCCTCGGCGGCGCGTTCTGTCCGACCGACGGCTTCATCCGGGCCATGAACATCCTCCGCGGCTACGCCGACGGCGCGCGGCGCCTCGGCGTGCGCTTTCAGTTCGACACGGCCGTAGAGATCGAGGACATCGACGCGCCGGTGGTGATCAACACGCGCGGCGCGTGGGCGGGCGCGCCGATCGTGCCGCTGCGGAGGAACGCGGTGGCCACGGTTCCGACGGACGTCTTCGACGAGAAGCTGCCGATGACCATCTGGGCGGGCGACTGGTACCACGTGCGCGTCCGCGACGGTCGCGTGCTGCTGCTCTGGCCGGACGATCCGCCGATCGACGACGAAGCCTGGCTTGCGGAGGTGCTGCGGATGACGCGCGAGCGCGTGCCGGCGCTACGCGACGTGCCCATCGGCGAGCGCTGGTCGGGCCTGTACGAGATGACGCCCGACGGCCACCCGCTCCTCGGGCGCTCGCCGGAGCGCGAGAACGTCTACATCGCCGCCGGCTGCAACGGCCACGGGGTCATGCACGCGCCGGCGATCGGGCAGCTGATGGCGGAGCTGATCGTCGACGGGAAGACGTCGATCGACATCGGCGCGCTGCGGCCGGAGCGATTTACGCCAGCGCCCTGATCACGTCGAGTACGGAAGCTTCTACTTGCTCTCTACCGTCTGCAAGGCAGCGCACGGGGGTGGACAAGCAACGCATGCAACACCGGCAGCGCTTACACGCACGACGGTGACGGTACCGCCAACGCGGTCAGGACTCGCTTGCATCTGCTCTTCAACCAAAAGGCGCGCAGCGGTCGCGGCGTCGTGCTTGCGCCAAAAATCCACGGGTGGCCGCTCGGCCCTACCTGCCCCAAGCGGCAGGTACCGCAAGCCGGCGGGATCACAATCACCAGGGCAGTTCCATGCTGCGCGCGACGGTTACGAATGGTCTGCCTTGAAAATCAGCGGCACAACGGAACGTACGCAGGAGCAGCACCGGCATCTTGTCCTCCACGCCGGCGAAGACGGCTTCAAAGCACTCCTTGCGCTGGTACTCCGACCAAGCCTCCCGATCGTGCTCTTTTGCCCAACGCACGACCCGGTCCATCTCCGCGAGAAAGCGCTCTGAGAAGTGTTCGGCGTGCTCGCGAACCGAACCGCCGCCTGTCTCCTGCGCAATCCGATGTACGTCAACCTGCAGCGAAAAGTCCGCTACCAAACCAGCGCTCGCGAACAAAGTGGGCCCGATCACGCGGATCTTGCACATGTCACCTTTGATGGCGAAATTATGGCCACCGGAGACCATGCTGTCTGCCGCGAGCACGACTTCCGCCCGCGTCCAGACCGCAATGATCGTCGTGCCGGCCGCAGTTCGGCAAAGCGCCAGGTACAGCGCGATCAGAACGACCCGCAGCACTACTTCTTCTTCGTATCCCCGTGGCCGGGCTTTGGCACGCACTCGACAACATGCGTGTTCGGGTTGTTCCGAGCCTTCTCTACGGTCGTAAACTCACCGGTGCGAGCGTCGCGTCCGCGGGGCGTTGTTTTCGATTCTCTTCCCATAAGGCAACAGCATACGGCGCAAACCATGAAAACTGACGAATTCGGCCTCGGCCTCTCACGAGAAAGCGTCGCGCTCCACCAGACGTAGAGTCGCACGCCATAACCTCGACGTCCCGATCCGCTCATACAGAGTATCCCCACCGTGCACCACCTATCACCTGCGCGTCCGCGACGGGCATGTGCTGCTGCTCTGGCCGGACGATCCGTCCGTCGACGACGAGGCCTGGCTGGCGGAAGTGCTGCGGATGACGCGCGAGCGCGTGCCGGCGCTGCGCGACGTCGCGATCGGCTAACGCTGGTCGGGGCTGTACGCGATGACGCCCGATGGTCATCCCTCCTCGGACGCTCGCCGGGGCCCGAGAACGTCTACATCGCCGCACTGCGACCGGAGCGGTTTCGGTAAACACCTCCTGCCGGTGGAACACCGGTCTCGATGATTACCAGTACGAGGCGACGCCGAGATCTTTCGCGCGGTTCGCGAGCTTCTGGTCGAAGGTGGCGATGGCGTCGTAGCGGTTCGTCATCGCGACGGCCGCGATCGACGCATCGGCCAGGCCGGGGAGGCGATTCGGCCAGAGCTCGAAGATGCGGTTCCACGGGCAGTCGTCGGTGACCTGCACTCCGGGAAACGTGAGGAGGTCGCGGATCATCGACGCGAGGCGATCGCCCATGACCCCATACAGGCTCTGCAGGACGTACGTCACCTCGAAGACGACAAACTGCGGGAGGATGACGACGACCTCGCCGTCTTCAGCTTCTTGCAGAAGCGCGGCGGCGACTTCGCGCTGCTTCTCGTGCCGGCCGGTCAACAGCGATACGAAAACGTTCGCATCGACGACGACACGCTGCACGTCAGATGCGCCCTCTGCTCTTGCGTGCTTCCGCGACGGCCCGCACCGGGTCGTCGGGGCCACCCTTCACGGTGCCGACCCATCGCCAGAACGCGGGGCGCTCCGTCGTCACGGCAACGCGTCCGCCATTGACTTCCCACGTGATCTTGTCGCCGGGGCCCACGTCGAGGGCCTCGCAGACTTCTTTCGGGATGGTCGTTTGTCTCTTGCTGGTGATCGTCGAGCGCGGCATCGAGATGTCTCCTTACAGATGCTACCACGTGTAAGGAGCTGCGGGCTACGCCAACGCCCTGATCGCCTTCACCGTCTTCTCCACCTCCGCCTCGTTGTTGGCGATGCCGAAGGCCACGCGGGCGTACGACACCTTGTACGGCGAGGTCGAGGCCAGGATGTGGTCGCGGTCGTGGAGGATCCGGACCACCTCGTTCTGAGCCTTGCCCTTGACGTCAAAGCAGACGATCCCCGAGGAGAGGTCGCGCGAGCGCGGGGTGTAGAGGACGACGTGAGGCATCTTCGCCAGCTCGTCCTTGACCATCGCGTTGAGCGAATGAATGCGATCGGTGATCTTGGCCGGGCCGATGGCGCGATGGAACTCGATCGCCGCGGGCACGGCCCACCAGTGCTCGAAGGCCTGGAAGCCGCCGGGCGTGAACCAGCTGGCGCGGGCGGGCGGGTCGGGCCTCTTCTCGTCCGCCCAGGCCATGAACGGCTCGAACGCGCTGAAGGTGGGGATGAGCGGACGCATCGTCGCCCACACCTGCGGCCGGGCCCAGACGAAGCCCGTGCCGCGCGGCGCGAAGATCCACTTGTGCGTGCCGGCGACGAAGACGTCCGCGCCCTGGGTGACGGTCTTCGGGTCCTCGACACCGATGCCGTGGACGCCGTCGACGACCAGGATCACCTTTGGGTTCACTTCCTTGACCGCGGCGGCGATGCGGGCGATGGGGAGCTTGAGACCAGTGCTCGAATGCACCCAGGTCACGCCGACGACGCGCGTCTTCGGACCGACGGCCTTGCGGATGCGGTCGACGATCTGGTCGGCGGAGATGGCGTCATGAGAGTCGAAGAGGGCGACCTTGCGCCACGTCGCGCCGGCGCGCTCGGCAGCCAAACGGATGGACTCGTGGTGCACGTAGTGGTCGTGGGCGGTGGTGAGGATCTCGTCGCCGGCCTGGAGCGGGAGGCCGTGGTAGACGATGGAGAGGCCGGTGGTCGTGTTCGGGGTGAGGGCGATTTCGTCCGTGCTCGCGCCGATGTAGCCGGCGATGGCGGCGGCGGTCCGGACCGGATACGGCTTCTCCTGCTCGAAGAGGCCGTGCTCGACGGTGAGGAACGGGTTCGCGTCCAGCTGGCGCCGGTAGGCCTCGACCGCGTTGCGCACCGCCCGCGGATGCGGGGTCATGTAGAAGAGGCTGGCGTGCGTGAAGGCCGGGTCGAGATCGAACTCGGCGCGCACGCGGTCCCATTGGTTGGTCTGCGCGAGCGTGGGAGCGAGCGCTCCGGCGGCGACGGTCAGCGAGCCCGTGACGAGGAAACTGCGACGGGAAAGCATCGCGAGATCTTACGCCACCAGCAGCGAGCAGCAGGTCACGCCGCCCTCGGCCTTCGCCAGCTCGTCCGCGTGCACGGTGCGGACGTCGATCCCGCGGGCCTCGAGCTTCTCCCGCGTCCGCGGATAGGCGCTGGGATAGACGACCGTTTCGCCGAGGAGCAGCGCGTTCGCACCGAACGGCTCCTCGACGTCGATCAGCTCCCATCCCTCGAACGGCGTGACGTCGATCCACTCGCGGTTCACCAGCAGCGCGCCGGACGAGACGCGCGTGATCGCCGACTTCAGATGCAGGCAGCCATGGACCCCGACCGGGATGACCTCGCGCCGGGTGTAGTAGCGCAGCTGCGCGAGCGCGGCCTCGTTCGTGCGCGAGGAGATGCCGACGTAGATCTGGTCGTCGAGGACGAGCACGTCGCCGCCGTCGAGTGTCGCCGGCGCCTCGATGTGCAGGAGCGGGCGGTAGGGATCGAGCGCCTCCGCCACGGCGCGCGTCTCGCCGCGCCGCGAAGGCGCGCCGGGACGCGTGATCACCGCCAGCTCGTCGAGCACGATCGCGGTGTCTTCAATGAAGACGCAGTCGGGATAGCTCTCGTCGGCGGGAATACGAATGACCTTCATGCCGAGGGATGCGAGGAGATCGCGGTACTCGCGGTGCTCGGTCGCGGCCATCAGGTAGTCGACGGGCGTGCGGTCGATGTGCGTCAGCTCGCAGGCGACGATCGAGCGCGGGACGTCTCGGGTGATGGCGATCATGACACTGCCTCCAGAATGGCATCGTGGATGATCTCCGCGTGCGGCACGAGCCCGTGATCACCCTCGGCGAGCTCGATGAACTTCGAGCCCGGCGCGAGGCGGCCCGAGGCCTCCCACTCCTTCCAGCGCTTCTCGACCAGGTCGAATGGCACGGTCTCGTCGAGGCGGCCCATCACCACCGTCACCCGTGCGGGCGGCGGCTGCTCGTCGACGCGCACCTCGTTCATCTGCTCGAAGAAGCGGCGGTGGATCGGCGCGTCGGCCGCACGCGCGTAGTTGAAGACGGTGATCGGGTCGCCCGGCGGGAGCTTCTCCTTCCAGCGGTCGGCGGCGCCGAGGGCGGGGGCGATCAGCACGAGTGGAGGACAGGCAATCCTGCCTGTCCACAACCGCGCAGCTACTGCCAAAGCGACCAGGGCGCCGAGGGAGCTGCCGACGAGCGCGCGCGGCGGCGTGGCATGAGCCATGGCCGCGGCGTAGGCGACGATTGCGTCCCAGTCCAGCTTCTCGAACGACGGCACGTTCAGGTCGGGCGTGTTCAGCTCGATCCCGTGCGGCGCGAGCAGCGGCCGCAGCGCGGTGATCTTCGCGCTGCCGGGCGAGGAGGCGAAGCCGTGGAAGTACAGCACCGATCTCATCGCCCGGTCTTATACTTCAGGAGCCCCCACAATGAGCGAACCCTCCGACAAGACCGTCGGTGTCTCCATCGACTCGGCCGCCGATGCCGCGCGCGCCGCGGCCGCGCCCATGGGCGGCGATCAGTTCGCACCGGGCACCCTCGTGGCCGCGCGCTATCGCATCGCCAGCATCCTCGGCGCGGGTGGGATGGGCGAGGTCTATCGGGCCGAGGACCGGAAGCTGGGGCAGATCGTCGCGTTGAAGTTCCTGCCCGCGCACCTCACCCGCGATCCCGTCCGCGTACAGCGCCTCCACGATGAGGTCCGCATCGGTCGGCAGGTCTCGCACCCGAACGTGTGCCGCACCTACGACATCGGCGAGTGGGGCGACCACAGCTTCGTGGCCATGGAGTACGTGGACGGCGAGGACCTGGCCCGCCTGCTCAAGCGCATCGGGCGCGTGTCTCATGAACGAGCCGTGGAGATCGCGCGCGGGATCGCCGCGGGCCTCTCCGCCGCGCACGCAAAGGGCGTCGTCCACCGCGACCTCAAGCCGGCGAACGTGCTCATCGACTCCGAGGGGGTGGCGCACATCACCGACTTCGGCCTGGCGCTGCTCGCGGACGACGCGCAGCACGGCTCGGTGGCCGGGACGCCGGCGTATGTCGCGCCGGAGCAGCTCGCCGGGCAGCCCGCCACCGTGCAGAGCGATCTCTACGCCCTCGGGCTGGTGATGTACGAGCTCTTCACCGGCCGGCGCGCGCACACGGCGCAGAGCTTCGTCGAGCGGCTGCGCGACGCCAGCGACATCACCCACCCCTCGGACTTCGTGCGCGACCTCGATCCGGCCGTGGAGCGGATCATCCTGCGCTGCCTGGCCAACGATCCCGCGCAGCGCCCGCGCTCCGCGCGCGAGGTCGTCGAGTCCCTCCCCGGCGGCGATCTGCTGCACGCGGCGATCGCCGCGGGCGAGACGCCGAGCCCGCGCATCGTCGCCGCCGCGGGGACGGAGGGCTCGCTCGCGCCGGGCAAGGCGTGGCTGCTGCTGTCGGCGACGATCGTGCTCTTCGCGCTGCTCATCCTCCTGCGCCAGCAGACGGCGGTCACGAACTTCGTTTCCCTCGACCGCTCGCCGGACGTGCTGCACGACCGCGCGTCCGCGCTGCTGAAGACGTTCGGGGTGCCCGCGACCGGCGACCCGATCGCCGAGTTCGGGCAGAAGTGGTTCGTGGGCTGGCTGGAGTCGACCAGGCAGTGGGGCGCGATGAAGAGCGGCCCGCCCGCGCTCGTCTATCGCATCGACTACGGCATCTCGCCGCGGGAGTGGGAAGTGATGCCGCCGTCGGCGACCGCGCCGGGGCGCACGTCGATCGAAGTGGACACGCAGGGGCGGCTGACGTTCCTGCTGGCCGGGCCGGAGGCGTCGTGGACGCCGCGGCGGCTGGACTGGCGGGCGCTGCTCGTGGAGGCGGGGCTCGAGCCGAGGACGATGAAGAGCGAGACGCCGGGCAAGGAGCCGCCGCCGGCGGCGTTCGACTCGCGCCGGGCGTGGAGCGGCACCTATCCCGGCAGCAAGATCCCGATCCGCGTCGAGGCGGCGGCGTGGAAGGGCACGCCGGTGTACTTCGAGGTGCGCACGCCGTGGGATCAGCCGGGATCGGGGGCGGTGCCGGGGATGCCGGGCGTCGCCTTCGCCGTCGTGTACACGGTCGTCTTCGCCATCGTCGCGCTGGCGGTGCTGCTGGCATGGCGCAATCTCTCGACGCGCCGCAGCGATCGCCAGGCGGCGCTGCACTTCGCCTTCGCCGCATTCGTGCTCCAGGGCGCGGCGAACCTGCTCAGCCTGAACTACGCCGGCGAGCTGCGCGACGTGTTCACCCACGCCTGGCGCAGCGTCGGCTCCGCGCTCGTTCTCGCGCTGGTGCTCTTCGTCCTCTACATCGCCCTCGAGCCGTACGTGCGCCGGCGCTGGCCGGAGAAGCTGATCTCCTGGTCGCGTCTCATCGCCGGGCGAGTGCGCGATCCGATGGTCGGCCGCGACGTGCTGATCGGCGTTCTCGCCGGCGTCGCCTACGCCCTCCTCGGCACGGCCACGCGCTACGCCCAGGCCCTCGCCACGGGCACCGAGCCCGGGCCGAGCTGGGGGGTGTTTCCGTACGTCAAGAGCATGCGCCACACGATCGCGCACCTGCTCGACGCGCCCGTGCTGAGCATGTACTTCGGGTTCCTGACCATCGTGCTGCTCGTGCTGATGACGACCATCTTCCGCAAGCGCGTCCTCGGCATCGTGGTCTTCTCGCTGATCGTCGCCGGCCTGCACGTGGTGAAGTTCACCGCGCCCGCGGACATCCCCATCCTCGTCGCCATTGCCGCGCTGGTGATCCTCGTCTCCGTCCGCTACGGCATGCTCGCCCTCATCGCCATGCGGGCCACGTTCACGCCGCTCATGGACATGCCTGCAGCGAACGGCGCGGCCTGGGTGACGACGCTCGCGGCGATTCCCTTCCTCGCCGTGATCGCGCTGGCGCTGTGGGCGTTCTACGTCTCCCTCGGTGGGCAGAGTCCGTGGAAGATGGCGGCCTTCGACGAATGAGCGCTAAACGCCGCCCGGCCTCATGGGGCCGAGCGGCGTTTTCGGATCACCGCAGCGACGCGGTCTCCTGCCTCAGCTTCACGTCCACCGAGGCGGGCGCGCGGCGGTACGCGCCGCCATCGTAGAGGTCGACGAGCACGCCGGGCACGGTGATGTACGGCAGGAAGAGGTTGCCCCACAGCCACCCGGAGATGTGCCGGGTGAGGACGACCGACTCCGCGCCGTAGCCTTCCTTCTGCAGAGTGATAATGCAACGGTCGGCTTTGCGGCTGACCTTCACGACCACGGGCGTGGTGCCGACTTCCTGCGGACCGCGGCCGCAATCCGAGATCACCGTGGCCCCGGCGGGATCGGACAGCACCGGCACTTTCTGATGGCCGCCGTTGGCCATGGTGCCGCAGCCGGCGGCGCCGATGACGAGACACAGAAACAGAGCTCCCTTGAATACACGCGTAGCGGACCTGGACATGATTGATTTCTCCTCGGGTTGAATTGCGATCGCTTGCCCGGATGCTTCGCATCCGGCGTGCCGCAACGCGCGTTGCACGATCCGAGGAGAGCTACTGCAACACTGCACACGACTTGGGCAATCGCCGTTGATGTTATTGGAATGAACGCTCACGTTCGCGCGTCGGGCGCGCGCCGCGCGGGGGAGACGGGTTGTCCGCGATGGGCGACACTCGGATACGCCCCTTTCTCAGTCGTACCGCACCCGGTAGGCCTTCCCTGCTCCGGGCGGCACGCGGTCGATCTCCTCGAACGTCACGCCTTCCACCTCCCCTGCTGCCGTGCACACGGCCTGCGTGACCATGATCTGCGAGGCCTTGGCCGTGTCCTCGCCGAGGAGGCAGGCGGCGTTGACCTCGACGCCGAAGACATCGGAGTCGCCGATGCGCAGCACGTTGCCGAAGCCGAGGCCCACGCAGAGCAGCACGTGCTCCTCGGGCGGCTGGTCGGCGTTGTACTGCCGCGCCGTGCGCTGCATGGCGATGGCGGCGCGGATGGCCTTGTTCGGGTTGCGGAAGATGACCAGGAAGCTGTCGCCCTCGACCTTGAGCAGGATGCCGTCGTGCTCCTCGATCACCGGCACGAGGATGCGCTCGGACTCGTAGATCGTCTGCAGGAAGTGGATGATCCCGAACTCGGCGACGCCGCGGGAGAATCCGGCCAAATCGGTGGACATGATCGCCCACTCCTCGCCGAAGAGGTCCCACATCCGCTTGTCGATGGCCTCCTTGTCCGCCCCCGGGGCGAGCCGCTCCTCGATGAGCTTCTGGAGGCGATCCTCGGAGGCGGAGTGGACGACCGAGCGGCGGACGGACATGGCTCATTCCACGCTATCACTGATCGGGAGGTGGCACATCGCTCCCTGTCCGTAGCAGACGGACGCCGTCTTGTTGCAGAACCTCGACACCCTCGCCCGGGGCGCGGCCTATCATCCCGTCGCCAACAAGAAGGAGAAGGTCATGCGTCGTTTCCTCATCGCCATCGCCCTGCTCTCGTGTGCCTCGCTCGCCGCGGCGCAGGGCATCACCACGCCGCCCGACGGCGACAACCAGAAGTCCTCGGTCACCCAGTACATCGGTCTCGTGAGCGTGACCGTCGACTACAACAGCCCGGACGTGCACGCTCCGAACGGCGAAGACCGCCGCGGGAAGATCTGGGGCACGCTCGTTCCCTACGGGACGATCGACGAGGCCTTCGGCACGTGCAAGGAGTGCCCGTGGCGCGCCGGCGCCAACCAGAACACGGTCTTCACCGTCTCGCACGACGTGAAGGTCGAGGGACAGCCGCTGAAGGCCGGCCGCTACGGCCTGCACATGATCGCCGGCCCCGAGGAGTGGACGGTGATCTTCTCGAAGAACGCCGACTCCTGGGGCAGCTACTCCTACGACCCCGCGGAAGACGCGCTGCGGGTGAAGGTCAAGCCCTCCAAGGCCGAGTACAACGAATGGCTGACCTACGAGTTCACCGACCGGCAGCCCGACAAGGCCACAGTCGCCCTCAAGTGGGAAGACCTGCAGGTGCCGTTCACCGTCCAGGTCGAGAACATCACCGATCTCTATCTCGCGAAGATCCGCAACGAGCTGCGCAACTCCCAGGGCTTCACCTGGCAGAGCTGGGTCTCCGCCGCGCAGTACGCCCTCGCCGCCAAGCGCCCCGGCGACGCGCTCGAGTTCGCCCAGGGCGCGGTCTCCTTCCCGTTCATCGGCCAGGAGAACTTCCGCACCCTCTCCACCCTGGCCATGGCCCAGGAAGCCGCGGGCAAGACCGCCGATGCGGCGGCCACACGCGAGAAGGCGATGAACCACTCCACGGCCACGGTGATCGACCTGCACACCTACGGCCGCCAGCTGCTCAATCAGGGCAAGAAAGAGGAAGCGCTGAAGGTGTGGGAGATGAACGCCAAGCGCTACCCGAACACCTGGCCCGTGCACGTCGGCCTCGCCCGTGGCTACTCCGCGGTGGGGCGGTACAAGGATGCGCTCAAGCACGCGAAGCTCGCGCTGGCGCAGGCGCCGGATGAGCAGAACAAGCGCACCCTCGAAGCGGCGGTCAAGAAGCTCGAGGAAGGGAAAGATATGAATTCTTGAGTCGCATCATCGCGACGATCCCGAGGAGTGGGCCGGGCGCCAGAAAGGCAAAGGCCCACTCCCACCCTACCCTCTCCACGAGCAGCGGCATCATCCGGATCGACACCGTCGTGATCAGGAACCCGATGCACGTCTGCAGCGTCAGGGCGGTGCCGAGGTAGCGCGGGTCGCCGAATTCGGTCACGCAGGCGGAGAACTGGGCGGAGTCGGCGACCACGGTCGCGCCCCAGATCGCGGCGACGAAGAGCAGGACCAGGGGCGCCTTGCCGTAGAGGAATCCGATGACCAGGCAGCAGGCGCCGCTGCCGGCCATGGCTGTTGCCGCCACGACGGCGCGGCCGATGCGATCGGCGATCAGACCGGCGACGACGCAGCCGATCGCGCCCGCGCCGATCACCGCGAACGACGCCGCCTCCGCGAGCCGAGGGGAGTCGCCGCTCGCGGCCAGGCTGGCCCGGATCATCACCGGCGCCCAGGCCCACATGGCGTAGAGCTCCCACATGTGGCCGAAGTAGCCGAAGTTGGCCAGGCGCACGCCGCGGTTGGCGAAGACCCTGGTGATCTGGGTGATGTCGAAGGGCTGGTTCGGCAGCGCGTACGGGCCCTCGCCGACGAAGCGCACGACGAGGACCGAGGCCAAGGCGGCCAGGACGGAGGCGATGCCGACGTTGACGCGCCAGTGGTCCGCGCCGAAAGCGTTCACGAGGTACGGCGAGGCCTTGCCGAGCGTGAGCGCGCCGATCAGCACGCCGAGGGCGAAGCCGCGGCCGGTCTTGAACCAGGTGGCAATGATCTTCATCCCCGGCGGATACACGCCGGCCAGGAAGACGCCGGTGAGGAAGCGGAGGGCGATCGCGACGCCGGCGCTCACCACCGCCCAGGCCAGGATCGCGTTCGCCACGGCGCCGAGGAGCGCGCAGAGGGCGAAGAGATGCCGCGCGCGGATGACGTCCGGCAGGTTGAAGACCGCGCTGCAGAGCGTGCCGGCCACAAAGCCGAGCTGCACGGCGAGGGTCAGCCAGCTCAGCGTCGCTTCGTCCAGCCGCCACTCCGCCGCGATCTGCGGCCCCACCGCCGAGACGCCGAACCAGAGACCCATCGCCAGCAGCTCGGCGAGAGCGACCAGGATCAGCGCCCGGAAGCGATGCATGCGGAGCGGGATGGTACCGCGCCCGCGCTCAGCGGCCGACGACCGTGCTGACGGAGACTCTCACCCGAGGTGGAAGGGGAGGCCCGATTTGCATAGGGACGGCATTATGCAACTTTTCGGCGTCTGCGCAAGCTTCTTTTGGACATCGCATCTCGTCGTAACCGGTTACATTCTTTGGGGTAGACTCCCCGCCGCCCATGACGACGACCCGCCCGTTTCCCTCAGGCTTTCTCTGGGGCGCCGCCACGTCCGCCTACCAGATCGAGGGCGCGCCGCTCGACGACGGCGCGGGGCCGAGCACCTGGCATCGCTTCAGCCACACGCCCGGCCGCACGGTGAACAACGAGACCGGCGACGTCGCCTGCGATCACTACCACCGCTACAAGGAAGACGTCGCGTTGATGCGCGACCTCGGTCTCGGGGCGTATCGCTTCAGCATCTCCTGGAGCCGCATCCTCCCCGAGGGGACGGGGGCGGTGAACGAGCGCGGCCTGGACTTCTACCGCCGCCTGGTGGACGAGCTCCTCGGCGCCGGCATCAAGCCGGTGGCAACGCTCTATCACTGGGACCTCCCCGCGGCCCTCGACGACCGCGGCGGATGGCTCAACCGCGACATCAGCTGGTGGTTCGCCGACTACGCCCAGGTGCTCTTCCGCGCCCTGGGCGACCGCGTGGCCATGTGGACGACGCTCAACGAGCCGTGGGTGGTCAGCGACGGCGGCTACCTTCTCGGCGCGCTCGCGCCGGGGCACCGCAACCACTTCGAGGCGCCGATCGCATCGCACAACCTGCTCCGCTCGCACGCGGCGGCGGTGCAGGCCTACCGCACCATCGGCAAGAGCCCGATCGGCATCGTGGTGAACCTCGAGCCGAAGTACCCGGCGTCGGAAAGCTATGAAGACCGCGAGGCCACGCGCCGCGCCGACGCCTACATGAACCGCCAGTACCTCGACCCGCTGTTCTTCGGCAGCTACCCGACCGAGTTGCGGGAGATGTTCGGCGAGGCCTGGCCGGACTTCCCGGCCTGGGACTTCGAGGAGCTCCAGCAGCCGCTCGACTACCTCGGCATCAACTACTACACGCGCGGCCTGACGAAGAGCGACCCGGCCACGGTGATCGAGCGCGCCACGCGCGTGCGCAACCCGCGCGCCGCGTACACCGAGACCTCCTGGGAGGTCTTCCCGCAAGGCCTCACCGACATCCTGGTCTGGGTCAAGGAGCGCTACGGCAACCTGCCGCTCTACGTCACCGAGAACGGCGCGGCGTTCTACGACCCGCCCACCCTGATCGACGGCCGCATCGACGATCCCCTGCGCGTGGCCTATTTCCGCCAACACCTCGGCGCCGTGCTCGACGCCATCGACCGGGGCGCCGACGTCCGCGGCTACTTCGCCTGGTCCCTCCTCGACAACTACGAGTGGGCCCTCGGCTACTCGAAGCGCTTCGGCATCGTGCACGTCGACTACGCGACGCTGGAGCGCACGCCGAAGGCGAGCGCGCGGTATTACGCGGACGTCATTCGCGCGAACGCCGTGTAGTGCGGGCCTCCGCCCTGCCCCTCGTCCTCCCGATACCTGACCACAAACCGCCCATCAAACCTCCCCACCCACTTCCACCCCGTCAGCCCGGCCTTCTCCGGATTCCCCACGACGTACTCGTTCGCGCGCACAAACTCTTTCTCATCCCGAATGAGCCGATCGTAGGACTCCCGCTGCCAGAACGTCCCCACCCGCCCCAGCAGGCGGGCGAGATCGGCTGCGAGCGAGTCGAAGAAGCGGAAGGTGACGAAGTAGGTGCCTTCGTTGGTCTGCCAGTGCGGAAGATCGCGGCGGGAGATGGTGATGGTGCGCGACAGCATGGGCCGAGGGTACCTCGGCGGATTGCGTGGGCAGCGGTTCTCTACCAGAGGGAGAACCGGGCAGGCCAGAGGCCTGCACCACACGGTCTAGTGCCAGCGCAGCTCGAAGGTGCAGTGGTCGTCCGTCGCGCACTGGCAGGCGGACTCGCTGACGCTGGCGTTGGTGCCGCCGTGGGTGGCGATCACCTGCTCGAGATATCCCACTTCGCTGCTGCAGTAGGCGGGGCTGTAGCAGGCGGCGTCGCGGATGCTGATCCGGCCGTGGGTGTCGCCGAGCTGCTCGTACACGCACGTGCCGAAGTCCTGGAACTGGCGATGGAGCGTGGCGCTGTGGCGGAAGAACTCGTGGATGTCGTCGCGATGGAAGGCCCGATAGACCGTGGACAGGTTGATGTGCGCGGAGTAGCGGCCCAGCTCGCGCATCAGCTCGCGCTCGTCGCGGCGGGCGACCTTGGCGATGGTGCGGTCGAGGACGACCAGGCTCTCGAACTGGCACCAGGTCGAGACCAGGATGCCGTTCACCTCGGAGGCGACCTTCGGAGGGAGAGCCTCGAGTGTGCGCGCGAGCATCGGCTCACCCAGGCGGTCGCGGACGAACTGCAGGTGAGCGCGGACCATCGTCCCTTTGACGTGGCCGCCGGCCAGCGCCTCGCGGCGAGCGTTCAGGGTTGTCGTCATGGCGCGGGATTTTACGTCATTAAGGCAGGCCGGACACGTTCCAGACGATACGCGTGCCGACGTCGCGCAGCAGCTTCCTGACCACCTTCCCGTTCTCCCGCCGGATGGTGTAGCCGACGATGCCGAAACGGGTGGAGATGCCGTCGACGGTCACGCCCTGGTCGAGCCAGGCCTGGTCGATGCCGGCGCCGAGGACGAGAGCGTCGTCCTTCTCGTAGACGAAGAGGTCGAGAGCGCTGCGGATGAAGTCGGAGCCGACCCAGGTATGAGGCATGTCCCCGATGAACTGCGGCTCGCGCGGGTTGCGGTGCACGACCTCGGCCCAGTGCCGCCACGCCGGCGGGCGCTGATCGGCGAAGAAGTAGTCCATGAGGGCCCGGGCGCGTTCGGGCTGCCCGAGGCGGACGAGCGTACCGACGATGCGCCACTCGTAGGGAGTGTAGGTGCGGGGCTCGAGGGCGTGGTCCCAGTGCTTCTCGAACGTGCGCAGGAGGGCCTGGCGCGGGAGGGCGTCGGCCTCGTCGACGGGCGTGACGGCGATGGTGGTGGACGTGGCGTCGAAGTCGCCCAGCTCCGCGGAGCCGGGGATGTAGTCGATGTTGTGGCGCTGCATCGTGTCTTTGATGGACGCGACCAGCGTGCGGCGGAAGTCGTCGCGCAGCGCGTCGTACCGCGCCGCCTCAGGCTTGCCGAGCTCGCGGGCCAGGAAGGAGGCGTCCTTCAGCCCCTTGAGGACGAACAGGTCGTCCCAGTAGGAGTGCATCGGCTTGGCGGAGTAGCCCTCGTGACTGATCGACGCGGGCATGAGGCCGCTCGGCTCGCGGGTGGACTCGATGTAGCGGACGACGCGCTGGATGACCGGCCACTGCGCCTCGGCGAGCGCCCGGTCGCGCGTGTGCCGGTAGTACTCGGCGACGAGGTAGATGAACTGGCCGTGGCTGTCGTGCTCGGGAACGGGGTCGGCGCCGGCGGCGCTGACGCAGCACGGGACATAGCCGTTCTCGGACACGTGCTTCGCGTACCAGACGATGAACTCGCGCACGACGTCGGCGCGGCCGAGGCGGAGCAGGGCCTCCGAGGTGAGCGAGCCGTCGCGGATCCAGGAGCGCTCGTAGGAGCGGGAGCCGGGGTGGATGGAGGGGCCGTCGCGGTTGATGAGGATGTAGTGGAGCTGGGCGCGGATGGTTTGTTCGATGTGGGGGGCGGCGGGGATGGTGATGGTGAAGTTGTTGGGGCTCGGGGGCTCGGGGGCACGAGGGGGGTCGAGGGGGATTTGGATCGTGACGTCGTGAGCATCGAACTGTAGGGCGGCGGATGCGAAGCCGGCGTCGTCGGTGATGGTTTGGGCGGAGGGGAGTTTGCCGGTGCGGAGGTGCTCGACGATCTCGCCGTTGTCGAACGTCGTCGCGCCGAAGGCGGTCGGGGTGGCGATGAGGGTGCCGGTCCGGTCGGCGGTGACGGTGATGCGGTCGCCTTCCTTCGCGATCTTGGTGATCTTCACCGTGCCGCCGGTGCGTTTGAGGAATTGCCAGGGCGGGTTGACCTGCAGCGGGCGGATGGCGAGGAAGAGTCTCGCGTTGGGCGCGGTGACGTAGCGGACGCGGAGCGTGCCGTTTTCGTAGCGCGGCATGATGGTCAGGTGCTTGGGCCAGACGACCTGCGGGCCCTCGCGCTGCTCGATGGCGACCTCGTTCCAGCTCACGAGCTTGCCGTCGATCCAGAGGAAGGGCTCGATGGAGAAGCGCGCGGCGCCGGCCTCGATGGCGCCGTCCTCGCTGATCAGCGCCTCGGCCTCCTCGCCGTTCGTGCCGCCGAGGATGGTCCAGTAGAGCTGCTCGCCGTACAGGTAGCGGGGAAACTGGCCGCGCGGGAGCTCTCTCGCGATGGCAGTGAAGAAATCGTTGTCGGTGCGCAGCGGCCGGAGGGTGCGCACCTCGCGGAGCGCGCCTTTGTCGAAGGCGATCGAGATCGCCCTCGCGTCGGCGTCGGGGAGGTAGACGAAGTCGCGGCCGCCGTTCGTCGACGTCACGCGGCGAATGACGCCGTCGCGATCGGTGGCGATCTCGTAGCGCGATGGCGGCTCGGCCCAGTCGATGATCAGCCCTCCGAATTCCTGCCGCCGGCCGAGGTCGAGGGTGAAGGGACTCTTGGTGTGCAGCGGCGGGCCTTCGGACACCTCGAGCGGCGTGATCTCCACGTCGTCGATCCAGACCGTCCCCTTCCCGCCCGTCCCCGCGGTAACGACGATCTCCAGCGCGTCGATTCGCTTTGGGAGCGGGCTCGGGCCGGCCGGCCCCCAGGCGAAGACGAAGTTGCGCTTGCGCACCGAGATCCGCCGCCACTCGCGCGGGTAGTCGAGCTCCGGACGCGTGTGCCACCAGACGTTGTCGCCCTGCACGAGCTTGACCTCGAGCGTGTTCCGCGGCGCCTCCGCGCGCATCCAGAACGAGAGCTCGAAGTTCTCCGGCAGCTCGATCTGCTGGTCGAGGCGGATGATGGCGTAGCCGCCACGGCCCCGGAAGTCGAAGTCGGCGCGCAGCGCCTCGGCATCGGTGCGGCCGGCGCCGCGCGAGAGCTTCAGCTCCACGCCCTCGGCAGGGACAGCGCGCCAGGAGCCGCTCAGCAAGGTCGCGAGCAGCAGCGCGATCATCCCTTGACGCTCCCGCTCGTCAGTCCCGCGATGTACTGCTTCTGGAGCACGAAGAACAGCGTCAGCACGGGGATCACCGTCAGCACGGCGCTGGCCATCATCAGCTCGAGGTCGGGGGCGTGCTCGCCGCTGAGATTGGCGATGGCCAGAGGCATCGTGTACTTGTCGTCGTCGGTGAGGACGATCAGCGGCCACATGAAGTCGTTCCAGGCGTTCATGAAGGTGAAGATGGCCAGGGTGGCCAGCACCGGGCGGGCGACGGGAAGGACGATCGACCAGTAGATCCGCCACTCGCTCGCACCGTCGATGCGCGCGGCGGCGAGGAGGTCGTCGGGGATCGAGAGCATGAACTGGCGGACGAGGAAGACGCTGTAGATCCCGGCCATGTACGGGATGAGCACGCCCAGCCAGGTGTTCACCAGCCCGATCGACTTGAGCAGCAGGAAGAGCGGCAGCATGGCCACCTGCGCCGGGATCACCATCGCCGCGATGAGCAGGCCGAACGTGCGGTCTCGCCCGCGGAAGCGGAGCTTGGCGAAAGCGTAGCCGGCCATGGAGTTGAAGAGCAGCGACAGCACCGTGCCGACCGTGGCGACGAACATCGAGTTCAGGAACGCGCGGCCGAGGTTGAGGTTCGTGAAGAGGGCGCGATAGTGCTCGAGGGTGATCCGCGAGGGCACGAGCCGCGGCGGAAAGGCGGTGGCCTCGCCCTGGGGCATCAGCGACGCGGAAATCATCCACAGCAGCGGGATGGCCGTGACGATCGCGCCGAGGATCAGCGCCGTGAGAATCAGCGCGCGCCCGCGCCTCACCGCGTCCTCCGCACGAATGCCTGAAGGGTCGTGGCCAGGATGACCAGCATGAAGAAGGCGAAGGCGATGGCGCTGCCGTAGCCCATGTGCCACCAGCGGAAGCCTTCCCGGTACATGAGCATGACGATGGTGAGCGTGGAGTTGAGCGGCCCGCCCTCCGGCGTCATGACGTACGGCTCGGCGAAGATCTGCAGCGACTGAATGCCGATGGTGACGCCGACGAAGACGAACGTCGGCGTGAGATCGGGCACGGTCACGTGCCAGAACTGCTGGAGCGGTCCCGCCCCGTCGATCCGCGCCGCCTCGTACAGCTCCTCGGGGACGTTCTGCAGTCCGGCCAGGAGGATCACCGCCGCGTAGCCGAAGTTCTTCCAGACCGACAGGAGGATGATCGCCGGCATGGCCCACTGCGGATCGCCGAGCCAGTCCGGCCCGGCGATGCCGATGGCGTCGAGGAAGCGATTCAGCAGGCCCACGCGCGGGTGGTAGACGTACCGCCAGACGATGGCGACGGCGACGATGGTCGTGACCACCGGCGCGAAGTAGATGGTGCGGAAGAGCGCCTTGAAGCGGGCCAGTTTCGCGTTGAGCAGGAGCGCGGCGCCGAGGGCGACCAGGATCGTCAGCGGACCGGCGACGACGGAGAAGTAGAGCGTGTTCAGGAGGGCCTTCCAGAACACCGGGTTGTGCACCAGCGCCGCGTAATTCGCCGCGCCGACCATGCGCGTGTTGCCGGCGTCGCCGAGGGAGTAGATGTCGAAGTCGGTGAGGCTGAGGATCGCGCCGCCGAGGACCGGGAGGAGAAAGAAGAGCATGATCAGGGTCAGGGCCGGGAGGAGGAGGATGAGCGCGGCGCGCCCCTCGTGATTCATCGCGAGAGCACCCAGCGACGCTTCTCCAGCATCGCGTCCACCTTCTCATCGAGCGCGCGCGCCGTCTCGCGCGGACCGGACTGGCCGCGCGCGGCGAGTTGCGCGTACTCGCTGAGCACGATCACGATGTTCTCCATCTCCGGCACGGCGGGCAGGGCGGCGGTGCGCTCGAGCTGCGTGCGGAAGGCGGCGACCTTGTCGTCGTTGAGGTTCCGCCAGGCGCTGCGCCGCGCGGGGAGGTCGGCCGTCAGCTCGTAAAAGCGGGCCTGGATGTCCGGCCGGGAGAGGAACTCGATGAACTGCCAGGCGGCATCGTGCTTCTTCGACTGCCGGAAGAGGACCAGGCTCGAGCCGCCGGAAATCGACGCGCCGGGATAGGGCGTGCCGTCCGGCGCGGGCAACGGAGCCGTGCTCCACGCGCTCTGCCGCTCGGCGGGCAGGCGCTGGCGCAGGTTGCCCACGTCCCACGGCCCGCTGACGAACATGGCGAACTCGCCGTCGTCGAACTGCTGATAGAGATTCGCGATCTGGCTCTGGCTGACCGCCGGCGCGAAGCCGCGGCGATAGAAGTCGAGGTAGAACGAGAAGGCCTCCATGAAGCGCGGATCGTCGAACCGCGCGCGCCCCTTCTCGTCGACCAGCACCACCCCGCGCTGCAGCGCCAGCGCCACCGGCACCGTCCACTCCGTGGTCGGCATGAGCATCGGATGGAAGCCCGGACGCTTCGACGTGCGCTTGAGCCGTTCCATCTCCGCCACCCACTCGCTCCACGTCCGCGGCGGCTTCGCGATCAGGTCGGTCTTGTAGAACAGCAGCCGCGTGTCGACGTACCAGGGAATCCCGTACAGCACCCCATCGATGACGTTCGTCTGCCAGATCCCGGGGAAGTAGTCCTGTTGCGGCACGCCCCTGCCGAGGCGGCGGCTGAGCGGCGTGACCGCCTTGATCGTCGCCAACTCCGGAATCCAGGTGTTCCCCACCTGCCCGCAGTCCGGCAGCGAGCCGCCGACATGCGCGGTGAGGATCTTCTCGTGCGCGGCGGACCAGGGAATCTGCTGCACGTCGACGTGGATGCCGGTCTCGCGCGTGAACTGCGGCACGAGCTGGGCGACCACTTCCCCTTCGCGGCCGAGGCCCCAGAACTCAATCGAGCGTGGCGAAGTCTGGCGCGTGCACGAGATGAAGGCAGAAGGCAGAAGGCAGAAGGCAAAAGTCAGAATGAGAACGATCGGCGTTCTGCCTTCTGCCTTTTGCCTTCTGCCTTCTGCCTTCATTGATCCAGCCACCCACCCGTGAACCCCGCCCGCCGCAGCCCCCGCCGTATGTGCTCATTCTTCTTCATCACGTTCCACACCAGGCCCGACCGGTGATTCTCGATCATGGCCACGAGCGGGCCCTGGTCGATGCCGAGGTAGTCGTGGTCGAACCAGCCGACGTCTTTCACGATGTGGCCCATCTGCACTTTCGTGTCGAAGGAGAGGGTGGGATTGAAGGAGTCGAGGAAGCCGTACTTTTGGTACAGGTGGGTGCCCCAGGTGCGGTGCATGGCCTCGATGGCCGGGACGGCGATCTCGGGGGCGAAGGCGATCGCGGACGCCGCGGCGGTCGGGGCGATGGTGCCGTCGTCACGGATCTCGCCGGCGGCGGCGCCGCGGGCGGCGTAGGTGTGGAGCTCGCGCTCGACGCCGTTGATGGTCAGCTTCGCGTCAACCGGACCGTCGCAGGCGGTCAGGCCCCAGACGTTCTCGCCGTAGCCGCGCCACTTCATCGGGTTGTCGATGGCGTAGGCGCGCTGCGCGTACGTCGCCCGGCGCGAGTTCTCGAAGTAGTCGATGCCCTTCCCTCGCATGTAGTGATCCTGGATGCCGCGGAAGTCGATCCAGACGTGCGAGTACTGGTGGCCGAAGAGCGGCGCGAAGTTGACGTGCTCCTGGTCGTAGAACTTTGCCCACTTGTAGCTGGCCGTGTACGCGTTCCAGGCCTTGGGCGAGATCGGATACGTCGGCGACCCGATGGCCAGGACGTAGAGGATCATGGCCTCGTTGTAGCCGGTGTAGTCGTAGTCGTGCAGGCCGTTCTCCGGCGTCCAGCCCATGCTCACCAGCGGATGCCGCTCGTGGAAGAACGTCCACTCCGCGGCGCGGTAGAGCTCCTCAGTTGTGTCCCGGATCTCTTTCTCGGTCGGGTTGTCGCGGTCGAAGTACGACTGACAGAACAGCGCGCCGGCGAGGAAGAGCGTCGTGTCGATGGTCGACAGCTCGACGTCCTTGAAGCGCTTGCCGGTCTGCATGTCGACGAAGTGGTAGAAGAAGCCCTTGTAGCCTTCCACGCCATTCTTGAAGAACTTCAGCGTCGTGAGCACGCGCTGCGCGGCGTCCTCGCGCGTGACCCAGCCGCGCTCCGCGCCGATGCCGCACGCGGTCAGGCCGAAGCCGACCGCGGCGATGGAGGAGAACGACGGCGTCGGCCAGCGATCGGGGACGAGCCCGTTCTTGGCGTTGGTCGTCTCCCAGAAGAACAGGAAGGTGCGGTGCTGCAGGTCGTCGACGAGATCGACCTTGTCCTGACGGGAGGGGACAGGCGTGACCGCCTGTCCCCCGCTGCACGCAACTGCAAAGATCAGTAAAGCCGCGATCGTCTGGCGCACGTGTCTATTGGAACGTGATCCGTGTACCGAGCTGGAAGCGGCGGGTGTTGATCTCGGCGTTCGGCGTCAGGAAATTCGCGTTCGGCGCGTTCAGCCCACCGCCCCAGGTGTCGTAGCTGCTGAAGTTGTCATAGTCGAAGATATTGAACGCCTCGCCGATGAGACTGACCTGCACGCGCGACCACGCCGGCGCATTCCACTGGAGGCGCAGGTCGACGGAGCGGTATGCGAACTCGTCGAAGCCGAGGAAGCTCTGCTGCGGCTGATGCGTGCCGTTCGGATGAAAATGAAACGGTCCGGTGAGCGCTTCGGCGTAGCTGACAGGCGTGCCCGAGCCGAGGGAGATGATCGAGGAAGCCTCGAATCCGAGAGGGAGGCCGACGCTGCCGCTCATGACGAACCGGTGGCGCTCGTCGCCGTTGGCCGGGAAGAGCGGGAAGTCCGTCGGCAGGAAGTCGAACGCGAATGCGACGCCGTCATCGAGCGACGCGTTCTGGAAGCCCTCGGAGTAGGTGTACGCGAAGTTCGCGCCCCAGCGCGAGCCGGCCGTGCGCGGGCGGTCCAGGGTCAGGTAGACGCCGTCGTACTCCCGGATGCGGTCGTCGAAGCTGCGCAGGATGAAGCCGTAGCCGGGGATGGAGATCCAGTTGCCCCAGCGGTCGTCGAAGTTCGTTCCCGGAGGCTCGGTGCCGAAGCTCCACACCAGACCGTTCTTGCTGCGCGAGTTGGCGTACGTGAGCGAGCCGAGCCAGTTGCTTCCGATCTGCTGGCGGATCCCGATCGTCCACTGCCTGGACTGAGGAGCCCTGGTGTCGTTCTCGAGCAGGTAGACCTCCGGGCCGCCGGTCTGACCGCTGGCCACGAGCGCGCGGAGCTGCTCCGGGTCGAGGTACCTCGGATCCCACGCCACCGCACGCGGTCCGCAGTCCGGATTCGGCGAGCCGTCCTGGGTGAAGCAGATCGTGTATTGCCTCCACTGCTGGCGGTAGGCCTCGTCGTAGATGTCGTTCAGCGTGACGCGGTCGTAATAGATACCCCAGCCGCCGAAGACGACGGTGTGGCCGTTGCCGCGCACGTCGTAGCTCAGGCCGAGGCGAGGCTGGAACAGGCCGGTCGGCGACTCGCGGTTGTCGCCCGTGGAAATGTAGTCCTCGACGTCGAACAGCTCGTTGATGCACCACGTCGACTTGCCACCCACCGGCTGGTTATAGGTACGGCAGGCGTTGCGGAGGCCGTTCGCGATGTCCGCGGGCGTCACCCAGTCGTTGTTCAGCATGTTGGTCTCGTAGTCCCAACGCATGCCGACGTTGACGGTGAAGTTGTTGATCCTCCAGTCGTCCTGCGCGTACAGGCCGAACTGGTTGTTGTCGAAGTCGAGCGACGGATCGCCGAAGCCGACGAGGGCCTTGAACGGAAACTGCCACCCCTCGTTGCTCCGATACTCGAAGAGCGGATTGAGGAAGGCGGACTTGGTGAGGTCGTACTTCACGTTGCTGGCGACGCCGCCGGCCTTGAGCGTGTGCGTGCCGCGCCAGTTGAGATAGAAGCTCACGTCGTCGCGGATGGAGAGGCGGGTCTGCTCGAGGTCCTGGATGAAGTCCTTGCCGCCGACGTCGAGCAGGTTGATGTAGTTCTGGTGAACCTTGCTGAGGTCCGTGGCGGTGTCCGCCCAGGCCAGACTCTGATAGGAGCCCACGGCCTCATTGATCGCGCTGCCGCCGAACACGAACTGATGGCGCAGCGTCGCGGCGTCGGTGCCGATGACGATGTTCGAGCCGCCTTCCTGCACGCGCTGGTTGCCGAAGCCGCGGATCTCGTCCTCGTCGCGGGTGTGGATGGACAGCTCTGCGGACTGATTCGCGGTGGGCTGGAAGGAGAGCTTTCCGAAGAGCAGCGTGGACTCGAACGGAGCCGTGATCGTGCCGGTCGGGTAGTCGTCCAGGATGGCCCGCACGTTCGCGGGCGCATTGTTCCAGTCCGGGCCGACGAAGACCGAGCTCACGACGTCGCGCTCGTTGCGCTCGCCGGTGATGAAGAAGTGCATCCGGTCGCGCATGATCGGGCCGCCGAGCGAGAGGCCGTACTGGTTGCGCTCGTAGTCGCCCTTCTCGTCCCCGCGCTCGCGCGAGAAGTCGTCCTGCGAGACCATGCCTTTGTCCTGGAAGAAGTAGAAGACATTGCCGGACAGGTTGTTGCCGCCGGACTTGGTGACCGCGCTGATGACCGCGGCGGTGGCCTTCTCGTACTCGGCCTTGTAGTTCTGGGTGAGGACCTGGTACTCCTGCACGGCGTCCTGCGGGAAGGGGTTGCCGCGGCTGGAGTCCTGCATGAACGCGCCGCCCTTGATGATGTCGTTCTTGAACGACACGCCGTCGATGAAGACGTTCACCTGCTTCGCGTCCTGCCCGCCGCTGCTGAACGTCTGTCCCTGACCTTCCGTGTCGCGCGTGAAGGTCACGCCCGGAGCGAGGCCGGCGAAGGCCAGGAAGTTCCGGTTGTTCTGGGGCAGGCTCTGGATCTGCTGCTGGGTGATGTTCGTGGCGACCTCGGTCGTCCGCGTGTCCATCAGCACCTGCGTGCCTTCGCCAAGGACGGTGATGTTCTCCATCAGCACGAGGTCGGGGGCGAGGCGGAAGTCCAGCTCGAGATTCTGGCCCACCAGGACCTGCACCTGCTTCGAGCTGGCCTTGTACGACGGCGCGGCCACCTCGATGCGATACGTCGCCGCCGCCAGACCGGCGAGCGTGAAGCGCCCGTCCGCGCCCGCGGTCGCGGTATGCGTGAAGCCGCTGGCCACGTTCGTGGCCGAGATCGTCGCGCCGGGGAAGGCGTTTCCGCTCTCGTCCTTGACCGTGCCGGTGATGGTCGCCGTGGCCTGCGCCAGCGCTGTGCCGGCCAGGCAGAGCGCGAGAGCCACCGTGACTGCGAGTGAGAAGAAGCTCCTGCTGGACATGGGCTAGCCTCCTATCGAACGATCCTGGATCTCGATACCTCGTTGAACGGGTTCCGCCGTCCGGAGAGTTGCGCGCCGCAGGACTCCCGAACGACGAGCGTGGTGGTGATGACGTCGTGTTTTCTCGCTCCCTCCACGCCCTGATCGAGCGTGGTGACCACGTGGTCGACCGCGCGCCGTCCCAGCTCGGCGATCTCCACGCGGACGGTGGTCAGGGGCGGGGTGAGATAGCGGGCGATGGGAACGTCGTCGAATCCCGCCAGGGCCATGTCCTCGGGTACCCGCACGCGGGCCTCGCGGAACGCGCGCAGCGCGCCGATGGCCATGGCATCGTTCGCCGCGAAGATCGCCGTCGGCCGCTCCTGCATCGAGAGGATCTCCGGCACCGCACGATATCCCGAGTCCTCGGTGAAGTCGCCGGCAATCTCGATGCGCGGGCGCTCGCCGAGACAATCGCGGTAGCCGCGGCGCCGCTCCGAGGCGTCGCTGTTCCGCTCCGGACCGGTGATGAAGGCGATGCGCGCGTGGCCGAGGGAAATGAGGTGGGCCATCATCGCCCGGGCGCCGGCGTAGTTGTCGATGCGGATCGTGCGGCGCCCGCTGGCGGCCGTGTTGAGCAGGACCACCGGCGTATTCGCCGACAGCGCGCCGGAGATCGGCCCGAGCCCGAGGTCGGGCGACATCACGATCAGCCCGTCCACCCGCCCCCGCAGCGCCTGCAGCATCACCGACATCTCCTCGGCATCGCTGTGCGACCCCGAGACGAGGATGTGATACCCGCGCTGCCGCGCCGCGACGTCGATCCCGCGGATCACCTCCGAGAAGAACTCCCCGTGCAGGTCGGGCAGGAGCACGCCGATCGTGCGCGTCGAGCGCGTCGACAGACTGCGCGCTCCGGCGTGCGGCACGTAGCGCAGTTCCCCGGCGATCTCCATGACCTTGCGGACCGTGTCCTCGCGAACGGGTCCCTTCTTATTGAACACCCGGGAGACGGTGGCCACCGAGACCCCGGCCCGAGCCGCAACGTCCCGGATGGTGACGTTCGGGGCCACGGTCGCAGAGCGGTTTGGCGTGCGCGGCATACGCGGTGATGTAACCGGTTACATCACGGTATTACCGGCGGGGTTGGGATGTCAACGGTTTCGGAGTGGGCGGCGTGCTTCGCGGCCGATCGTCCGTTTACTTCCTCAGCGCGCTCCGCAGCTTCCGCACCGCCTCGGTCTGTGTCTCACAATCGAGAAACTCCCGGACGAACGAGGGCGTGAGACCCGGAATGACGACGCTCTGCGAGATCTCGACATACGCGCCTCCGCGCAGCTCGTACGCTTTGAGCTCCTCCTTCTTCCAGATCCAGACCTCTCTCACCCCGAGCCCGCGATAGACATCCAGCTTGTCGAGTCCACCGTGGGTCCAGATCACTTCCACGGCCAGATCGGGGGACTCCTTCGCTGCCCCGATCGCGTAGCACTCATCCGGCTCAATCCCGCGCAGCTCGGCGGCGCTGCGCATGGTGAGAGATCCGTAGCCCTCGAACACGAGTCCCCTCTCATCGGCGTAGGTCTCGAGAAGCCGAGCAATCATCGTTTTGAGCATTTCATGGCTGCGGGATGGGCTCATGATCTCGAGCTGGCCCTCCAGGTAGGTCACGCGCACGCCGGCGCGGTCGCCGCGAATCGCCAGGAAGGATTCGAACTGCCACCAGTCGATGTCGCCCAGAATCACACGCTGATCGGGATCCTCCAACCGAGCCGGAGGGGCGAGGGTGGGCGCGGTGGACATGCAGCGACTATAGCACCGGGGTGAGACCGAAAGGCCGCCGGGCGGGACGCCCGGCGGCTGCCGGACGTGGGCGTCCGCCCTACACGCCTATCCGAACGCGCCGCCCGTGTTCTTCTCGGCAATGGCCACGTCCGAGACGCGCGCGTACTGCAGGAAATCGACGAAGGCGACGTTGATGATCCGGCCCTGGGCGTTGACGGCCGGCAGCTTGGCCACCTCGTCGCCGAGGTGCTGGTTCGGCGTGTGGGCCAGGTCCCGGACGCTGGCCACTCCCTCGAGGCCGGTCTCGAATGGGGTCAGCGTCCAGGACAACAGAAACAGATCGCACGGCGACTTCGCCTGGTCCGTGCAGAAGCCGTCGTAGTCGAGGAAGTGCCGGATCTGCTGGTCCCGCATCTTGTCGTAATCGGCCGTCTTCGAGTAGTGGTCGAAGACCCGAAGATGTCCGGAGGCGGCGTCGCCGCTGTCCCAGTTTCGATAGATCCAGAAGCCCGGGTGCGGATGATCCTTGGCCCAGCTCTTGTCCACGACCACGAGCACCGCCCCGTTGTACTCGTTCAGCGTCAGGTCGGCCAGACGTTTGCCCTCCGGGAGTGGACCGCGGTAGAGCCAGGGGCCGATCCTCTCTTCGATCTGTTTCACCATCTGGTTCCAGTTCTCCAGAGTGAAGTCGTCGGGGAAATGGGAGAACTTGAGAATGATCAGCTCCTTGCCGCCGCTCTGCTGCTTGAAGTCCCTGATGTCGTCGAGCATCTCCGTAAGCTTCGCGCCCGGCAGCGGCTCGAACCCGTGAAACGCGTACAGGTCGGAGTACGGGAACCCGAAATGCTTGATCCTCAGGTCGAACCAGCGCGCGCCGTATGTGAGCTGCTGAAAGATGTTCTTGTCCTGGGTCTTCCCGAAAAGCGAAATGGTGTCGGGATACGTGCCGGCGTCATGCGAGCCGGGAAGGACCAGCTCGCGCAGCGGCAGCGTGCCGAGCTGGCCGCTTCGCTCGGTCATCCAGTGCGACCGGTCGAGGATCAGCGAGGTGGTGAAGAAGTCGTTGTCGTCCTGCTCCGACGTGTGTACCTGGACGGCGAGCGCGTTGGCCGCCGCGACCGTCACCCGGTCGCCGGTGTCGTACGCGACGGAGCCACCCCACGTGACGCTCGAGCCGCTCAACCGTCCGAAGCGCTGCTGCAGCGACCCACCGACGGAATAGCAGAGGACGAACCGCCCGGCGTCGTCGAACGCCACGGACGCATGCGTCCCCTCGCTCGCGGCCTTGTGCTCCTCGTGGATCTGAATGTCGTCGCCGTCCGTCACGACCAGACGGTAGTAGACGCCGCCGCCACGCGAGTACACCACGATGGCCTGGCCGAGGTTGTTCAGCGAGATCGACTGGTTGGCCCCGTCCGCGAAATCGTCCTTCTTGTTCCAGACGACCTTGCCGTTCGAGATCCTCCCCGTTCTGTACCAGAGGCGATCCTGGGTCCCCGACTTGTGCACCTGGAGGATCGAGCCCTGGTCGTTGA
The DNA here is from genome assembly GCA_044866315.1 of Thermoanaerobaculia bacterium. Taxonomy (GTDB): domain Bacteria; phylum Acidobacteriota; class Thermoanaerobaculia; order Gp7-AA8; family Gp7-AA8; genus QHVT01. The sequence continues at coordinate 11,560 of JBIOTX010000214.1, read as the reverse complement.
TGGCCACGCACGGCCGGAGGCCGTCGTCGTAGCGGCCGTCGTCGATCAGGATGAGATTCCCGCTGCCGCGCTGGAACAGCTCGTAGAACAGGCGGTCATCGTCCACCCCGCGGTGGACCCCCAGCGCGTGCGTGCGGCTCATCCCCACCGAGGGCTCGCGGCCGTCGCCGTACCGCTGGTCGGGCGACCACGCCACCGTGGCCCGCTGCACCACTCCCTGGCGGTAGGCCAGCTCGTGACCCGACGGCACGTGGACCATGACCATGTCCTGATCCGCGTTCATCGCCACCGACGGCGACTTGCCCTTGCCGAACTTCAATCCCCATCCGAAGAAGACGTCCATGATTTGCTCCTCTCTTTCCGGGCCTGGACTCGTGTTCCTGGCCCGTCGCCGCATGATCGGTTTGCGGCCCGAGAGAGACCATTCGTCTTCGGACAGAAAGGACTATGTCGAACGACAGAGGCGCTTTACTTCCGGGTGTTCCCGCCCAACGTGCTCACGCTGCCGGAGCGCGAGATCTTCCGGACGCGCGGCAGCCACTCCACGCGATTGTCGGATGCGGTGTGCAGGTATTCGAGCACGTAGACCTCGCCGCCCGCGACCGCAACGGCCGTCGGAGACCACGGTGCCGTCGTCCGCAGTACGGTACTCACCCGCCCCTTCGGATCCACTTTGAGGACCGCACCACACCCGGATGCGGCAACGTAGATCGACCCATCGGCTGCGACGGCAAGGCCGCGAAGATAAGGACCCACTTCCTTCTCGATTCCCGGAATCGCCGTGCAGCCGGCAACCACTACGTTCCCCACGACTGCGGTGACCTGCCCGCGCGGATCCACCCTTCGGATCATTCGGTCTTCCGTGTAATACAACGAGCCATCCCTTCCGGGAGCGAGACCGTTCAACCAGGTCACGGTTTGCCCACCCCTGCGAATGGGCGGGAGCGTCGCTCGCACGGACCTCGTCCCCGATGCCTCGACGGCCACGATCCGAACTCGGTCCCCGCCCGATCCGTCCGGGTAATAGAACTTCCCGTCAGCGCCGATCGTGACCGGAAAGTCGCTGGAGAGAATGACCGTCGGATGGTCGCCGGCGGACCGAATCTCCGCACCGGGCAAGGCAGGCCACGGCGTCTTGCGATACCGGCTGGCGGGATCGAATGCGAACCAGTGGAAGGCGGGACCTTCGCGGCGTACGACGCGCCCCTTCGCATCGATCGAGAACACGCCTCCCCCGGTATCGACGAACCAGACCAGGCCGTCATCCGACACGGCGATGGCCGCGCCGGGATGGGCGTGCAAGGCGCCAGCAGCGAGGAAGGTCAGGAGAAGAAAGGCCGTCAACCGCAGATCACGTGTGCTCATGTTGATTTGATGCGGGACGACGGGCGAGTGTTAACAAGGCCGGCTCGGCGGCCGGGCTCAGGAGATCTTGCGCTGCACCGCAGCGGGCGCTTTCGGCTCCAGCTTGACGACCCTCTCCGCGTTGCGCGCTTCGATCTCACGAAGATAGGCATAGAGCGCCTCCAGATCGCCGCCGAACTCGGCGTCGAGCTGTCGCCGCGCCTCGCGCGTTTCCTCGACGATCGGATCTTCCATGATTCAGCCCTCCATGAACTCCAGAGGAGTGTAGATCAAAGGCGGCTCGAAGCCATGACTGCGGCAGATTGTGTTCACCAGCGGAATGGTGACTGCATTCGCAATGTGCGTACAGTTCCAGGTCAGAAGGTAATCCAGCCCATTCGTGGCGGCCGTCGCGATATGAAGGGCGTCTTCGTTCGCTTTCTTCGGCACACCGGCACCGCCCACGAGGGCGGCGGCGAGGTCGAGAGCCTCGCGCGTCACCTGCGCGAGCCGCAGCTCGCGAGCGACGGCCACACGCAAAGAGGCAACCGCAGGATCGCCGCGCTCCGCTTCGGCCAGAACGACCGCTGACCCGTAGAGCGTGAATTTCTCTCGGCGCGTCTCCCACCACTCGCGGGTGAGCTCCTGGTTCGAGGCGATACGCGCATTTCTGCTAGGGCGTGCAACCGATGTACACCGACGGAAGCACAGGCGGCGGAGGTTACCGGAAAAACAAAGCCGCCGGGCGGGACGCCCGGCGGCTGGCGGACGGACGGGACGTCCGCCCTACACGCTCGGACGGACCGGGATCTTCGGCGGGTCGATCGGGCGGTTCACCGCCGTCATGGCCACCTGCAGCATTCCGGCGATGTCGGAGATGTTGGCCGGCACGACCATCGAGGTGCCGTTCTTGGCCAGGTTGCCGAACTCCTTGATGTACTGCTCGGCCAGGCGAAGCTGCATGGCCTCGTAGCCGCCGGTCATCTTCATGACCTCGGCTACGCGGCGGATGCCTTCCGCAGTCGCCGTGGCGATCGCCAGCGTGGCCTGGGCCTGACCCTCGGCCTCGTTGATCTGCTGCTGGCGCTTGGCCTCGGAGTTCTTGATGACCTGCTGCTTGTGGCCCTCGGCGGTGTTGATGGCCGCGTCGCGCTCGCCTTCGGACTGCAGGATGACCGCGCGCTTCTCGCGCTCGGCGCGCATCTGCTTCTCCATCGCCGCGAGCACGTCCTGCGGCGGGGTGATGTTCTTGATCTCGTAGCGCAGGACCTTCACGCCCCACGACTCGGAGGCCTTATCGACTTCCTGCACGACTTGGACGTTGATGTTCGTCCGCTCCTCGAACGTCCGGTCGAGATCGATCTTGCCGATCTCCGAGCGGAGGTTCGTCTGGGCGAGCTGGGAGATCGCATAGGTGTAGTCGCTGATGCCGTACGACGCCCGCTCCGGGTTGAGGACCTTGAAGTACAGCACGCCGTCCACGGCCACCTGCACGTTGTCCTTGGTGATGCAGACCTGCTCCGGAACGTCGAGGGCGATCTCCTTGAGCGAGTGCTTGTAACGGACCGTGTCGAAGAAGGGCCAGAGGATGTGCAGCCCGGCGTCGAGCGTACCCGAGTACTTGCCGAGGCGCTCCACGACCCAGGCCTGCTGCTGGGGAACGACCCGAACGATCTTCGAGAACAGAATGATCGCGAAGATCGCAACAGCGACGGAGACGATGAGAGTACCCATGATCGATTTCCTTCCGTGGTTGAGGTGGTTGTTGGATGGGCGGCGTCAGGCCGCGCGAATGTGAATGATCAGTCCTTCCACGCCCGCCACCACGCAGCGCTGGCCGCGGGTCAGCGAGGTATCCCCCACGTTGCGCGCGCTCCAGGTCGTCCCGCGCAGCTCCGCCTTCCCCATCCCCGCCACCCCGATCTCGTCGATCGCGAACGCCTGCTCGCCCACCAGCGTGTCGATCTGCTTCTTCTCGTGCAGCCCGAGCTTCTTGATCATCCACGGCCGGACGGCCAGCAGCGCCACCACGGACACGCCGGTGAAGATCATCACCTGTCCCCAGAGCGGGATGTCCGCCCCGAAGCCCACCAGTACGGCCACGACGAGCGCGCCGACGGCGAAGAAGCCCACCCCCACCATGCCGGTCGCAAACTCGACCGCCAGCAGGGCAAGACCCGCGAGAACCCAGATCCACCAGGACATGTTTGTGTGCGAGGTACGTTAGCACGGAAAAGGGAAGGTTGATTCCCAGGGGGCAGGGCGCAGGGGGCAGTAGAGGAAAACAGGCTCGTGCGTCTCGCTCCGTATCCCTCTGCGCCCTGCGCCCTGCCCTCTGCCCCCTGATTACGGCACGTACCGCCGCGTCGGAACCCCCTCCGCCTGGTCCACCGACAGCGCGGCCAGCATCTGCGTCAGCCGCCGCCCCTCGGCGGTCGTGTTCTCCCAGGTCTGGCAGAGCATCTCCACGTGATACGGGTCCACTTCCGCAGAGACGGTGAAGCCGTTCCGCGGCTGGTCGGGATGCATGGTCTCGGTCTTCCGCCAGACGCCGTCGATCAGCTCGCAGCGGCGGTAGAGCTCGCCCTTCTCCGGCTGGTACATGTAGGCGGCCAGCGGCGGGATGCCGCGGGCGTTCGCCTTCTGCTCCTCCAGCGCCCGGATGATCCGGTCGCCGATCAGCTCCCGCAGGCGGAGGTGGGAGTTGCCGACCGCCTCCACGATATGCAGACCGGAGTGGTAGAGGCTCCGCTCTCCCATGGCTTTCGCTAGCCTGTAGAGAGTGGACCGGGCGATCCGGCAGACCAGCTCGATCTTGGCGCCGTTCCACTCCAGCCCCAGGTGGCGGGTATCGCCGGGCTGGAACCGCCCCTCGTGGGCGATCAGGAAGCCGAACAGGGACAGCTCGAGCACACGCACCCGCGACTCGCCGAAGCGGGCCGCCAGGGGGAGCTCTAATTGGATTCTTCCGAACCGACGACGCTCACGTGTGCTGCTCAGCACGCCGGCCTATGAAGCGCCTGCCGGCCTCAGGAGTCAAGTTACAGAGCGGAGATGGATCAGTGCATGCACAAATAACCCATCGATGCGTGGCTTGGGGCCGGCGGTCGTCCTCCTCCTGGCGGTGTCCGCGAGCGCCGACGTCTTCCGCATCCTCGACGATCCCCGCGACGCCGCCCAGGCCCGGGTGGACCTGATCCAGCAGGCCGACCGCGAGATCCACGCCCTCTATTTCCTGGCCCGCAACGACCGGATCACCCTCACCGCGCTGGCGCTCCTCCGCGACGCCCGGCGCCGCGGCGTCGGCAGCGTGCGTCTCATCGTCGACGCGAACTTCCACCGCATCCCCAAGGGCGTGCTCGCCCACCTGACCGAGGAGGGCGTCGAGATCCGCGTCTACCACCCGCTCACCCTCCGCCATCCGAGCTGGATCTTCCGGCGCATGCACGAGAAAGTGGTCGTCGTCGACGGCGAGCGCTACATCGCCGGCGGTCGCAATCTTGCCGAGTCGTACTTCGGACTGGCGAAGAAGAATTACATCGACCGCGACGTCTACGTCGAAGGCCCGTCCGCGGCCGACGCCGCGCGGCACTTCGAGAACCTCTGGTCCAGCCGCCACGTGGCCGACCTCGACGTGCACGTCTCCCGGCGCGAGCGCCGCCGCGCCGCGCAGCTCCTCGATGACGCGCAGCGGGAGATGGAGTGCGGCGGATTCGTGACGCTCAACACAGGCCGCGACTGGTCGGAAGGCGCCGAGCCGATCGACAGCGTGCGCTTCCTCCACGATCCGGTCGATGACGGCCCGCGCGTCGCCGTCCGCCTCGCGGACATGATCGAGCAGGCCAAAGAGTCGATCATCATCGAGTCGCCGTACCTCGTCCCGTCGAAGTCGATGCGTGAGCTGCTGGAGAAGAAGCTGAAGGAAGGCGTCTACGTGCGCATCCTCACCAACTCCCTGCGCTCCTCGGACGGCGTCCTCCCCCACGCCGGCTATCTCAAATACCGCCGCTTCCTCGTGCGCGCCGGCGTCGACGTGCGCGAGTACAAGGGACCGGACACCTTCCACGCCAAGAGCGCCGTCATCGACGGCCGCATCGCCCTGGTCGGCTCCTACAACGTCGACCCGCGCTCCCAGAACCTCAACACCGAGGTCATGGCCGCCGCGTATGACGAGGACGCCGCCCGCGAGCTCCTCGAGTCCATGGACCTGCACCTCGAGAACTCGTGGATGGTCCGCCGCAACGGCCGAACCACGCGCGCCCCCCGCGACCCGGAGATCCCGCGCGCCCGCTCCTTCCGCGCCTGGACGATGCGGGTGCTGCTCGTGCCTCTGATCGAGAGCCAGCTTTGAGCCCCGTATAATCGCCTCGTCCCTATGTCCTTCACGTCCAAGTACCTCGCCTGGCTGCTCGTTCCGCCGCTGGTGATCAGCATTCCGCCCGCGCTGCTCTTCATCAGCCAGGTCGTGCAGATGTCGTGGGCGCGCGCGCTGGGGATGCTGGGCCTCCTGGCGCTGATGTACGGCCTCGGCTGCATCCTCTTCGTGATGGGCGTGCGGCCGCATGCGGCGGCGGTGGAAGAGGCGCTCGAAGGGCGCGGCGATCTGTCCCAGGCCATGTCGGCCTGCCTCGACCGCACGAAGCTCCTCTCCCTGCTGCTGTGGGGCGTGGGCGGGATCGTCTTCGGGATCCTCGCCGCGCTGCTGTTCATGCGCAGCTGGCTCGGCTTCGCCTACTTCATCGTGGGCTCGATCATCGCCGGCTTCATCTCCACGGTCTGGGGCTACGCCATGGGCAAGCACCGGCTGGTCGTGGCGGCCGAGGGAAAGCGCGTGCACTTCGTCGGCGGCGAGCTCTCCCTCGGGAAGAAGATCGCCATCGTCTTCATCGGCTCGTTCACCATCTCCTCGGCCGCGCTGATCCTGCTCATCTCCTCACGCGTCTCGACCACGCTGGAGATCCTGGCCATCACCTCGGCAGAGGAACGCTTCAAGCGCGTGTACGAGGGCGCGAATATCACCGCCAAACCCGACGCCTCCACCCTGGACACGCTGCGCATCTACATCCCGCCCGAGTACTCGCTGCACCTGCTCCCCCCGCAGGGGGAGCCCATCAGCACCAAAGACCCGCTCACCCCGGACGAAGTGCGCAACATCCGGCGCCTCCGCAACGGCGACAGCCGCTCCTTCATCGGCCCCCACGTGAGCCGCTTCCAGACCCTGCGCGACGGCTCCGTCCTGGTGCTGGCCATCCCCTGGTCGCCGTACCGCCACATCCCGATGCAGATCACCTTCTACACGCTCGCGGTGGCGCTGCTGACGACGCTCGTCTTCGGCGCGGCAACGATCGGCCTCTCCCGCGACGTCACCCGTCCCCTGCGCGAGCTGCGCACAATGGCGCGGGAGATGGCCGAGGGCAACTTCGACGTCGCGCCGAGTGTGTTCGCCGATGACGAGGTCGGCCAGCTCACCGACAGCTTCGGCGAGACCCGCTCGAACCTGCGCCGCCTCCTCGGCCGCGTCGGCGGGAGCGGCACGACCATCACCGACGGCGTCCGGGTCATCACCGACGGCACCGGCCTGCTCCTGGTCCGCTCGCGCGACCAGAGCGAGCTCACCGAGTCGTCATCGCTCGCCGTCGAGAACGTGCGCGGCGGCATCCGCAGCGTGCTCGGCGCCGCGGAGACGGTCACCGATCTCACCCAGGACGCCTCCAGCCGCGCCCTCGAGCTCCAGGCCTCGGCCGAGGAAGTCGCGCGCAGCATGGACTATCTCTTCCAGTCCGTGGAGAAGACCTCGGCCTCGACCACGGAGATGAACGCGTCGATGAACGAGATGTCCAACCGCACCGAGGTGCTCGCCGGCATCGGCGAGGAAGTGCTGTCCTTCGTCGCGGAGATGGACTCCACCGTGACCGAGCTCCTCTCCACCTCCGAGGCCACCGCGGACATCGCCCAGAAAGTGCGCGAGGACGCCAGCAGCGGCGGCGCGGCCGTGAACCGCACCGTGGAAGGCATCAACGCCACCCACGAGCTGACCATGAGCACCGCCCGGACCATCGATGAGCTGCAGCGCAGCGTCGGCCAGATCAGCCAGATCCTCAACGTCATCGAGGAAGTGGCCAACCGCACGAACCTTCTCTCCCTCAACGCCGCGATCATCGCCGCCCAGGCCGGCGAGCACGGCGCGGGCTTCACCGTCGTCGCCGACGAGATCCGCGAGCTGGCCGACCGCACCCGCGGCTCGACCAAGGAGATCGGCTCGATCATCAAGGCCGTGCAGAGCGGCTCCCGCCAGGCCGTGCAGAAGATGCACGAGGGCGTGGCCAAGGTGACCGACAACGTCAAGCTCGCCGAGGAGGCCGCCGGCGCGCTGGCGAAGATCGTCGAGAGCGCGACCCGGTCGTACGAGATGGCCACGCGTATCTCCCGAGCCTTGAGCGAGCAGTCCCAGGCCAGCAGCCGCCTGCACGAGGTCACCTCGCGCATGAGCGATCACATCGCCGAGATCAACCGCGCCACCAGCGAACAGGCCCGCGGCACCCAGCTCCTGGCCAACGAGTCCGAGCGCGTCCGCGACATCGCCGCCCAGGTCAAGAGCGCGACCGAGGAGCAGTCCACGGCCGGCAAAGGCATCACCACCGCCCTCGAGAAAATCGCCGAGGACGCCCGGGCCATGCGCGACCTCCTCGAGCGCCAGCTCCAGGAGACCGACCGCATCGCCGACGCCTCCCGGATGATGCTCGACATCGCCCAGAAGAACGACGCCATGGCCCGCGAGTTCAACGCCACCCTCCAGGGCATCGTGCGCAGCGGCCAGGAGTTCGAGAGCGAGGTCACCCGCTTCCGCTACGGCGGCGCGGAGACGTAGGGCGGGCGTCCTCGCCCGCCCGCGCCGGGCGTCTCGCCCGGCGCCTCAGGTGCGCGTCTTCCGGCTCCGCCGCAGCCGAACGGTCTTACCCGAGATCCTGACGAGTGTTCGCAGAGCCTCGTTCACGGCTTCTGAATCCGGAAAGATCTCGGCCACGTCAGGCGACAAAACGACCACATTGGTGCCTTCCGCAAAGCGCGCGGCATACTTGCCGCGCACGCCGTTCGAGAAGTCGTAGTCGGGAACTGACGTTTTCTTTGCGCTAGCGTTTTTTCTCATACCTTCTCGCGCGCTTTCCTCAGGTCCCACTCGAACTTCACATGCGGCAGTGTAGCTGTCGCGGCGTGAGGGCTGTTGCCGACAACTCACCCTCCGCCGACAAGGCGCTTCGCCCTCCGGTCCCGCTCGATGGGCAGCTCGCAGCACCGCCGCACGTACCCCGCCAGATCGTAGATGTCGAACGGCTTGACGATGATCGCGTTCACCAGCGCGGGGTCCAGCTCGGCGAAGACCGTGCGGTCGGCGGCGGTCACGACGATGACCGTGCGCGGGATCTTGGACGGATGCGTCGTCAGCCAGTCCAGCACGTCCCAGCCGCTCACCCGCGGCATCATCAGATCGAGCAGGGTGACCGGGAAGCGGCGGCGCTGCAGCTGCTCGATGGCCTCGCCGCCGTCCCCGACGGCGACGACCTCCAGCCCCTCGCGCTCCAGCGTCAGGACCATGAGCGAGCGCAGAGCCGCGTCGTCCTCGATCACGAGAACGCAGGGCTTCTCCGTGCGTTGTTCCGACTCAGCCACGCCGGAGAAGATCAAAGCCAGTCGCGCGCCAGCAAGCCTTAAGAAACCGCAAAGAAAGGGCAGGCTCAGGTGGCGCCGCAGAGCCATACGGCGTCGCCGGGGTCGATGCGCAGCTCGGGATCGATGCGCCGGATCAGCTCGCCGCCGCGCTCCACCGCCAGCACCGCCCTCCCCTCCGCCAGGGCGACCTCGGCCGCCGTGCGCCCGGCCAGCGCCGCCCCGGCCACGCGCAGGATGCGCCGGTGCTCCTCCCGCAGACGCGCGCCGCGGCCGAGGAGGCGGGCGGTGAGCATCTCCCCGGAGACGTCGGAGATCGAGAGCGCGTAGTCGGCGCCGGCGCGATGGATGTTCTCCAGGTTGCGCCCGTGGTTCACCCGGGCGATGACCGGCACGTCGTCGGCCAGGTCGCGGGCGATGACGGTCGCGAACAGCGTCGAGTCGTCGCTGTCGAGCGCCAGCACCAGGGCCCGGGCCTCGGCGAATCCCGCCGCGGCCAGCACCGAGGAGTCGAGGACGTCGCCGACCACATCGACGTTGGGGCCGGCGGCGCGCTCGATCACGCGCACCTCCTCGCCAACGTCGGTCAGGAGCTCGTGGACCTTGCGCCCGACTTCGCCGAAGCCGCCGATGAGGAACGCGCCGCTGGCGCGCATCGGCCGCGTGCCGAGCATCCGTACGGCGTCGCCGATGCAGTCGGCATCGCCGACGATCTCCAGCACCGTGGCCGGCTCGATCACCGTCTCCGCGGAGCACTGCGCGTGCAGGCGGGAGCGGCTCCAGATCCCCACCACCGCCACCGGCAGCCGGGCCTCGCGCAGCGTCTTCCCGGCCAGCGGACACGCCACCGGCACGCGCACCTCGCGGCGCTCCAGCCCCTCGATCTGCTCGATGCCCGGCAGGCGCGGGCTGAGGCGGTCGCTCGCGTGCGCCGCCAGCGCCGCGGCGATGATGTGCCGCGGCGTGTAGGCCGCGGTCGCGCCGGCGAGCTCCATCGGCTTGCGGTGCGACGGGTCTTCCACGAACGCGTAGATCTCGCCGCGGAAACCCATCTGCCGCGCCCGCAGGATCAGCGCGGCGTTCTCCTGATCCTTGCCGTTGGCGACGATCGCCCGCGCCGCACTGAGGCGACAGACGTCGAGCACGTCCTCCTCGGCGCGGCTGAACACGACCGCCTGCCCGCTCTCCATCACCGCCCGCGCGGCCGGCTCGTCGATCTCCACGACCAGCGACGGCACATCGCGCGCCGCCAGGCGCTGCAGCAGGGCCTCCACCGCGGGGCCGAAGCGGAAGACCACCACGTGGCCGCTGACATGCTCGGGAGGTCGTCGCGGCACGCGCTGCTCGAAGCGCGCCGCGAGAAACGGCACCAGGATCAGCGCCACCAGCAGCGGCGGCAGGAACGTGCCGACCAGCTGCAACAGCCCGATGAAGACGATCATCGCCGGATGCGTCCAGCGGTTGTCGGCGCCGTAGCCGGTGGTGGTCAGCGTCTCCGTCGTCCACTCCAGCGCCTGCCAGAACGTCCGCGGCTTTCCTTCCAGACGGCCCATCCCGACCTGGTACAGCAGCGCCATCAGGGCGATGAACACGAACAGGCCGAGGAGCAGCAGGACGAGGAGCCGCGCGGAGCGCTGCATGCCATATCGTACCGCCGCCATGCCGCGGCTCCTCTGCACCGTGCGCTCCTGCCGCACGCCGCTCGACGAAGAGGGACGCCGCTTCGTCTGCGCGAACGGCCACTCCTTCGACCTCGCGCGCAGCGGCTACGTCAACCTCCTCCAGCCGCAGGACCGCCGCTCGCGCACTCCCGGCGACACGCCCGAGGCAGTCAGCGCGCGAAGACGCTTCTTGGGGCGCGGCTTCACCGATCCGCTCGTTGCCGCCATCGTCGCCGCACTCCCGCTGACGCCGAGCGACGCGCTGCTCGACGTCGGCTGCGGCGAAGGCCACCACCTCGCCGCCTTCCGCCGCGCATACGGCCCCGACGCGCACGGCATCGACATCTCCGTCCCCGCCATCGAGCTGGCCGCACGTCGCTACCGCGACTGCCGCTGGGTCGTCGCCAACGCCGACCGCTTCCTCCCCTACGAGGACGCGTCCTTCACCGCCGTCGCCTCCATCACCGCGCGCCTCCAGCCCGCCGAGTTCCGCCGCGTCCTCGCGCCGGGCGGCTCGCTCCTCGTCGTCCTCCCCGGCGCCGACGATCTCATCGAGCTCCGCGAACAAGTCCTCGGCGAACGCGTCGAGCGCGATCGCGCGCAGCGAACGGTGGAGATGTTCGCGCCGCTCTTCACCCTCGCGCGTCACGATCGCGCGCGCCACGTCGTGCCGCTCGATCGCGAAGCGATGATCGACGTGATGTCGTCGTCCTACCGCGGCCTGCGCACGCGCGAGCGGGAGAAGCTGGAGCAGCTGGAGGCGGTGGAGGTCACACTGAGCCGGGACTTGCTTCTGTTCGTGTAGATGACTGACGCTGCCACCGGTCACGTGTTGGCGCGGCGGGCGATGACGTTCTTCACGCCCCGCACCCTTCGCGCGACTCCGATGA
>JBIOTX010000213.1:0-8277 GCA_044866315.1 Thermoanaerobaculia bacterium | reverse complement strand
TTCTGCCTGTCCTCCACCGGCCCACCATTTGCTTAAGCCAGCTCCGCAGTCGAATACACCCGCAGTCCACTCTCCGGAGTCCCATGCCTACCACCCTTGATTGGAAAAGCGACCTCGACAGTGAAGTGCGTCGCGGCCGGCGCACCTGGCTGAAGATGCCGGCCATCGGCATGGAGTCGGAGTTCAACGTCTGGCTCGACGGGGTGGAAATCAACCCGGAGCCCTACTGGAAGCATCCCAGCGCCTTCATCGACCGCCCGCTGCTCAAGCGCGAGAAGTCGTCCCTGCAGCTCCCGACCGGCGGGGCGGTCTATTTCGACCGCGGGGTGATCGAGGTCGTCACCCCGGTCATCGAGCTGGCGCCGCACTGCACGGCCCGGATGGTGCGGAACCTCTGGGAGCAGATCGGCTTCATCCGGGAACAGCTCACCAAATGGGGAAAGGCCAACGGCCACGACATCCGCCTGAAGGCCTACAGCACCCACTACAACATCTCCTACGAGATCCCGAAGTCGCGGCAGAACCGGCAGCGGAACGTGAAGACGCTGGCGCTGCTGCTCGCGTACATCCTTCCCGTCCCGGTGATGGTCGTCGGGGCGAACCGGCGGTCCACCGGCGTCGGCGTCCGGCCGCGCGGGAACCGCATCGAGATCACCGTCGACTTCACCCCGGACCCGGGCCTGATGATCGCCACGGCCACGCTGATCGTCGGCATCGTTCGCGAGGCGATGAGCTGGCCGTCGTACGACCTCTCGCTCCTGGAGAAGCTGCCCATCCCGATCATCGCCGGCGTCACGCCCGGCAAGCACACCACCCGCAAGGGATGGCTGACCAAGGACTTCCACTACCAGCAGAGCCCCTACACCTCGGACATCAACGCGCCGATCTGGACCACCCAGTTCGGGGAGAAGAAGTCGCTGCGCGAGATCTCCCTGGAGACGGCGTGGTTCTTCCGCAAGTCGATCCGCCGCTACTCCGATCCCTTCAGCTTCCGGCTCCTCTTCGCCATCCTCGAGGGCAGGGCGCCGTCGATGCTCGAGCTGGTCGACCGGCCGAGCGCGTACGAGGACGTCGGACGGCTGTGCCGCTGGGGGATGGTCATCCCCGAGCTGAGGGACTACGAGTCGGAGATGCGCATGCTCGCCCCGTGGCGCGTCTGGAACCCGCAGACGATCGACCAGTTCGTCCTCGAGCGCCAGCACGAGCGCGAGAAACAGCAGTCCGAGATGGCCAACGTCAGCGCGCACGAGCCGCGGGCCCGGACGCGCTCGATCCGCGCCAACGCCAAGACGCGCGAGGCCGAGATTCTCGAAGAGCTGCGGCCGCGGCCCATTCAGCCCTCGCGCGCGCGCCTGCGCCGGCAGAAGGCGATCCTCTCCCGACGCAAGGGCGACACCCCCGGCAAGCTCGTGCCGAAGCGCCCGACCACCCAGTACGTCGAGCGGCGCGCAATGTCCCTCCTTCCGGGCGGCAACGGCCGCACGGCCGAGCGCCGCCGCGGCATGGAGCGCCGCAAGAAGAGCTACGCCATCCCCTTCCCCGACCGCCGCCTCACCCGCTCCGCCTACGAGCAGGTCTTCCTCAAGCTCGTCTCCGGTGGCCGCCTGCGCATGGGCAACGATCTCTACACGCCGGTGGGAATGAAGGGCTGGTATCACGCCATCTTCCGCCGCGAGTCCGACGGCGCGGAGCGGCTGCTGACGATCGATCAGCTGCTCAAGAAGATGAACGACTGGATCTGAATCGCAGTGGCCAGTAGCCAGTTCCCAGTTGGGAGGACTTCACTGGCTACTGGCTTCTGGCTACTGGCCACCGGCTACTCCTTACTCCTCCGCTCCCAGTCTTCCTTCAATGCCTTTCCCGGCGACCGGTCCCTCAAACGCGGCTTCTCGAGAATCGTAGCCAGCAGATCGGCGACGCCCCAGGCGATGAACGTCGTCGCGGCGATGGTGAGGAGCTGGGAGTAGGTGCTGAGATTGAGCAGGAGGAAGATCGTGACGGGGACAGCGGTCCCCATCACGATGATGCCGATGACCAGCCGGACCCGGGTCACGCGGTCATTGAATCACATCTACCGCGCCTCGGCCCCGACGTCGGCGGCGCCGACATCCTGGGCCGCCGCCGTCGACAGATCGGCCACGCGGTTCTCGACGCGATCCTTGTACTCCTTCTCGTAGTTGCGCACTTTCGTCACGTATTTGCGCGTCTCCTTGAACGGAGGCACACCGCGGAAGCGCTGCACGTTCCCCTCGCCGGCGTTGTACGCCGCGATCACCTTCGTCTCGTTCCCGTCGAACCGGTCGTGCAGGTAGGCGAGATACTTCGTCCCGGCCTGGATGTTCTGGGTGGGGTCGTTGAGGTTCTTTGCCCCCATCCACCGCCCCGTGCGCGGCACGAGCTGCATGAGGCCGACGGCCCCAGCGCCCGAGCGCGCGGTCGGTTTGAACCGCGACTCGGCCTGCACCACCGCCGCCACCAGCTCCGGCCGGATGTTGTTCTTCTTCGCCTCGCGATAGATGATCGAGCCGAACGGCACTTCCTTGTGGAAAAAGTCCTCGCGCACCTTCTCCGTGACGAGGCCCAGCTTCTTCGGCGCCTCGGCCACGGTCTTGAGGGGCGACTGCGTCACCGCCTCCACGCCGGCCTCCACGCCGCTGGCCACCTGTTTCGCGATCGACTCCGCGGCCTCGAGGTCGCCGGCCAGGCTGTGGTCGATCGGGACAGTCGTTGCGACGGCGGGCTCGGGCAATCCACCCGTTCCCGACGGCGACTGCTGGATCATCTTCAGCGGCACTCCCATCCCGCCGAGGGCGAGCGTGGCACCGAGAGCCCAGGTGGTGTACTTTTTCTTCAGTCCCTGGAACCGCTGGCGGCGCGGCTTGACCGCTTCCACTTCCCGCCGGAGATCCGACCGCTCGAAGTTGTCGAGAAACCGCTCCTGATACGGCCGTTTCGTTTTCAGCTCGCCCATCGCCGTTCCTCCGTTTACAGAAGGTTTATTTGCAATCGAGAGACCACGGCAAAACTGCTGAGCTGCATGAACTTACTACCAGGTCAAAGCTTACGGTTTGGCTCGCTTGTTGAAATTATCTAGAATTCGATGCCCGTGCTTCGTCGAGCCCTGATCGCACTCGTTCTGGCGGCGCCGGTCGCGGCGGCCAGGGAGTCGCTGCCGGTCGACGATCTGAAGCCGGCCGGGCCGCTCACGAGTTGCTACGAGTACGGCGCGCCGGGCTACCCGCTCGTCGCGCGGATCCTCAAGTACGCCGAGCTCTCCGCCAGGCATCGGCTGGCCGGGCTGGCCAGTTACTACTCCGGCTTCTTCGACGGCCGGAAAACCGCCAACGGCGAGATCTACCGCAACCGCAAGTACTCCGCCGCGCACCTCACCCTGCCGATGGGCTGCTGGGTCGAGATCAAGGCCCGGGCGACGGGGAAGAAGCTCCGCCTGCGCGTCAACGACCGCGGCCCGTACGTGAAGAAGTTCGCCATCGATCTCTCCCAGGCCGCCGCCCGCTACCTCGGCGTCGACCGCGCGCCCGACCGCTACGTCGATATCCGCGTCATCGCTCTCCCGGGCGAGGATCCGCTGCCGGAGCACTTCGACTTCGCCGCTGCCAGCTACGCCGGGATCGAGAAGCAGAACGTGCTGCCCTGATCGGGGATGGTCTCCACCGACGTCGTGCCGCCGTGGCTCTCGATGATCCGCTTGGCGAGATAGAGCCCGTAGCCCGGACCGCCGCCACGCGACTTATCGAGCTTGCTCACCCCTCCCAGGTCGAAGACCTGGTGGGCGTACTTCGGGTCGATGCCGATGCCGTTGTCGCGGATGCAGAGGCGGACGTTCTCCGCGTCCGTGGTGCACTCGATGGCGATCTTCCGGTCGCCCTTCTCGCGATCGGTGAAGAACAGCGCGTTCGAGATCATCGCGCCGATGGCCTCGCGCATCTTCTCCGGATCGACGTTCACCGTGGGCAGGTCGCTGGGCAGGTCCACCTTCACGCCGCCTTCCTCGATCTGGAAGTTGTACTTGAGGATGACCTCCTCGACGATCTCGCGCAGCGGCGTCGGCTTGCGCGCGTTGGGACGGGCCAGGAGCTTGATCATGTGCGACATCTCGTCGAGCACCTTCTTCATGTACTGCGCGCTCGAGCGGATGCGCCGCAGAAAGTCCTGCCCTTCCTCGTCCAGCTTGTCGTGGTAGTCGCTGAGCAGGAGATCGGAAAAGCCGTCCACGGCGAAGATCGGCGACTTCAGGTCATGCGAGAGAACGCTGAAGAATCGGACCAGCTCTTCGTGGGAAACGGGCTTCTCAGCCGCGGGGTGTTCCAGGGTCGCGATGCCGCACCTCCAAAGCGAGCCGCGCTGCAACGGCTACGCCAGTGGGTCTACCCCTTGCGGAATGCGGCGATCTGCCCTTCCCCGACAATCGTCGCATCTCCTTCCGGCCCAATCACCAGTGCCGTTTTCGCCGGGATGCCGAGGCCCAGTTCTATCTCGGGGAGAGACATCAGTCGCCGCAGGCCGGTGTCATTCGCCGGATCGAATGCCGTTTCCACGACTGTGCGTGCGAGCCAGCCGAGGCCGGGAAGGGCGGAGCCGCCGCGCACATCGCGGGCCCAGGCGCCGAACGACGACGCCGCAGCGCCGATCGCCGCGATCACCGCGCCGTTCGCGGCGGCGTCGCGCATGGCGATGTCCGCCGGCGACTCGCGCAGCGTGGAGAGGAGATTGTTCGTCACCCCGCCGCCGAGATAGACCATCCCCGCGGAGAGGATGGCGTTCAGGTTCTTGCCGCGACGGCTGTCCCGGCCGCGATAGATGGGAACATTCACCACCGTCACGGACGGATCGAACTCGGAGAAGTATTTGCCGAGGTGCACGGCGTACTCCGCGGAACCGGAGGCGGTGGGAAGGAAGGCGATCGTGCGCCGGTCCTTCGGCATTTTCGCGAGAAGCAACTCGTCGATCTCGCGCGTCTCGCCGAACGAGAATTCGCCGCCGCCGATGAGCACCAGCGTCTCCAGATCGGTGGCCAGGCGGACGGGTAGCGGCTTCATTTCGCGAACCGCGGCTGCAGCCAGGCCGCCTTTCCGTTCGAGTCGATCACCTTCGCCCGCACGTACGTCTCGTTCTGAGGCAGCGCGAACGTGGCCGTCGGGCCGGACGTCTGCTGCAGCACGCGCCCGCCGCTGCCGATGAAGAGGATCCGGTAGCGGGCGAGGTTCTTCTCGCGCACCTTCACCGTCATCTCCTTCTCGCCGGCCGTGTAGTCCTCGAGCTCCACGCCCGTTGACGCGTAGAAGTCGCCGTGGGCCAGCGCGGCCAGGATCGCCTTGGCCTCGCGCTTCTCCGCCCGCACCACCACCCAGGCCTTGCCCGGCGGGGCCATGTCCGTATCCCACGGGCGCTTCAGATGGTGGGAATCATCCACGGCGATGCCGTAGATCTTCCGGCCCGCGGTCAGCAGGGCGTCCCACATCTCCTCGACCGACGGCGGGCCCTCCATGTTCACGTACGGATGCCCGCTGGCGATCTCGAGCAGCGTCGCGCCCTCGAGCTGCCGCAGCTCCTCGATGCCGAAGGCCCAGCCGAAGTTCGGGTGATTGATCTGGGCGAGCCCGCCGGCCGCGCGGACCGCGTCGATGTTCCGCTGCAGCACCTCGACGGCCGTCGCTCCGCGCTGGGGCTGGACCGCCTTCGTGAGGCCGATCGCGTTCACGTGCAGCGGCCGTTTCGGAAGGCGGTCGGTCACCTCCTCGCCGGGGATGAGCACCAGTTGATCGCTGGCGGCGCGCGTGATCTTGTCGTGGTCGGTGATGACCAGGAAGTCGTAGCCGTGCGCCGCGTACCAGGCGATGACCTCCTGTGGCGTGGAGTCGCCGTCGCTCTCGCTGGTGTGGGTGTGCGTGTTTCCTTTCAGCCACAGCGTCGCCGCGGCGAGATTTGTCGCTGTCGCCACGAGCAGCGAAAAGAGGAAAATGCGCTTCACGTCCGAATCGTACGTCAGGAGACTGGAATGCGCCGTTTTGCCATCGCCGTCCTCGCCGTGATCGTCCTGCTGCCCGCCGCCGCGCAGCAGCAGCCGGCACAGCAACAGCCGCCCGCCGCGGCGCAGATCACGCCCGATCAGCTCTGGAGCGCGCTGCTGACCGGCAACAAGCAGTTCGTCGCAGGGAAGCTCACCTACGAGGGGCTGAAAGAGGAGCGCGAACAGTTCAAGAACGCCCAGATCGCGCCCATCACCGTTCTGGCCTGCTCGGACAGCCGCGTGCCGCCGGAGCTGATCTTCAACCAGTCCCTCGGCTCGCTGATCGTCGTCCGCGCCGCCGGCAACGTCGCCGACGACTTCGGCGTCGGCTCCATCGAGCTGGCTATCCAGCGAGGCTGGACGCGCCTCATCGTCGTCCTGGCCCACGAGAACTGCGACGCGGTGCAGGCCGCCCTCGGCGGCGGCGATCCCGATACGCCATCGCTGCAGGCCCTGGCCAAGCGCCTCCGCTCGTCGTTCGTCCGCGCTCCCTACGACTCGCGCGATCCGAAGAACGTGAATCGCGCCGCCGAGGACAACGCCCGGGCCAGCGCGGCGCACCTGCTCGCCGCCAGCAAAGTCATTCGCGACGCCGTGCTCACCGAGAAGGTGAAGCTCGTGCCGGCGTACTACAGCTTCAATGGCGAGGTGAAGGCGCTTCAGTGATACGATTCCTGCTCCGTCCCCGGTCTTCAGCAGGAGGGTCATATGCGCGCCTGGTCCCGCCTCGGTGGCGTCGTGCTCCTCGTTCTCTCCGCGTCCTCCGTCGCCTGTCAGCACAACCCGGCCTGGACCCCGTTGGAGCAGGGCAATGACGCCTTCGTCCGCAAGCTCCTGAGCGCGGGGTTGGTCGACAGGCGGCCCGTATCCGAGGGACAACGGCCGCCGGTCTCGGTGGTCTCGTGCTCGGACAGCCGCGTTGCGCCGGAGGTGATCTTCAACCAGGCCATCGGCCAGGTCTTCATCGTGCGCACGGCCGGCAACGTCGTCGACCAGTTCCCCCTGGCATCGCTCGAATACGCGGCGTTCAGCCAGTGGACCCGGCTGATCGTGGTCATGGGACACGAGAGCTGCGGCGCGATCCACAGCGCGCTCACTCTGGCAGATGACCACCGGCTCACCGACGCCCTCAAGGCGCTGGTCGAGGAGATCCGGAAGTCGTTCCGCGACGTCATCCCGCCCCCCTGGGACGCGGGGAATGCGGCCATGGTGCGCCGGGCTACGGAGCTGAACGCGCGTCGCGTCGCCGCGATACTCCGGGACAACCCTCTCATCAGGCAGAGGGGAGTGGAAGTCGTCGCCGCGTACTACGAGCTCTCGACGGGCCGGGTGACCCTCCTGCCCTAACGCGCCCGCCAGACCTCTTGGAGCTTCGCTCCCATGTCGCTGGGCGCTTTCACCACGTGGATGCCCGCGGCCTGGAGCGCGGCCATCTTCTCCGCGGCCGTGCCCTTGCCGCCGCTGATGATCGCGCCGGCGTGGCCCATGCGCCGTCCCGGAGGAGCGGTCTGGCCGGCGATGAAGGCGACCACGGGCTTGGTCACATTGGTCTTGACGAACGCCGCGGCCTCTTCCTCCGCCGAGCCGCCGATCTCGCCGATCATGATGATCGCCTCGGTGGCCGGATCGGCCTGGAACGCGGCCAGGCAGTCGATGAAGTTCGTGCCCGGCAGCGGATCGCCGCCGATGCCCACCGCCGTCGACTGGCCGATGTGCCGGGTCTGGCCGACGGCCTCATAGGTCAGCGTCCCCGAGCGGGAGACGATGCCGATCGGCCCGGCCTTGTGGATGTGCCCGGGCATGATCCCGATCTTGGCCTGGTCCGGGGTGATGATGCCTGGGCAGTTCGGGCCGATCAGCCGCGACGGCGCGCCGCCCTCGGCGATCCGCCGGGCGTTGGTCTTCCTCAGAAAGTCGTGCGCCCGGATCATGTCGTTCACCGGGATGCCCTCGGTGATGCAGACCACCAGCTCGATCTCGGCGGCGGCGGCCTCCATGATGGCGTCGGCGGCGAAGGGCGGCGGCACGAAGATCATCGCGGCGTTGGCGCCCGTGGCCCCCCGCGCCTCCTCGACGGAGTCGAAGACCGGGATCCCCTCGACCGTCTCGCCTCCCTTGCCCGGGGTGACGCCGGCCACCACCTTCGTGCCGTAGTCGCGGCAGCCGAGAGCGTGGAACGTCCCTTCCTTGCCGGTAATGCCCTGCACCACCAGGCGCGTGTCGCGGTTCACCCAGATGGCCACTAG
>JBIOTX010000212.1:0-7338 GCA_044866315.1 Thermoanaerobaculia bacterium | reverse complement strand
CCACCTCAACGAGTAGATCATTCTCTACATCGATGTACCAGAGGAGACCTTTGCACGGCCTACCGGTCATGTCGCTGACGGCCCGGCAGTACCGCGCCACCTGCTCGCGATCTTTCGCCGCCCGCAGCTCCTCCGCCTTGCCCGACTTGTAGTCGATCACTACCTCGGCGCCGTTCTCGCGGAGGAGGCGGTCGATGCGCCGCTCGACGAGCGCGCCGTTCTCCCGGAAGCGGATCGGCACTTCGCGGCCCACCGTCTCCGCGCGGGCGATAAGCAGCATGGCTTCCGAACGCGCGACCGTGGCCAGGCGCCTCCTGACGCGGAGCACGGCATCGGCGTCGGCCGCGGCCTCGACGGCCAGCCGGGTCAGCAGCGGCTCGACGTCCGCGCGTCCGTCCCACAGCTCCAGCACGCGGTGGAGGAGGATGCCCGTGGCTTTGTTGCGCGATCCAGCGCGCCGCGCCGCGATCTCGCCGCTTGTCAGTGCTTCCGCGACCGGCTCGGGCACCGGGATCTCGACCGGCACGATCTCCGAGGTCGCGAGCTCGCGCTCGAGTGCCGCGTCGTGCAGCCGCCTGCGAGTGGAGGACAGGCGATCCCGCCTGTCCACCCTCTCGAACGCCACTGGTCCAATCACCGTGTCTTTGACTTCCCGAGCCTGATCGCCCCACATCTGCGGCAGCGCCTTCCGCTCCACGCCGAGGGCCTCACACAGGCACTTGAAGAAGCCCATGGTCGCCGTCCCCTCGCCGAGGGCGCAGACGAAGACCACGTCGGTCATGGCCCGGGTCACGGCGACGTAGAACAGGCGGCGCGCCTCCGCCTCCTCGCGCTGGGAGGCGATTTTCTCCAGCGGCTCGCCGCCCGCGGTGTGGATGAAGTTCGCGGAGATCGTCTCCGCCCGGCCGGAGAGCACGAGGTACGGCGCCGGCTCGCGGACGGTGAAGAGCGCCAGCCCGCTCTCGGACGCGCCGGTGGCGAAGACGAGATCGGGGAGGATCACCGTCTCGAACTCCAGGCCCTTGGCCGCGTGCACGGTGAGGATGCGCACGGCGTTCTGCGACTCGTCGATGGTCGGCTCCATCTCGTCCGGCTCGCTGCGGCGGCGGGCGATCTCGTCGATGAACTGGCGCACCGATCCGCCGATGCGCTGGTCGTACTCGAAGGCGATGGCCCGCACGTGCTCGAGGTGGCGGAGGTGGCGGATGCCGTCCGCGGCGGCCTCGTAGACGCGCTCGATGGCGCAGGTGGTTGCAACGAGGTCGATGAGGGCGGAGACGGTGAGGTGGCGGGAGGCTTCGCGGAATCGTTCGATGGACGCAGAGAAGGATTGGAAAGCGGCGGCATCGCCGCCGCACTCCAAAATGCCGTTGGCGATTTCCTCGTCGGTGAGGGCGAAGTAGGGGGTGCGGGCGGCGGAGATCGGAGCGCCGCGGTCGAAGGGGTAGGCGATGGCGCGCAGGACGGCCAGGAGGTCCACCGGCGCGCGGCGGTCGAGGAACATGCGCGTCGGCGGCAGGACGTAGGGGATGTCGCAGCGGTCGAAGACGTCGAGGTAGTCGTCGAGCTTCGTGGAGCGGCGGAAGAGGATGGCGAAGCGGCGCAGGTCGCCGTCGCTGTTGGCCAGGATCCACTCCGCGATCGACTCCGCCTCCGCGGTCCAGCGGTCCGCCTTCTCCTCGTGGTCGGCCAGGAGCAGGGTCACCCGCGCGTCGAGCTCGCGGCGCGGCTGCGTCCGCGCGGCGCGCAGATCGTGATAGGCGGGGCGGAAGACGTTCGGGTCGTGCGCCTGCTCGGGGAAGAGCCGGGCGAACATCGCGTTCACGGCGTCGACGAGCGCCGGATCGCTGCGGAACTGGTCCCGCAGCAGCCGCAGCTCCGCTCCCTGCGCGCGCAGCGCCTCGGTGGTCAGGTGGTACGTCTCCGGGTCGGCGCGGCGGAAGCCGTAGATGGACTGCTTCGGATCGCCGACGACGATGGTCTTCCCGGGCACGAACCGGCCGGAGGCGTCGCGAGCGAGGCGGTCGATGATGCGCGCCTGGGTGCGGTCGGTGTCCTGGAACTCGTCGACGAAGATGAAGTCGAACTGCGCGCGGGCGCGCTCGAGGACGTCCGGATGATCGAGCACCGCCAGCGTGCGCAGGAGCAGGTCGTCGAAGTCGACCACGCCCAGCTTGCGCTTCTCCGCGCCGAGGAAGGCCAGGAAGCGGCGGGTGAGGGCGAGGAGGGCCATGGCCGCGCGGTGACCGATCAGGCGGTCGTAGATCGAGTCGCCAGGGGCCCCCGAGCGGAGCACGACCATCGGCTCCTTCAGCGGACCGCACCCCGGCAGTTTGACGTCGCGGATGCTGGCGGCGATCGGCTGAAAGTACGCGATCCAGGCATCCATCTGCCCGCCCTCGAACGGCGTCTCGCGCACGTACTGGGCGACGCGCGCGGCCGCGGGGTCCTTGCACGTCGCGCGGTCGCGGCGGATCCAGAGCAGCGCGTCGGTGAGCTTGCCCTCCACGTCCCGCTCGAAGTCGCCCCAGTCGCCGCCTTCCTCCTCGATCAGATCGCGCCGGTTCAGCAGATTGAGGATGAGATCGCGGATCTGGAACAGGTAGCCGGCGTGGGCGAAGAGCAGCTCCCACTCCGCGACGCGCTCCTCCTCGGGATTCACGCGCGTCTCCTCGTCCAGCCAGGCGTCGTAGATCTGCGAGTAGAGCAGCGAGCGCTCGAAGCCCTCGATGATCTTGAACTGCGGATCCAGGCCCGCCTCGATGGGGAAAATGCGCAGCAGGCTCTGACAGAAGGAGTGGATGGTCTGCGAGCGGATGGCGTCGATGTCCTCGAGGTGCCGCTCGAAGGCGCGTTTGGCGCGGGCGGGGTCGAGGGTGAGCAGCGGACTGGGCGATCCGATCGGCCACGCGCTCGCGCCGCTCGCGACGAGCTCCTCCAGCGCGGCGCGGATGCGGTCCGCGATCTCGCCCGCGGCCTTCTCCGTGAACGTCATCAGCACCACCCGCTCCGCGGCCAGGTCCTCGCGCTCGATCATCAGCCGCAGCACCTCGGCCACGATGGCCGTGGTCTTCCCCGTTCCCGCGCCCGCCTCGATGACCAGGTTCTGCCGGGTGGGCGGGGCGGGGCGGGTGAAGTCGAACGCCTGCTGGATCACCGCGGGCCTCCCAGGAACATCGTGCGCGGGTCGCGGTGCTGCTGCACGGCGCGGCGCTCGTCGAAGTCGTGGCGGGTGCGGCAGGAGTGGTTGACCGGGCAGTACTTGCAGGAGTCGAAGTCGCCGTCGCGGCTGACGAAGGCGGGGAACGAGCAGTCGAGGATGGCCCTGGTGAACAGCGCGAGCGTCGACAGCAGCCCCTCCCGCTTCTCCTCCAGGGCGAACGCGAACTTGCTGCCGTCGCCGGTCACCAGCGGCTTGATCGTGCCGTCGACCTCCACCGCGTCGACGTTGAAGAACCGGGCCACGGCCATGGCGTACAGCGCGAGCTGGAGCCGCACGCCGCGGTCGATCTTCTGGTCCAGCCCGACGTGGCGCAGGGCCTTGCCGGACTTGTAGTCGACGATGCGGAAGCGGGCGTCGCCGACGTCGATGCGGTCGATGGTTCCCTCCACGCGCAGCACGACGTCGCCGATCTCGAGCTCGAACGGCGGCGCGTCCGGCTCGCCCGGACGGCGCTTCGACGGCCGGCCGAAGCGGTACTCGAAGTATTGCGGGACGAGACCGTTGGCCTTGAGCTCGGCGAGGTCCGTGGTCACGAACTCGCGGAGGATGCGCTTGGTCGCCCGCCGCTCGATGGCCCGCACCGTTTTGTTGAACGGCGGTACCTCGGCCTCGTGCTCGTCGAACACTTCATCCACCAGCGCTTCGAGCCGCGGGAGCGACCACGCCCCGCGGTAGAAACGCTCCAGCACGCGGTGATCGAGCGTGCCCTTGTCGCGATGGTTGATCTGCAGCTCGCGCTCGGGGTGGTCGAGGTCTTCCACGCCGAGGATGTGCTTGAGGAGGAACTTCTGCGGGCACTCCCCAAAGTCCTCGAGCTGGGTGGGGGAGACCGACTCCAGCTTCGCGCGGACCTGCTCGCCGATGGAGGGGACGTAGCCGTCGAAGATGGAGGACGTGCCGGATCGCACGAGCAGTTGCAGTTGCCGTTTGGAGTGCGGCGGCGATGCCGCCGCTTTCAAAGCGGCAGCTTTGCTGCCGCACTCCAAACCGCGCAGATACCGCGACGGCCGGAGCACCTTCCCGAACCCATCCCCGCTGGCATAGCTGAACCGCACCTCCTCGGTGGTGTTGTCGAGGAGCAGCTGGAACAGCAGCGCCTCCTCCTCCCGCCCGTCGCCGATCTCGCGCACGCCGAGGAGGCGGCGGTCGGCGTCGGGGACGAGCGGGTCCTCGGTGCGGCGCTGGGGGAAGACGTCGTCCTGCATGCGCACGACGAAGAGGTGGGAGAACGTGCGGCCCCGGAAGCGCATGACGTCGCCCACCCACACGCCCGTGGATGAGCGAGTGATCGACTCGTGCTCGATGGCGTCGATGATCGCGGCGGCGTCGAGGCCGCGGTTCCAGACCGCCGCGCGGCGGAAGAGCGCGGCGATGTCGTCGAGCTTCTCGGCCGCGGCGAGATCGGCTTCGGTCTCGACGCGAAAGAGGCTGTCGAGGTCCGCGGTCGGGGAGGCGGTCAGCTCCTCGAGCTCGGCGACGAGGGCGATGTAGTCGTCGATCACCGGCGAGCGGCTGCGCATGACGCGCAGCTCGGCGCTCGTGCCGCCGGCGATGCGAGCCCGGCGGGTCTCGGCGTCGGCGCGGTCGACGCCGATGCGCGTCCGCGTGTACAGCCCGTCGCGGACGAGCTCCAGCACGTCCGCGCGGGGGAAGCCGCGCTCGCGCAGGCGGAGCAGGGTGATCGCGCCGCGGCCGGTGCGATGTGCGGCCAGCGGGGTCTCGTCGGCGAGGGTGGTGGTGAACCCGAACTCGCTCGCGAAGCGGTTGATCAGGCGGATGTCGTACGGCTCGAGCGAGCGCGCGACGATGCCGACGTCGGTGACGCCGCGCGCCAGCAACTCGGCGACCGAGGCGCAGACGGAGCGCAGCTCCTCGAGGCGCGTGTCGAAGCGTGTGGTGCGGGCCTCCGGCCTGCCCCCGGGGGACGGGGGCAGGCCGGAGGCCTGCACTACACGGAGCGCATCCACGAAGCGCTTCTGGGCCCAGGTCATGTCGTAGAACCCGGCGACGATTTGTGGTGGTGCGGTGTGTTTCCCCGCCAGGGCCAGCAGGTCCGCCGGATCGATCGCGTTCAGCTGCGCGATCAGCTGCTCGTACTCGGTCCAGGCCCGCACGATGAGGCGCGTCCGGCCGCGCGGGTTGCGCGCGAATTCGGCAAGGGTGAGACCGCTGTCGCGCACGTCGCGGTAGGAGCGCTCGAGCATCGAGGCCACCCCCCGCCCTTCCAGCTCCGGAATGGCCCGCACGGCCGTGCGCATCGCCAGCCGCCGCTCCGCTTCCGTGGCCACGCGCGGGAACTCGCCCGCGGCGTTCACCAGGCGCGCCGCCAGCTCGTGGAGGAACTGCAGCCGCAGCCCGGCCACGCCGCTCGGCATCACCTTCAGCAGCTCGGCGGTGATGGCGTCGGCCATGCCGCGCGTCGGGACGATCACTTCCTCGGGCCAGGGCGCGAGGGGGTCGCCGTTACGGCCTTCGAGGAGCCTCTTCGCCACGGCGGCGGCGATGTCGCGGTAGGGAGCGATGTGCGGGAAAGACGGGGACGCTGGCAAGTTATTGCATTTTAACGGCCCCGAAGCTTGCATGAAACTGGCAATCGGTCGCCTTCGTGTCTCGTTGGATAATGCGCGGCCATGGGGAAACGGCATGTGCACGTCGTGGTGGTGCGCAAGCCCGTCACGATTGCGCTGCTGGTGTTGACCACCGGCGCGATCGTCAGTCTCCTGTACTTCCTCTCGGGGAAGGCCTATGCCGCGGACACGCATCCGCTGCGCGAGCTCCTGGCGCGCAGCCTCGGATCGGGATCGACGCCGCCCTCGCGCGACGCGCTGCTGGCGTATCTGATGCCGGTCATCGCCAACATGCTCCTCTTCGTGCCCTGGGGCTTCTTCGCCTTCGTGGCTCTCGACGCGCCGTCGCGCAAGCGGGCGCGCACGTACGCCTTCACGTTTCTCGCGGCCATGCTCTTCGCGGTGCTGATGTACGTCTGGCAGCGCACCCTGCCGACGCGCGTCACCGCCCTGCCGGACACGCTCTCGAACGCCCTGGGCGCGCTGGCCGGCGCCACGCTCGGACACGCGCGCAAGGACATGCGCATCCGATTCGACTTCTAGGAGCGACGCCGTGATCCTCGTCGTGGAAGACGATCCCCAGGTCGCACGCCTCATCTCGCTGGTGCTGCAGCGCAACGGCTACGAGAGCCAGACCGTCGCCGACGCCCAGTCCGCGCTGACCAAGGCCCGCGAGGCCAGGCCGGTGATGATCTTCGCCGACCTCACCATCAAGGGGGTCATGGACGGCAAGGCCCTCTGCAGCGCGCTCAAACAGGAGCCGGAGACGCAGAGTATCCCCTACGTGATCCTCTCCGGAGACGGCGACATCGCCGAAAAGGCCCGCGTCTGCGGCGCCGACGACTACATGGGCAAACCTTTTGAATTCGAGGATCTGATTCGCCTCGTCAACAAATATGCAAGAGCTGAAAGCCGAAAAGCCGATTGAGTCTCCCGAGGGGAGCGACCCCGTCCTCCGTCTGATGGACAAGCTGGGGGACGAGGGATTCACCACCGAGCAGGGCCCGGAGTGGTGGGACGAGTACGGCGAGGTCATCTACCGCCGCGAAGAGAAGTTGCCCCTGACCCGCGGCGAGACGGTCTTCATCTTCACCCGCATCCCCGACCTGAACGAGCGCATCCTCCGCCAGACCTCGGAGTCCGTGGTCCAGACCTACAGCGCCAAGAAGGTCGTCCAGAAGGCCCTCTCGGTCCTGCAGTCGACCACCGTCTACCACTGCCTGGTCTGCACCTCCGACCAGCCCCACAACGAGCTCCTCGACCAGTACATCACCCGCAGCGGCGGGGCGACGTTCATCCCCGTGATCATCGTCCCCGGCATCAACGAGGTGCTCTACCCCAACGTCGAGGACAAGGTCGGCGTGATCAAGCCCCGCGTGGAGTACCTGCAATACCTCCTCGGCGAGCGTCGCGAGACCGTCGACATGCACAGGCCGACCATCCACGCCCTCTACGTCTCGCTGGCCGTGGTGGCGCTGCTCCTGATCGCGGTGATTTTCTCTCTCGTAACCTGACGTGGAGCGGCGGGCTCTCAGCCCGCCGTCCCGC
>JBIOTX010000211.1:0-3801 GCA_044866315.1 Thermoanaerobaculia bacterium | reverse complement strand
GCCAGCCCCGCGAATGTCTGCTGTTTCGCCACTCTCGTCTCCCTCAACCCTTGCTCAAACCAGTATCGACGAGAACTACTTTTTCCACAGCATCGCGGGTCGCGACTTGTTCAGAGTCTCCCTAGTGCCCGGCGTACCAGTCGTAGCCGCGCTCGCCCCAGAAATCCGCCGGCCGCACGTCGGTGTAGCGGATCGTGCCGATGCGCTTGATGTTCTTGATCCCGTACTTGAGCGGGATGGCCAGGCGCAGCGGCGCGCCGTGGAGGAGCTGGAGCGGGTTGCCGTTCATCTCGTAGGCGAGGAGCGTCTGCGGATGCAGCGCGCTCTCGATGTCTAGGCCGACGTAGTAGCCGCGGTCGGGCGTCTCCAGCGACACGAACCGCGGTATCTGCGCGGGCGGGTACTTCGCCATCAGGTCCGCGAGACGCGCGCCGCCCCACTGCACGATGATCGACCACCCTTCGATGCAGCGCAGCTCGGTGATCATCTCCTGCCGCGGCAGGGCCTTGATGTCGTCGAGGGTCAGCTCGAGCGGTGACGCCGCGCCCTCGATCTTCAGCCGCCAGGCGTCGAGGTCGATCTCGGACTTGAGGCCGATGCGGCCGTTGATGCGGGCGCGGGTGATGTCCGAGCGGCGAAACTGCGGGGAGAGCCGGTCGGGGCTGAAGTAGGCCTGGGCCAGGGCCTCGTTCGCCTCCAGCATCCGCCGCATCGGCCACTCCACGCCCTCGAGGCGCGGGCGCGTGCGGAGCCACTTCCAGCCGGCGTAGCCCGCGCCTGCCGCCACGGCGGCGGTCAGGAAGCCGCGGCGGGTGAGGCGGCTCAGTTCGCGTTGAATGTCATCGCTCATCCGCCACCTCCACCCCGATCACCATTGCCCGGAAGTTGTTCCAGCCCGCGCGGATCACCTGGGCAATGTGCACGACGAAGAACAGCACGTAGCCGACCGTGAGCGCGAAGTGGATGAAGCGCGCGCCCTGGTAGCCGCCGAAGAGCCAGGTCAGCCAGGCGAACTGCACGGGCTTGTAGATGGCCAGGCCGGACAGCAGCGAGCCGAGGCCCATCAGGATCACCCCGGTGTAGGCGAGCTGCTGCGCGCCGTTGAACTTCCGCTTCGGCAGCGGCTCCTTGCGGACGCGCAGGTCGTGCAGGAGCACCTGCCAGGCCTCGCGCAGCGTGTGCCGCCCGGGAACGAGCTCGCGCCACTCGCCGCTGAAGACCGTGTAGAGGACGTAGAGCACCCCATTGACGGCGAAAAGCCACATGAACAAAAAGTGCAACGCCATCCCCTCGGCCAGCCGGTTGTTGACGTGCAGCGCGCGCCAGATCTTCTGGTCCACGGTCAGGTAAGCCGGGTACGCCCAGTAAATGAGGACGCCGCTCCAGATCATCAGCGCCAGGAGCGGGAAGTTGATCCAGTGGAACCAGCGGATGGCCAGAGGATGCTTCTTCACGAGGGTTTTCATGATGGGATTGGATGCCGGCGCGGGGCGGCGGTTTCAAAGGGGATCAATGAAGGCAAAAGGCAAAAGGCAGAAGGCAGAAGGCAGAAGGCAGAGGGGTTCGAATGAAGAGGTTCGAATGAAGAATGAAGAGGGAAGAAGCCCGCCCGCCCTCCGTGACCTCACGGGGCGTGCTTCTCAATTCTTCCCTCTTCATTCGAACCTCTTCATTCCTATACCGGGCGCCTTCATCTTTCATCCTTCTGCCTTCTGCCTTCTGCCTTCATCCTTCTGCCTTCATCTCCCCCCACGTACCATACGCCCCATGAAACGCCGCTGGCTCCGCATCGCCCTCGCGGCCCTCGGCGTGGCCGCCCTCGCCCGCCTCGCCCTGGCTTTCCTCATCAAGCCCTCCAACGAGCGGGTCTGGTCCGCCGATCAGGCCATTCTCCCGGCAGCGGAGTTCAACGGGCCGCTGGTCACCGTCCGCAACATCCGGAACTTCCGCTACGAAACCGCCGACCGCTACACGCCGGCGTACTACGACAAGACCTTCGACCTGCGTCAGCTCGACTCGGCCTGGTTCATCGTCGAGCCGTTCGGGAAGGGGCACGTCGCGCACACGTTCGTCAGTTTCGGCTTCGGTCCGAGCGACTTCGTGGCCATCTCGGTCGAGATCCGGAAGGAGAAGGGGGAGGAGTTTTCCGCCCTCAAGGGCCTGCTGCGCCAGTACGAGATCATGTACGTCGTCGGCGACGAGCGCGATCTCATCAAGCTGCGCACGAACTACCGGAAGGACGAGGTCTACCTCTACCCGATGCGTACGTCCCGCGAGCGGATGCGGGAGATGTTCGTGGAGATGCTCCGCCGCGCGAACGCCCTGCGCCAGAGCCCCGAGTTCTACAACACCCTCACCAACACCTGCACGACGAATCTCGTGCGCCACGTGAACACCATCGCCCCGGACCGCATCCCCTTCCACCCGGCGGTGATCTTTCCCGGCTACTCCGACCGCCTCGCGTACAAGCTCGGGCTGATCGAGACGGACCTCCCGCTCGCGGAGATGCGGAAACGCTTCCGCGTCAACGCGCTGGCGGAAAAATATGCGGACGATCCGGAGTTCTCGAAGAGGATCCGCGGCCAGTAGTCGTCAATCGTCTTCGTCCCGCTCCCCGAACCGCACCCGAATGTCCTTCACCACCACCTCGTCATCCTCGGTGACCTCGATGATGAGGTACTCGCCCTCGACGCCGTTCGCGTCGATGGTGAAGGTGCGGCCTTCGCGGGGGATGTCGAGGTAGTCGCGCACGATCTCGTCGTCGATGCGGATGCGCAGCTCGCCGCCGGCGCGGGTGCCGACGTCATCGCGGGCGTAGAAGCGGATCGACTCCACCGGCCGGAAGCGCAAGGGGATGCGGATGCGCGCGCGGCGGCCGCCGCACTGGTCGCCGCCGATGCAGCCGCCCTCGTCGGTGATCTCGCGCGGGTAGCGCCCGCCGCCGCCACCGTACCCGCCGCCGCGGCCGTAGAGCACTTCGACGTCGCGGATCTCGACCTCGTCGTCCGACGCGGTCTCGATCACCAGGCGCGTGCCGCGTACGTTGTCGACCTCGAGGTCGTGGCGCTTCCCGTTGCGCTGCACGTCGATGTAGGACTCGACCGTGGTCGAGTCGATGCGCACGGTGAGCTTGCCGTCCGCGCGCGCGCCGACGTTGTCGTGGGCGTAGAAGCGGACGCCGAGGACCGGGCCGCTGTCGAGAGCGATGGTGATGCGGTTGCCGTTCTGCCGGCACTGCGTGCCGCCGATGCAGCCCGCCGCGCGCGGATAGGACCGCCACCCGTCCCGCCCGCCGCCGCGCGGCGGGTCATATGGATCGCGTGGCGGGCGATTGCCCCCGCGCTCGCGGCCGTAAATGACCTCCACGCCGCTGATCTCGACCTCGTCGTCCTCTTCCGGCTCGAAGACGAGATAGCGCCCGCGCATTTCGTCCACGTCGATGGTGAACGTCTGCCCAGCGCGCGGGATGTCGATTCCGCTGCGGATCACGTTCCCGTCGATCTTCAACCGCAGCACGCCGCCCGCCGCCTGCCCGATCGCGTCGTGGGCCCGGAAGCGCACCTCGATCACCGGCCGGTCCTCCAGCGGCACGCGCAGGCGCCGCTCCGGACACAGCTTCCCGCCGATGCATGTCGTCCCCTTCGCCGGCGCGGGTGCCGGCGCGGGATTGACCGTCGGCGGTGCCTGCTCCGGTGGCTGGCTGGTCTGGGCGATGGCGAGGGTGGGGAGGAAGGCCAGGAGCAGGGCGAGGCGTCGCATATGCAGGATTATAGGAGTGCGGTGGCGGAGCCACCGCTTTCC
>JBIOTX010000210.1:0-18602 GCA_044866315.1 Thermoanaerobaculia bacterium | reverse complement strand
TCCAGGCCGTACTTGACCCACGGATAATTGGCCCCCAGGACATAGGGACCGGTGCGCTCCGCGGCGGTCGCCGAAAGCGCCCAGAGACACGCCACCAAGCACAGCTCGAGACGGCCCATGCGCCGAGGCTACTCGGGTCGCCGCGACGGTGACAAGAGCCATTCTGCCCTGAAACGATCAGGCCCTTCCCGTCACTACTGGAATGGAGGGTCCCATGGACGCAACCGCACAACTGGTGGTCGTCGTTCTCCTGGCCTCGTTCGCCATCGAGCGGATCGTGGCCAGCCTGAATTACGTTCTGGACACGGCGCCGCTGCTGAAGGCCGGCGCAGACGCCAAGGCGCGCCGAACCGAGGTCCGCAGGGTGCTGATGCTGATCATCGGCGGCGGCATCGCCGCGCTGGTGGTGTACTTGGCCGACATCCGGGTGATCCGGCTGTTCAAGGCCCAGGCTGCGCCGGCCACCCTCGACTTCTGGCTGACGTGGCTCGTGCTGGTCGCCGGGGCGGACCGCATCCGCGACCTGCTCAAGGACGTCAAGGCCGCGCCGCAGCAGGCGGTGAAGTGGGAGATCGACGGCGATCCGAAGATCCGCACCGTGGCCTCCCCGGGGAGCTGACCGATGCGCACCATCGCGGTGTATCTCGACGAGGAGGAGGAGTCGCGTAAGCGCAAGCGGCGCATCGTGGCCGGTGCCGTCGTGCTGATCGCGCTCCTGGCGGTGGCGAAGCGCGAGCCGCCACCGCCGCCGCCGAAGCCGAGCATCGTCAAAGTCGTGCAGCGGGTGCCGGTGCCCATGCCGGTCTTCGGACCGCCGGCACCGCCGACGGTCGTGATCCGCGTCGAGGTGCCCGTGCCCGCCCCCCGGCAAGCCGTGGTCGCGGAGAAGCCGCAGCCGAAGGTCGCTCCGCCGGAGCCTCCACCTGCCAAGGTCGAGCCGAGCATCGCCACGGTCGCTCCACCGCCGCCTCCCGAGCGGCACCTCCTCATCGATCCGATGAGCATTCACTTCGGCGCACCGGGCTGGCAGACGGTCACGCTCACGAATCCGAACGACGCCGCCGTACACATCGACGAGATCGAGACCGTGCCCGGCCGCGGGGCCGCCAACGCCTACCGGGTGAACGACCGGAACTGCCGCCGGGTTCTGCAGCCGCGCGAGCGATGCACGATCAGCATCCTGGCCGGCGAGATCGCCGTCCGTACCCGCGCCGCGATCCGGATCGAGATCTATCACGACGGGCGCTCGCAGCCGACCAGCGTCTCCGCCACCACCGGCGGCGGCTGAGGACCGGGCACGCGGCGCGCAAACCCTTCACGCGGAGGAGGGTCCGATGCGCATCGCCGTACCGCACAACACCACCCGGGACATGGCCCGCAAACGGGTCGAGCAGAAGGTCGGTCAGCTCCTGAGGCAGTTCGGGGACAAGGCCGACGACGTCCGGCACGAGTGGAGCGGGGACACGATGTCGTTCCACGGGAAGGCCCGGGGGATGTCCGTGCACGGGACGCTGGAGGTCACCGACGCCGCGGTGATTCTGGAGGGGAAGCTCCCGTTCCTGGCCAAGCCGTTCGAGGGGAAGATCCGCGAGGCGGCGGAACGGGAGCTGGTGGCGCTGTTCGCCTAGTCGGCGGCCGGCTGCTCCGGCTCCACGTGGAGGATCTTCTTGAGGGCGTCGACGTTCGGGTCGACGAAGAGCCGGCCGTCGACTTCCAGGGCCGGATCGGTTCCCAGGTGGTGGATGTGCTTGTACTCCTCGGGGCGGACCATCTCGTGGTCGACGCGGAACTGCTTGAGGAATCCGGCTACGAGGCTGGTTTTGTGTTTCTTGCTTCCGGGGAAGAACTTCACGGTCATCGCCTCCCCCTCCCTTCACGCAATTCCTTCAGATTCTGGACGATTTGCGAACCTTAGGCCCGTTTTACGGAGAAGTCAAATAACAGGTTTCAAACATACGGTGCCTACACTCCCTCCTCGGCCATCGAGTGCAGGGCCAGGAAATGCTCGTGGCCGGCGGGGGCGACGAGCAGCGCGCGCAGCGGGTCGGCCATGGCCGACTCCACGAACGCGGTCGTGCTCTGGAGCCGCGCGGAGTTCTCGATGTTCTTGATGATGCGGTACTTGACCGCGCTGGCGCCGGGCGCGGTCAGGTCGACGAGCAGCGTCGCCCCGCCGCGGAAGCGCGGCAGGCTCGCTCCTCCCGCGGCCGCGGTGCCGATCGGCTTGGACTGCGTCAACACCACTACTACCTGCGGGATGTGCCGCCCGTCGGCCGTCACGCGCATCGACGCGCGGAGGGAGTGCACCTCGAACTTGTCCTCGTCCGGGTCGAAGTCGCCGCCGAACTCGAGGCCGAGCTGCTTGGCGAAGCCCGGAACATCCTTGAAGGCCTCTTTGAGCAGCTTGTTGAGGTCGCGCCGCCGCTCGCGCGTGGTCGTGAACAGCTCCTTCCGGTCGGCGATGTAGAGCACGTCCTTGGCATACTCCTTCAGCAGCTCCAGGATCGGCTCGTAGCGCTTCTGAATCGTGGCCAGCTCCTCCGGGGTGAACTTCGACCGGTCGAAGCCGCCCTGCCATCGCAGCGTGTCCACCGAAAGCGTGCGCGGAGCGTCGCCCGCGGCGAGGTTCTGGGGGTAGATCCCGCGGCGGCGGAAGGCCTCGACGAAGGCAACGCGGTATTCGTGGCCGTCGCTCACCAGGTCGTAGTCGGCCGTGATCAGCGCGCGCAGGTACTCGAAGAAGGTCACGTCGATCGGCGGCAGGTAGTCGAGCGCGCGAATGCACATCTCCAGGACGTGCGTGGCCGCCTTGCTGGCCTCGCCGGCGAGCCGCCGCACCAGGTCGGGGTGAATCGCGCCGGTCGGCAGCACGCCGGTGCCGCCGGTGTAGATGCGCAGCAGGTCGGCCGTGCGCATCCGGTAGATGGCGATGAAGGCGTCGAACACCGCCGCCACGAGAATCGCGCCGCGCGTGTGCGGGGGGAGCTTCTTCTGCAGCTCGGCAGGGTCGGGACGGTTGCGCACCCAGCCGCCCTTCTCGTCGATCCGCCCGATGGCGCTGCGCAGCGCGCCGCGCCCGCCCATGGCCTGGCCGAACTGCACGGCCAGCTGGCCCAGGGTCGACTCGGCCTCCAGGTCGCCGCGCGTGCGGGCGATCTCGCTCTCCAGCACCGCCGGGATGGTGAAGTGCTGCATCAGGGCGACGATGTCGGCGAAGGCCTCGTGG
Organism: Thermoanaerobaculia bacterium; assembly: GCA_044866315.1. GTDB lineage: Bacteria > Acidobacteriota > Thermoanaerobaculia > Gp7-AA8 > Gp7-AA8 > QHVT01. The sequence goes on along the minus strand of JBIOTX010000210.1, from coordinate 15,376 downwards.
AAGGCCAGCACGTCGGGGTTGGTGGCCTCGCTGAAGCGGCGATGCATGCCGTCGAGGATGGCGTGGGTGGTCTCGTGGGCGATGATGTCGTGCGAGAGGCAGGTGTAGACCCGGCTGCCCGGCATGTGCTCGCCGGGATGATCGGCCGTGGCCTCGAAGTAGCCGAACTTGAGGGCCACCTCGGGCGGGCTGTAGAACGCATTCGACTGCCGCAGCGCGTGCGGACGGACGGTGAGCTGGCCGACGTACTTGCTGTCGTCGTGCTCGTTCTCGGGATTGGGGAACGGGCGCCAGAGCACCGGCCTGCCGAGGGCCTGCTCGAAGTGGGCGATGGTCTTCATGGCCACGGCGTAGACCATCTGCTGGTGGAACTGGGAGTTGCCTTCCGCGGGCGCCCAGCCGTCCTGGGCCAGGAGGCTCGGCGCGTTGAGGTCCACGGGGGGGTACTTCCGGCCCGCCGCGTCGACGTCGTCGAAGGCCAGGTACTCGCCCACGCCGTTCTCGTACTTCGGATCCCACGGCACCTCCAGCGTCACCTCGTTGATCGAGGCCGTGGACAGGCGCGTGGAGAGGCTCGGGTCGGCGGCATACACGCGCAGCCGGCGGTGGGACGGGTTGCGCGGCTGCTCCGGCGCGTCGCACGCGGCGAGCAGGTCCGGCACGACGTCGCGCGTGGCCGCGTTGTGAGGCGCGGGCTGGCCTCCGGCCACGACCGGGTAGCGCGCGGCGATGTGCCTCCGGAGGGCCAGCGACGCCTCGGGGTCTTCGAGGATCACCTCCATCACCCGGCGCTGCTGATCGTCGTCCTCGAACCGCCTGCGGAACTCGGGATCGGCGACGAGCTCCTGCAGGCGTTCGTTCTTGAGCCACCTTTGGGCGAGCTCGAGGTTGAACATCTCCTCGCGCGGCGTGGGCTCGGTGATGCCCAAACCGGTGATCAGGCGGAGGAAGGCGAAGGAGTTTCTCGACTCCTCGCTCTTCGGCAGGTCGAGGTTCGGCTTGACGTTCAGCGCCGCCAGCGCGCGGAGCACGCCATTGCCGAAGTGCTCGCGGTTGCCCTTCAGCGCGGAATCGAACAGCGCCTTCCGCACCGCCTCCACGCGCCGCCAGTTGCGCGGCAGTACCTTCTTGTTCTTCTCGATCCACAGCGCGGCGGCCGCGGCGACCTGCGGCGTGGCCGAGGACGTTCCCTCGCCGTTGAGGCGGACGATGGTGTCGCAGCCGAAGCGCGCCCAGGGGATGTTCGGCGTGTAGGCCGCGAGTGCCGCCTTCATCGCGTCGTCGGGGCCGAAGGAGCCTTCGAGCGCGCGGTCGAGATTCTTGTACGGCTGCCCGTTGGCCATGACCCCGACCACGGCGATGACGCGCGGATAGCGCGCCGGGTAGACCAGCACGCTCGGCGGCAGCGGACGGGTGCGGTTGCCGCCGGCGGCGCAGAAGACGATGCCGGCCTCGTAGAGCCGGTCGACGGCCTCCGCCCAGGCCCGCGTCGGCAGGCCGCCCATGCTCATGCTGATGACGTCGCACTGGGTGGCGACGGCGTAGTCGAGCGCACGGGCCAGCGCGCTGGTGCGCAGCAGCACGACGCTGTCCGCCACGCGGATCGGCACGATGTCCGCCTCGGGTGCGCCTCCCAGGGGGACGTTGAACGGCGCGAAGGCCCGGCCGGCGAGGATGCTCAGCGTCCCCGTGCCGTGCCCGGAGTTGTCGAGGATCCGCCGCTCGTTGTTCGGATCGACGGCGCTGTTCGGGTTGCCGTCGCCTTGGACGAAGTTCCGCTGGAGCTTGTCCATCAGGTTCACGGGGCGGGTCACGTGGGAGGGGTAGTAGCCGGTGTCGATGTGGGCGATGCGCGTCCGCGGCGCGGTGAACGGAACCGCGGCCCGAGCCTCGGCGAGTTGCGTGAACTGCTTGCCGAGGTGCCAGATCTCGTTCGGACCGACGGGCTTGCCGCGCGTGTTGTCCTGCGGGTTCTGGACGCACTCGATCTTCGTCGCCCCGAACCCCTCCGCGGTCCGCTCCTCGTTCGTGTCCTCGTAGACGTCGTGGATGATGTCCGGCTCGGCGAAGATCACGTCCGACTCCGCCACCCCGAGCTGGTCGGCCACCCGCGCGTGGGCGAGGTCCCACGGCGAGGCCGCGCCGTCGGGCAGCTCGGCGATGAACCACTGCGGCGTCGCCTCCACCCCGAACGTCACCGCCGCCGTCGCCTGCGTGCTGTCGTACAGCGGCCGCAGGTTCGCCCGCGACTCCGCCGCCTTCAGCGCGCTGGACGGGCGCATCTTCACCAGGACACGATTCGTTTCGTTGGCCATATGTCTAAGGTGGGACACGCGGGCGGCGTTTCCCTACCCGCGATGGCGTTTCAGGGTAGGCGGGGCATCAGGCGTACATGAGACGCCCGCGCGGCTCCGGAATCGGACGGCCGAGCTCATGCGCCGTTTCGATCCACTCGCGGATGATCACCTTGACGTTCGCCAACGCAGCCTCGTGCGTAGGACCGTCGGCGGCACATCCCGGCAGTTCGGGAACCTCGGCGATGAACGTATCATCGACGGCGCTCCAGTAGATGATCACCTCGTAGCGCGGATCAGGTTCCATGGTCATCGCCAATCTTCGCGATCAACTTCTCACGCGCCGTCATTACGCCACCACCGCCTCCCGGTACTGAATCTCGTACAGCCTGCGGTAGAGCCCGCCGAGCTGCATGAGCTCCTCGTGCGTCCCCCGCTCCCGGATCTCGCCGTGGTGGAACACGAGGATCGTGTCCGCGGAGCGGATCGTGGACAGGCGGTGGGCGATGACGATGGAGGTGCGGCCCTCGAGGAGGGTGCGAATGGCGTCCTGGATCAGGAGCTCGGTCTCGGTGTCGATCGAGGACGTGGCCTCGTCGAGGATGAGCACGGGCGGGTTGAAGGCCAGGGCGCGGGCGAACGAGAGGAGCTGCTTCTCCCCCACCGAGAGCCCCGCCCCGCGCTCGCGCACCTGCGACGCGTAGCCGTCCGGCAGCCGGGAGATGAACCGATCGGCCTGCACGCGCACGGCAGCGGTGCGGATCTGCTCCTCGGCGATCGACGGGTCGCCGAGGGAGATGTTGTCGGCGATGTTGCCGGTGAAGAGGAAGAAGTCCTGCTGGACGATGGCGAAGAGGCGGCGCAGCGACTCGATCCGGTACTCGCGGAAGTCGACGCCGTTGATGAGGATCTGCCCGCGCTGCGGCTCGTAGAAGCGCAGCAGGAGCGAGGTGACCGTGGTCTTCCCCGCGCCGGTGTGGCCGACGAGGGCCACGCGCTCGCCGCGTTCGACGCGGAAGGAGACGTTCTTGAGCACCCACTCCTGGTCGTTATAGGCGAACCAGACGTCGCGGAACTCGATCGACTCGACGTGATCGATCTCCCGCCCGCCGGCGTCCTCGATCTGCACCGGCGTGTCGAGGAGCTTGAAGATCCGCTCGCTGGCGGCCATGGCCGCCTGGAGGATGTTGTACTTTTCCGAGAGGTCGGAGATCGGCTGGTAGAAGCGCTGCGAGTACTGGAAGAACGCCACCAGCGCGCCGACGGAGAGCGTGCCCTGAATGACCTTCCCGCCGCCGTACCAGACGATGAGGGCCACGCCGACGGTCTCGATCAGCTCGATCACCGGGTAGAAGACCGCGTAGTAGAAGACCGAGTCGATGTTCGCGTTGCGGTGGCGGGCATTGAGCTCCTCGAACTTCGCCCCCTCCTTCTCCTCCCGGTTGAAGAGCTGCACCGTGGACATCCCGGAGATGTGCTCCTGCAGGAAGGCGTTGATGGCGGCGATGCGCGCGCGCACCTGCCGGTAGGTGACCCGCGCCCCGCGGCGGAACCAGATCGAGACCAGGACGATGAACGGGGTGATGGAGAACAGGACCAGCGCCAGGCGCCAGTTCATCCAGAACAGCACGCCGACGATGCCCAGGAGCACGAAGATGTCGCCGAAGATGGCCACGAAGCCGGCGGTGAAGAGCTCGTTGAGCGCGTCGACGTCCGTGGTCACGCGGGTCATCAGCCGGCCGACGGGATTGCGGTCGAAGAACTGGATGTGCAGGCGCTGCAGGTGACCGAAGATCTGCTTGCGCAGGTCGTACATGATGTACTGCCCGGTCAGGTTCATCAGCACCATCTGCGTGTAGAGCACCGCGAACCCGCCGACGAGCACGAACAGGTACAGCGCCGCCGCGACGTTGATGCCGGTGATCGCGTCGAACGTGAAGCCGTGCGCCGCGAGCCACTCTCCCGCGCGGCGGCTCACCCCGAGGGGCTGCGAGCCCGCGACCGGCTTGATGTAGAGATCGATGGCGATGGCGGTGATGGCCGGACCGGCGATCTCCAGCACGGACGAGAGGATCACCAGGAACACCGACAGCCCGGCCCGGAAGCGGTACGGCCTCAGATAGCGGAACAGCCGCCGCGTGAGATGCGGGTCGAACGCCTTGGCGCCTTCGTCTTCGTGACGTTCGACGGCGAGCTCGGACACTAGGCGATTTCCTCCAGCTCCGCTTCGATGGTCTGCCGCCGATAGAGATCGGCGTAGTAGCCGCCCTTGTCGACCAGCATCTCGTGCGTGCCGCGCTCGACGATCCGCCCGTCGTCCAGGACGACGATGTGGTCGGCGTCTTTCACGGACGAGACGCGGTGGGAGACGATGAGCACGGTCCTCCCCTTGCGGATGGTCCGCAGGGCGTTGAGAATCCGCTCCTCGGTGTGCGTGTCGACCGCGCTCAGGGAGTCGTCGAGGATGAGGATGAGCGGGTCGCGCACGAGCGCGCGGGCGATGGCCGTGCGCTGCTTCTGGCCGCCGGAGAGGGTGATCCCGCGCTCGCCGATGACCGTGCCGAGACCCTGCGGGAACGCGACCACGTCCTCGGTGAGCCCGGCCTGCTGCGCCACCTCCGCCACCTCCTCGTCCGCTGCCTCGGCACGCCCGAAGCGGATGTTCTCCGCGATCGACTCGGAGAAGAGGAACGTCTCCTGCGGCACCATGCCGATCCAGTCGCGGAGCTGCCGGAGCGGCATGGTCTCGATCGGCCGGCCGTCGAGGAAGATCGTCCCCGGTGGCGGCTCGAACTGGCGCGTGAGCAGCGCCAGCAGCGTGGACTTGCCGCTGCCGGTGCGGCCGACGATGCCGATGGTCTCGCCGTGGCGGACGGAGAGGTTGATGTGCGAGAGCGCAGGACGGGTGTCGTAGGCGAAGGTGAGGTCGCGGATCTCCAGATCGCCGCGCGGCGTGACGTCGACGGCGGAACCGGCGTCGACGTTCGGCTCGACCGACCACACCTCGTGCAGACGCTTCATCGAGGCCATGCCGCGCTGGAAGAGGTTGATTACCCAGCCCAGGGCGATGAGGGGCCAGATCATCCGGCCGAGGTAGAACTGGAAGGCCACGAACGCGCCGATGGTCATCGTCCCGGCGAGCATCTTTCGCCCGCCGAGGAAGAAGACGATCACGAACATGATCCCGATCAGACCGTGCAGAGCCGGGTAGAACGTCGCCGTCAGGCGGATCAGCTTCCGGTTGCGCTCCACGTACTCGTGGTTCATCCGCTTGAAGGTCTCCAGCTCGGCGTCCTCGCGGGTGAACGCGCGCACCACGCGCACGCCGGCCAGGTTCTCCTGCACGCGCGCGGAGATCTCGCCGAAGTAGTCCTGCACCGACTTGAAGCGGACGTGGATGCGCTCGCCGAACATCTTGACCAGTCCGGCCACGACGGGCACGGCCAGGAGGGCGATGAGCGCCATCCACCGGTCGATGCGCAGCATCAGCACGAACGAACCGCTGACCACGAGCAGCGACGATAGGGTGTACATCACCGCGGGACCGATGAGCATGCGCACCGAGGAGAGATCGTTCGTGGCCCGGGACATCAGGTCGCCCGTGCGCTGCTCCTGATAGAAGCGCAGAGGCAGCCGCTGCAGGTGCTGGTAGAAGTCGTTGCGCATGTCGTACTCCATGTGCCGCGACACGCCGATGATGATCCAGCGCTGCAGGTAGAGAAAGATGCCTTCGAGCGCCGCCGCGCCGATCAGCATGACGCCGTAGCGCACCAGATCCGCGCGCGTGAACCCGCCGCCCAGCTCGTCCACCGCGCCGCCGATGATCAGCGGCTTGAGGAGCGAGAACCCCGCCGACGCCACCACGCACAGCGCGCCCAGCGTGAGCCGGGCTTTGTAGCGCGCGAAGTAATGGACGAGGCGGCGGGCCGGGGTCATGGAGCGGACATTCTAGACCGGCTCCCGCAGCGGCAATTTCTTCAGCTCCTGCAGCGTGATCCGCAGCACCGATCCCAGCGTGAATCCCGTGGGAAAGCAGTGCGGGACGCGCACGCCGGCGCCGACGAGCTCGAGAAAGTCGAGCGGCGGCTTGCGGCGGGCCAGGACGTAGAGCAGCTTGCGCGGGAGGTCCTCGCGGTCGTCGACGTTGAGGTGCAGCGGCTGGAGGTAGTAGCCGAAGTGCATCTCCCGGAGCGCCGGCGTTCCGCCGGCGAACTCCGGCAGGGTGACGCTCAGCGTCAGCGCCCCGAAGATCCAGTTCTCCTGGGCGAACTCGCCGCGCCAGAAGTCCTCTTCACTCTCGCTCAGGTGCTCGAGCCGCATCAGCGGACCCGCTCCATGACCCGCCGGAACTCCTCGCGCCCGGAGAAGCCTTCCATCCGCGCCAGCTCGTTGCCTCGGGGGTCGGTGAAGACGATGGTCGGGAAGCCGCGCGCGGAGAAGCGGCGCTGGAGCTCGTCCACGAGGGGCGCGTTCCTCCCCTCCTCGCGCCGCCGGTCGACCACGCGCACGGCCACGAAGCGCTCGTTGATCGCCCTGGCCATGGCCGGATCGTCGAAGACCTGCTCGTCGAGCATGTGGCACGGCGCACACCACTCGGCGGTGAAGTTGAGGAGGACGGGCTTGTCGCCCCCCACGCGCTGCAGCTCGTCCGGAGAGATCCACCGCACCAGGTCGCCCTTGGCCGGCTTCGGCCCGATGAAGTGCGAGGCCACGCGCGCGCCGACGAGGGCGATCGCGATCACGAACAGGATCAGCGGCACGTGGCGCTGGCTAGTCCGCTCCATACGGCACCTCCCGCCGCCGGAACGCGAGACAAGCCAGGACCAGCGCGATCGCGGCGTTGCTCAGCACCATCAGCATCCAGTTGCGATCGAGTCCCAGCGGCGCCTCCGGGAACAGATTGTTCGTCACCACGGCCAGGCCGCGCTCGATGCCCGTATGCTGGCTGAGAAACTGCCCGACCGCGCCGCGCGACATCCGGATGAGGCCCAGGACGCCGGCGAGGATGGCCAGCCCGACTTGCCCCGCGACGTAGATCGCGGCGTTGAAGTAGGCGCGGGTGAGACTACCGAAGAGGACCAGCAGGGAGCAGGCGAGCAGGGTTTCCGCGGCGGTGTTGGCGAGCATGCTACTGACCGCCGCCCACGGCGCGCCGTGGCCCCAGGCGATGCGGCCGATCATCTCGGCCGCCGCCGCGACCACCGCCGCGATCCAGACCACGGCGACCACTCCGGCCACACGGGACAGCAGGTACACCGCGCGGTTCACCGGCTTGACGAGAATCAACTGCAGCGTCCCCGAGGAGAACTCCGGCCCGATCGGACCGCAGCCGACGACGATCGCCAGGAGGCCGACCAGCGTCGGCCATCCTGCACCCGGTCCGACGCCCGCGAGGATCGCCAGAAGCGCGAGAGTCAGAAGATAGCCGCCGCTCGTCACGTGACGGCGCACCGTCTCCAGAAACACCACGCTACTCACGCCGCACCTCGGAAGATGCCTTCGAGGTCGGCCGTGTGCTTCCGCACGTCCACCACCCCCGCGCCGCTCTCGACCAGCCCGCGCACCACCGCGGCGATGTCGGCGTCCGTCTCCACTGTCGCGATGACCACGTTCCCGTTCGCCGCCGCGCCGGCGATCCGCTCCACCGCCGCAGGGTCGAACGAGCCCGCGAGCATCGTGATCGCCACCAGGATCCGGTCGACGTGGCGCAGCGTCTCTGTCTGGGCGATGACCCCGCCGTGAAGAAAGAGCACGCGGTCGCACAGCTTCTCGACTTCGCTCAGCTGATGCGAGTTGAGGAGCACCGCCGCGCCGCGCTGCTTCTGCTCCAGGATCAGGTCGCGCACGAGGAGCACGCCGTTCGGATCCAGTCCGGACGTCGGCTCGTCGAGAAAGAGGTAATCCGGCCCATGGATCAGCGCCTGGGCCATGCCGATGCGCTGGAGCATCCCGCGCGAGTACTGCGACAGGCGCTTGTCCGCCGCGTCGGCGATGCCGAGGCGCTCGAGCATCGCCCGGCAGCGCGCGTTCACCTCGGCGCGCGGGACTTCCGCCAGCCGGGCCATGTAGCGCAGGAACACCCAGCCGGTGGCGCGGCGGTCGAAGTTCATCCGCTCCGGTACGAACCCCGTGCGCCGGCGCACGCGCAGGTCGTCATTGGGCAGGTCCGCGATGGCGATCTCGCCGTCGTTCGGATGGAGGAAGCCGAGGAGACACGACATCAGCGTCGTCTTCCCCGCCCCGTTGGGACCGATCAGCCCGACCACCTCGCCCGGCGCGACGTCGAGGTCGATGCCCTTGAGGACCTCCTGGGTCCGGAACGACTTGCGCAGCGCGCGCACGCGAACGCTCATTGGGTCTTACGCGCGCGAAGGCCAGCCATGATCTCGTCGATCTTGGCCTGATGAAAGTCGTTGACCAGCCGCTGCAGCTCCGCCTCCCGCGACTCGTCCACGTCGTCCGTGTACACCTTCTTCAACTCCCCGCCCAGATAGACCTTCGTCTCCACCCGCCACGCCGGGCGGGGAAAGAACTCGGTCTGGATGGTGAGCTTCTTCGGCCCGACGTCGAACGCGTCGAGGCGTCCCATGGGCGGGTTGGTCGGGTCGGGCATCCTGAGAAGTTTAAAGTTGCCGGTAGCCAGTTGCCAGTAGGTCGAAACCTCCTCTGGCTACTGGCAACCGGCTACTGGCTACTCACCTATCCCGCCTCACGCTCCGCCGGCACTTCGCCTCGGCACGGCTCTCGATCTGCCGCACGCGCTCGCGGGACAGGCCGAGGATCTCGCCGATATCGCGCAGGGTCAGCTCGTCGTCCTGCAGGACACCGTAGCGCAGCTTGATGATCGTCTTCTCCTCGAGCGTCAGCCCCTCGTCCACGGCCGACTGGACGCTGCCCTGCTCGCGGAGCTTCTGCAGGTACCCCATGCGTGCGGCGGGGATCTCCGGGCTGATATCGCCGCGGTCGTCGAGCTGAGACCAGAAGTAGGGCCAGGCCTTCGAGTTCGGATTCGTGAAAAGCAACAGGACGGCGAGCTCGCTCTCGGTGATCTGGAGCTTCTCGCACACCTTCTGCTTCGCGCTGTACAGCACGGAGGTCACGTTTTCGAGATCGCGGTTGAGGAACGACGCCAGCTCGCGGATGCGCTTGGGCACGTTGTCGCTCACGCCGTGGCGCAGGGTCAGCACGAGCCGCTCCTTCGGGGAGAGCTCGGACATGTGGGCGAGCAGCTCCTCCCGGCGCGACTGGACCTGCATCGCGTCCTCGGCCGAGGGGATGCTGGTCTGCTCGATGACGTCGGCGAGCTCGGTGTGCGACTCGTCGTCGAGCTCGGCGTTGAGCGAGTAGTTGTCCGCGTTGGCTTGCAGCAGGGTCTGCACTTCCTTGACCGTCACGCCGAGGTTCAGGGCCAGCTCGTCCGGCGTCGGGATGTGATTCCCCTCGGTCATGGCCGTGGCGATGGCCTTCTCCAGCCGGTACATCAGGTTGGCCCGCTTGGGCGGGAGGCGGAACGCGCCCGCCTGCTCGGACAGCGCGTGCAGGATGGCCTGCCGGATCCACCAGACCGCGTAGGTGATGAACTTGACGTTCTTGTCGGGGTCGTACTTTTTCGCGGCGTGGATGAGGCCAATGTTGCCTTCGTTGATGAGGTCGAGGAAGAGGACGTGCGAGTTGCGGTACCGCTTGGCGTACGAGACTACGAATCGTAGATTGGCCTTGACCAGTTCCTCGAGCGCCGCCTTGTCGTTTTCCTGGATGCGGCGCCCGAGCTCCTTCTCCCGCTCGGGCGTGAGCCGGGGAACTTTGGCGATTTCCTGCAGGTATTGGTTGAGGAGATCGTAGGACTCGTCGCGTTCTTCGTACCGGGCCATGAGCGGAAGGTGCATTCTACCCTGCACGCGGTCCGGCATGGAGCGGCGGAGTTCAGCCTACGGCGGCCTAAAGGCCGCCGCTCCACGTCATCTCCCGGCGACTCTGCGTACGTGCCGCGGCTCCTCCGCGATGTGCCTGGCCACGATCTCCGGATTGGCCACCACACGGACCAGCGCGGTGTCGTCGTTGTCGTGCGCGAGGACGACCAGCTCGAGCTTCCGCCCATCCGGCAACACCCTCACGTAGATGAAGCTCCACTCCCCGGTCCGCCGCGAGTAGGCCTGCACCAGCGGCCGGAAGCCCTTGCCGATCTTCTCGCGCAGCAGCGCGTGCATGGCCTTCGGATCGATGTCGTCCGCTCCCTCGAACGTGGCCAGCTGGAAGTCGTGGACTCCCTCGGGCTGGATGAGCCAGACCGCCGCCCGGGCCACGCCGAGGAACGGGATCCAGACCTTCTTCACGCCGCGCTGCGCGTCGATGGCCCGGACGACGTCCCGGAAGTCCGCGCGGAGCGGCAGGGCGATGGCGGTCAGGAGCAGCGCTGCGGCGATTTGTCTATTCATGGTCGTCGTCCTCATCCCGGGTGATGCGGGGGATGCCGAACTCCCCTTCGAGCTCGGCCAGCTTCTCGATGTCGATCGGCCCGACGATGTTTACGACGGTGAACTCCCGAGGTTCAGCAGCGATGATGATCAGACCTGTGACTTTGTCGCCGCGCATGTCGGCGTAGATGTAGGCGTTCTCCCGGGTCTTGCTGCGCACCCGCACCAGCGGCTTCCAGGTCGGGCCGAGCTGGCGCTTCACGCTGTCGACCAGGCCCTTGTCGTACTGGCCGGACTTGTCGAAGGAGTAGCTGCGGACGTAGATGCCGGTGAGACCGCGGACCATGTCCTTCACGGCCTTCTCGTTCGGGTCGTTGCCGAGGAACTTCGCGGCGATGCGGAGCATGTCCGCGTCGAGGGTGACGTCGACGACTTCGTCGGCGCGCTCCTCCAGGTCGGGGAAGTCCAGGTTGATCCGCTGCGCCGCAGCCGGCAGGGTCACGGCGAGAGTGAGGGTCAGGGTGAGGATGAATTTACGCATTGCGTCTCCTTGTGTCAGTCGTTCTTGCCGATCCCGCGCACTTCCTGTTGGGCGTAGCGGACCTTCTCGCCGGCGATCTTCATCGCCAGGAGCAGCTCCTGCTTGGCCCGCTCGCCCCGGCGCTGTTCGGCCACGTGGTGGACGGTGTAGCCGCCGAGGACCGCCGCCAGGACAACGGAGGCCGCCGCGGCGCGCCACCACGTGGAGCGGTGGGCTCTCAGCCCACCGGCGGCCTGAGAGCCCGCCGCTCCATCGATGTTCGCCATCACCCGGCTCGCGAGTCCGGGCGGCGGCGACTCCCTGCGCAGCGCGCGTTTCAGATCGTTCTCGAGATTCATGTCGCCTTCTCCAGCTTCTTACGCAGCGCGACCAGCGCGCGGTGCAGATGGCTCTTGACGGTGTTGACGGGCATGCCCACGATCCGGCAGATCTCCGACGGATCGAGGTCTTCCTGGTAGCGAAGCGTGACCATGGCACGCTGCAGGTCCGGCAGCTCCTCGATCATCCGCTTGAGGAGCCGGTCGCGCAATGGATCGGCCGCCTTATCGCGGGCCGGGAGGTCCCCGGCATCGTCGAGGCTGACCGCCTTCATCCGGGCCCGGCGGGTGGCGTCGATACACCGCCGGGTCGTGACCTGGCGGAGCCAGAACAGCAGGTGGGCCTCGGACTCGATGTCTTTGAGGTTCCGATAGAGCTGCAGGAACACGTCCTGGGCGATTTCCTCGGCCCGGGAGCGATCGTTGAAGAAGTGCCAGCCGAGGCTGTAGACCATGGCCTCGTGTTGCCCGATCAGCTCGGCAAACGCGTCATGATCGCCGGCCTGCGCCTTCTCGAGCGGTGTCCGCTCGAGGCGAGGCATCGGCACGACCGCGGCCAGTTCCGTCATCCTGACGGCTATATACGTAGGATTTCGGGAAACGGCTGCAATCAGGGCTTCTCGATGGCGATGAACGTTCCACCCTGGGGGTCGGTCGTATATTTCACCCCGTAGGCGAGCTGCACGCCGCAGCGGTCGACGAGCCAGCGTTCCGCCCAATTGCCGCGCACGGGACGAAGGTTCTCGATGGCGACGTTCGACGGCTCCTCGACGATCTTCGTGTCGACGACTCTCGCCGACGCGCATTCGGGCGCGACGGATTTCTCGCTCAGCAGGATCATCCGCTCGGTATCGCGCTGCAGGAGTGCGTCGGCCAGGGTCTCGCCCGCGACTTTCTCGGCCAAGGCCTGCGCTCCGGCAGCCGCGGCCTGCAGGGAGGCCATGATCCGGCCGACGTCGTCCAGCCGATTGAGGTGGGGCTGGAACCCGACGCGCCTGGTCTCCCCCGACTCCTCGTAGATCAGCACCACCCAGGGAGGAGCGTTGCGGACGCCGAAGAGATCCACTCCCCGGATCCTCGATGCGGGGATGGTCAGGGTCTGCTTGCCGTCGGCATATTCAATCGCCGAGGTCGAAACGTCGAGCTTTCCTCTTGCGGTCGGAAGGAGGTACCGGAACAAGGAGCCGAATCCGAGCTTCGCCGAGAAGGCGACGCCTTCGTAGGCCACCGGCAGGCGGACCGCAGCGGCGAGATCCACGATCGTCCGGATGTCGGCCCGGCTGAAGCGCATCTCCTCTCGATGGCTCTCGAGCTGCTGGGTCCGGGCTTCATCCGCGAAGACGGCGATCGCTACCGGAACCTTGCCGGGCTTCAGGTCGGCCACCGGGCATCGGAAGAGACCCTGCTTCTTCGGCTCGATCTTCTCCGCGACCTCGCACGCCGACGGTCCGTCTCCCTGCCGCACGGTGAGCCAGAGCGGCTGCTCCGACGTGTTCGCGACGATCTGCAGATATTGAAACCCGCTGGTCTCGCCGGACATCGCTCCACTCTGCTCGATCCGGATCAGGTTCGATCGCACCTTTGCCCCGAGCGGCGGGGCGAGCACCAGGAGGCAAAGGGGAAGCAACAGAGGAAGAAAACGAACCGGTCGCCTGTGGCACATGGTGAAGCTCCTTCCGTGTGGATGTGCCCCACAAGGTGCGTCCGCCGGCGGGCCGCTTTTCTCGAACTTCTGGCGAAGTTCTCTTTTCTCAGAGCACGGTTTGCGTGCTCGGCGCGCCGCCGACCGCCCGCAGCACGGCGGCGACGGTGCCGAAAACGATCATGTCGCCGTCGGTGAGCCGGCCCACCGCATGGATGCGCCGCCCGTGCATCGACGTCCCGTTCTTGCTGTGAAGGTCTTCGACGGCCACTCCCTCGGCGGAGACGATGATCCGGGCGTGACGCCGTGAGATCGAGGGATCGTCGATCCGGATCGCCGCATCCCGCTCCCGTCCGACGATGTTCTCGCCGCTCACGAGCTCGAGCTCGCGGTCGCCGACCAGGAGCATCCACGAGGAGAGGCCGGCCGTCTCCTCGGCCGCCGGGGCGGCGAAGGAGAATCCGAATCCGTAGATGGTCCGGATCATCTGCTGTTCGCGATCGGCCAGGGCCTCGCGGAGCTGGTAGACGAGATTGTGGACGTTCGACTTGTCGACCACCGTGTCGGGCCAGAGCCGGTCGTACAGCTCCTGCTGGGCCATCGCCTTCGGGCGGCACTCGACGAGGATCTCCAGGAGCTGAAAGGCCTTCGGCGTCAGATGGACCGGCTCGGTGCCGCGCCGCAGCTCGTGGCGGTCGGTATCCAGCGTGAACCCGCCGAAACGGACGCGCATTACGGGAGCGATGGTACGCCCGGGCGGGCGTAGACTGGACCAGGGTGAGCGACGCCACGACGGTCACCACGGCACCCAATGCCACCGTCGGCGTACCGAGGGCGCACATGGAGCGGTTCGCGCCCGGACTGCTGGTCGCGGGCCGCTATCGCATCGTGGCGTTTCTCGGCCGCGGAGGCATGGGAGAGGTCTACCGCGCCCACGACGTCCGCCTCGACGAGCCGGTCGCGCTGAAGTTCCTGCCGGCCCGGCTGGAGTCGAGGCCCGAGGCGCTGGAGCGGTTCGTCGCCGAGGTGCGGCTGGGGCGGCAGGTATCGCATCCCAACGTCTGCCGGCTCTACGACCTCGGCGAGCACGAGGGCCACCTGTTCATCTCCATGGAGTACGTCGACGGCGAAGACCTGGCCTCACTTCTCCGGCGCAACGGCAGGCTGCCGTCCGACCAGGCGATGCGAATTGCACGCGACGTGGCAGCCGGACTGGCCGCAGCGCACGCGATCGGGATCGTGCACCGCGACCTCAAGCCGTCCAACGTGATCATCGACCGCAAGGGCCGCAGCCGGGTCTCCGACTTCGGCCTCGCCGTCGCCAGCGACGAAGAAGCGCACGCGCAGATGGTGGCGGACCTGCCCGCGTACTGGAAGGGCCGCACGGACGGCCGCGCGTTGGGTACGCCGGCATACATGGCTCCGGAGCAACTGGCCGGCAAAGAGACGACGCCGCAAAGCGACGTCTACGCGTTCGGACTCATCGTCCGTGAATGTCTGCCCGAGGACGTCGATCCCGCGGTCGAGCGCCTCTTGCGGCGCTGTGTGGAGGTCGATCCTTTGCGGCGGCCCGCGTCGGGACAATCCCTCGTGGATGCCCTGTCCGGAAGAGGCGACCGCAGCGGCTGCGCCGCCGCCTACCTCGCTTTTATCCGCCGGTCTGCGTAGGCGGGGGCGGCGGCGCCTCCGGCTCGGTCTTCCCGCGATGGCAAGTCCAGCAGACCACGCGCGGCGGCGGACCGGTCTCGTCGGCCTCGCGCGGGAGCTGTCCGACATAGTCATTGTTGATGCGCATGGTCATCCGGAGCATGGTCCGGGCGATGTTCTTGTGCGGGTTGGCGTCGGACGGAAAGTCGAACTTCTCCGGATCGCCGGGCAGCGGCACGTGGCAGTGGTCGCAGCGCACGCCCAGGCCGCGCGTGAACGAGCGCATGGTGGCCAGCAGCTCATCGCGCGTGATGGTCGGCGGCAGGACCTGGAGGTTCTTGAACTGGGACTGCGGCGCCGTGGTGGTGGTCGCCGGCGCCGGCGCGGGATTGGTGGTACAGCCGAGGATGGCGGCGAGCAGAAGCAAAGCAGCGAGATACTTCATGGCTCGCCAGCAATGCGCGCCGCGCGCCAGCGTCACGTGGAGCGGCGGGCTCTCAGCCCGCCGAATCCGAACCGGC
>JBIOTX010000209.1:0-9849 GCA_044866315.1 Thermoanaerobaculia bacterium | reverse complement strand
GGATAGAAAAAGTGCGACTCGTCGATGTCGAACGTCGCGCAGGCCGTCGCGAAGAGGAGGACTGCGATTGCGATGTACCCACGCATGGGTGGCGATTGTAGGCGACGCGATATATTGGACTCCAATGACCTCTCCCGATCCCTATGCCAACCTCGAGACCGCGGCTACGACCGAGGGCGTTCCGGTCGCGCCGGCCATGGGCACGCTGATCGACAGCACGCGCGTGCCGGTCGACCGCACGCTCATCGACCGGCGCACCGTGTTCATCAGCGGCGCCAGCGTGGTCCTGGCCATCGTGACCGGCTTTGTCGCGCAGCTCCTGGTCGCCCTGATTCACGTCGTGACGAACATCGCCTTCTTCGGCCGGCTGTCGGCACGCCCGGCTTCGCCGGCGAATCATCATCTCGGGTGGGCCGTCCTGCTGGTGCCGCCCATCGGCGGCCTCATCGTGGGGGTCATGGCGCGATACGGCTCGAAGGCCATTCGCGGGCATGGCATCCCGGAGGCGATGGAGCAGGTCCTCTTGAACGAGAGCCGCATCCCGGCCCGGGTGACGTTCCTCAAGCCGGTGTCCGCGGCGATCTCGATCGGGACGGGGGGACCGTTCGGCGCGGAGGGACCGATCATCGCCACGGGCGGAGCGATGGGCTCCCTGCTCGGGCAGATCGTGAAGACGACCGCGGTGGAGCGGAAGACCCTCCTCGCCGCCGGCGCCGCGGCCGGCATGGCGGCGATCTTCGGCAGTCCGGTCTCCGCCGTGCTCCTGGCCATCGAGCTGTTGCTGTTCGAGCTGCGGCCGCGCTCCATCGTCGCGGTGTCGCTGGCCGCGGTCGCGGCCACGGCCGTGCGCATCGGATTCGTGGGATTCGTCCCCGCCTTCTCCATGCCGGCGCTGCGCAGCCCGGGCGAGGCGGCGCTCGCCCTGTACGTGCTCCTCGGCGCGATCGTGGGAATGTTGTCGGTCTACGTGACGCGCGCGGTCTACTGGATCGAGGACCTGTTCGAGCATCTGCCGGTGCACTGGATGTGGTGGCCAGCCCTCGGCGGCCTGGCCGTAGGGGCGATCGGCCTTCTGTCCCCGCGCACCCTCGGCGTGGGCTACACCAACATCGACGATCTCGTGTCGGGCCGCCTGATCGGGACCGCCGCGCTGATCCTGTGCACGCTGAAGTTCGTCTCCTGGGCGATCTCTCTCGGCAGCGGGACGTCCGGCGGCACGCTCGCACCTCTCCTCACCATCGGCGGCGGCGCGGGGGTCGTGCTCGGCACGGTGACGGCGTGGGCGGTTCCATCGGCCGCTCTCGACCTGCGCATCTGCGCCCTCGTCGGGATGGCCGCCATGTTCGCCGGGGCATCGCGCGCCCTTCTGGCGTCGGTCGTCTTCGCCTTCGAGACCACGCTCCAGCCGCTGGGCCTGCTGCCCCTCCTCGGCGGCTGCACGGCCGGATACTTCGTCTCGTCGCTGCTGATGCGCAACACGATCATGACCGAGAAGCTGGCGCGCCGCGGCGTGCGCGTGCCGGCGGAGTACGCCGCCGACTTTCTCGACCTGATCAACGTCGCCGATGCCTGCTCCCGAGACGTGGTCACGGTGCGCGCGGACGCGCCGGTCGCCACGCTCCGCGGTCAGGCCGCGCCGCACCAGGGATTCCCGGTCGTCGACGCCGAGGGCCGGCTCCTCGGCGTGGTGACCCGGCGCGACTTTCTCGACCCCGCGCATCCCGACGCCACGCCGGTGGGCGAGTTGCTCTCCCGCCCTCCGGCCGTGATCTTCCTCGACAACTCCCTACGCGAAGCCGCCGACCAGATGGTCCGCGAGAACGTCGGGCGCCTGCCCGTGGTCCTGCGCAGCGATCCGCGGCACCTGGTCGGGTTTCTCACGCGCAGCGACCTGCTGCAGGCGCATGAGCGGCGGCTGCAGCAACAGGGGCATGAATGACGCGCAATCCACTGCACGATTCGCACAGGAAGACCTGACGGTACGCACAGCTCCCGCCGCGACTCGCACAGGAATCCCGACGACTCGCACAGGAGTCCCGACGACTCGCGCAATTCACCCTGACGATTCGCACAGTTCACCCCGACGATCGGCGCAAGATGCCCGGAGGAAGCCGTTGTTGGACCGCACGACTCGCGAATCGAAGACCGACGGCTCGCGAATCGGAGGGCAGCGATGCGCGTTGTGTCGCGCGCGCTGCGCCGATCGCGAGAGGGACTGCGCCGATCGACGATCGACGCTGTCCGTACCATCGCAGAGGACTGTGCGTACCGTCAGGGGGAACTGTGCGTATCGTCGGGCGGACTGTGCGAGTCGACGCGGGGACTACGCGTACCGTCGGAGGGATTGCGCGTACCGTCGGGGTGGACTGTGCGAGCCGTCGGGGTGAATTGCGCGTACCGTCGGGCGGATTGCGCGTACCGTCGGGCGGATTATGCGTACCATGGGGCAGACTGTGCGTACCGACGCGCAGGCTGTGCGGGCCGCCGGGCCGGCGGCGGAACGGCCGGCCGGCGGCCGGCGTTCCTCATGAACCGGACGAAAATGCTCGTGTCCCTTCGCCCAGTTCCTGATCGTGGAGGGATTTACCGTGAGCAAGCGCCCCGCGTCAGCGAACGAATAGGCGGGCAGCTGTCGCGGATCCTTGCCACCGTAAATCGACATATGCCGTTCCGACCCGTCGCTGCGTAGCAGCAGGCTCCACTCGTCATCCAACCCGCGCGGCCGCGCTCAAATTCTTGATTCTATGGAACGTGGAGCTACAACCCCATCTTCCGAGTGAGCTCCGCGTAGCGCGGGTCGCTCCGCAGGGGATCGTAGCCCGGGTCGATGAGGACCATGCGCACGAGATAGAGGCGGTCCTCGTAGGCGCGGTTCAGCCAGTAGAAGGCGCGGTCGTGGTCGCCGAGGGCGGTCCAGGCCAGGGCCAGGTTGGGGGAGGCGACCGGGCCGCGCTTCGCGGCCTCCTCCTGCTCGCGCACGATGCGCAAGGCCTCGTCGCGCTTGCCCGCCCGCGCCGCGGCGAAGGCGTAGGCCGCGAGCATCGCGGAATGCGGCTCGAGCGCGACCGCCTGCTGCAGCTTCTGCATCCCGATCTCCGGACGGCCGGCCTCGACGTGGGCCAGGCCGAGGTGAAGAAGCGCGGGGACGAGAGTCGGACGCTCGCGCAGCAGCTCCTCGAGATGGGCGATGGCCTCCTCGCTCTGGCCGCTGTAGCGGAGGCAGAGGCCGTAGTTGAGCGTCGTGAAGACGGAGACCGGATCGAGCTCCCAACCCCGCCGGCTGTGCTCGAGGGCCACGGGAAAGTTCTTTTGGAACAGGGACACCGTCGCGTAGCCGAGGTGGGCGGTGACGTAGTTTGCATTGAGGGCCAGCGCGCGCCGGTACTCCTCCTCCGCGCCCTGCCAGTTCCAGTCGAGATCCGAGTACACCTGCGCCAGCGAGGCATGGGCCTCGGCGAGCTGGGGATCGAGGGCCAGGGCCTTCTCCGCCGCGGCGCGCGCCTTCTCGAACTGCTCGCGCGGCGGCAGGTGGGAATAGCGGCCGTACTGGAGGAGCGCGTCGGCGATCCCGGCATGGGCCGCGGCGAAGCGCGGGTCGCGCGCCAGCGCGCGCTGATAGAAGTCGAGAGCCTTCTGATGGTCGTAGCCGGCCCAGTAGCGCCCCTTCAAATAGAACTGATAGGCCTCGACGTCATTGGTGAGCTTCTTCACCAGGAGCTGCTGCTCGCGGCCGGACAGCGCGGGACCCAGGGACCGGGCGACGCCGTCGGCGACGCGGTCCTGGACGCCGAAGAGGTCGCGCACGCGCTCGTCGAAGCTCTGGGCGAAGAGCGGTCTGCCGTCGGCGACGCGGAGGAGGCGGACGGTGACGCGCATGCGCTCGCCGCTGCGCTGGATGGTGCCGTCGACCACGGAGTCGACGCGCAGCTCGCGGCCGGCGTCGAGCGGGTCCTGATCGAGCTTGGTGTAGCGGCGCACGGCGCTGATCGGGCGGATGACCACGCCGGGAACGTGGCTGAGACGGGTGATGAGCGTGTCGGCCATCCCCAGCTCGAGGGCCTCGTCGCGGGCGGTGGCGGCGATGGGCTTGAAGGGGAGGACGGCGATGGAGCGGGTGGGGGCGGCGGTGGGGGTGGGAGGGGGAGGCGGGGTGCGGCGGTGGAGGAGAACGTAGGCGGCGAGGGGGAGGACGATGAGGGGGAGCCAGAGGAGGCCCCTCACCCGGCGCGGAGCCTGTCCTGAGCCGGGCCGAAGGGCGCCACCCTCTCCCCGCGCGGCGGGGAGAGGGGTAAAGGCGAGCTGGTAGCCGCGGCCGGGGACGGTGACGATGAAGCGGCCGTCGCCGAGGGACTTGCGGAGCGTCGAGATCTGGAAGGTGAGATTGCTCTCCTCCACGGTCGTGTCGGGCCAGAGCGCCTCCATCAGCGTCTCCTTGGCCACCACCCGCCCGCCGTTCTCGGCGAGCACGGACAGGAGGTCGAAGGCCTTCGGCGTCAGCGCGACGGGAGCGCCGTCGCGATAGAGCTGCCGCCGCTCGCGGTCCAGCGTGAAGGGTCCGAAGGTCAGGGTCATGGAGGCTTCTAAGAAATTCTAAGGTCGTTTCTCAGGACTTCTCAGGGCCGGCCTCCGACATTGCGCCGCGGAGGAAGCCCACCATGAACCGAAAGCTGATCGTCTCCATCCTTTACTTATGCTTCACGGCCCTGCCGGCGCGGCCGCAGGGTCCGCCGTTCGTCGCCGGGCTCAACGGTCCGGCGAAAGTGATCTTCACCCATCAGGGCAACCTGGTCGTCGCCGAGAGCGGCACGCCCGCGCCGAATACGGGCCGCATCTCGCTCGTCGACCGGGCCACCGCCACCCGGCGCACGCTCGTCGACGGGCTTCCCTCGGGGCTCACGCCGGAAGGCGGCCCATCGGGACCGTCGGGCCTCGCGCTGCAGGGCACGACGCTCTACGCGACCATCGGGGCGGGCGACGCCGTCCTGGCCGGTCCCGCGCCGGGGACGGAGAAGGCCAATCCGGCGCCGGCGTCGCCGCTCCTGGCCTCGCTGCTCTCCTTCCGCACCGGCCGCTCGCTCGACCTGACCGCGGGCGGCTTCGCCCTCACGCCGGCCGATCACGCCACCCTGAAGAGCGGCGCGCCGGTCACGCTGCAGAACGCGGGGGGCGAAGAGATGACGGTCAGGCTCGTCGCCGACTTTCCGGATTACACCGCCGAGCCGCGGCCGGACTTTCCCGACAACGTCCGGGCCGGGAACCCGTTCGGGGTGGTGGCGAAGGGGCAGACCCTGTTCGTCGTCGACGCCAGCCAGAATCTCGTCCGCCGCGTCGATGCCGGCACCGGCGCGTTCACGACCCTGACCGCGTTCGGCAAAGTCGCCAACCCGCTGCCGTTCGGACCGCCGGTCACCGATCCGGTTCCGGACAGCATCCGTCTGCGCGGCGACGAGCTGCTGGTCACGTTCCTCACCGGCTTCCCATTCCCCGAAGGCAAGGCGGAAGTGCGCCGCGTGGACATCGCGACCGGCGCGAACGAGACCTATGCCTCCGGCCTCACCGCCGCCATCGACTCCTGGCCTCTCGGATCGGGCCCGAACGATCCCGTGCTGGCGCTCGAGTTCAGCGCGAACATGCGCGACAGTCTGCCGGGGCGGGTGCGGCTGGCGGGCGGCGGCGCCGCGCTGGACATCCTGCTCGACGGGCTGCCCACGCCGACCAGCTTCGCGGTCGACCAGCGCAACGGCGACGTCTTCATCACCCACATCTTTCCCGGCTTCATCACCCGGCGGAATCTGGCCGGGAAGATTCCGGCCGCGCCGCCGACGGGCATCATCCCGGTCGTGGCCTCGCTGCCGGGCGCACACGACGCGCAGTACCGGACCAGCGTGCAGATCGGCAACCCGCATCCCTTCGCCATCGCCGGGCGCATCGTGATTCACCCGCAGGGCGCCGGCGCGAGCGCGAGCGATCCCGCGCTGCCGTACACCCTCGCTCCGTTCGCGACGCGGAGCTTCGACGACTTCGTCGCCGCCGCCGGAGCGTCGGGCGGAGGATCCGCGGACGTGATCGCGGCCGTCGGCTCCGCGCCGGTGATCGTGACGACGATCGTGGACGATCACACCAACTCGATGGTCCAGGTGCCGCTGCTGGAGCCGGGCCAGGCCCTGACCGCGGGCACGCACGGAACGCTGGTCACGCCGTCCGATCCGGCGCGGGTGCGGTTCAACATCGGCATCCGGACGCTGGAGCAGGGAGCGGCGATGACGCTCCGCCTGTACGACGGCTCCGGCGCGGAAGTGCGCTCGGTGACCCGCGGCTTCGGCCCGAATTTCTTCCAGCAGTTCGCCGCCTCCGACCTCCTCGGCGGACCGACCGGCGCGAGCCAGTCGGTGGTGATCACGGTCGATGCGGGGAGCGCGATCGTCTATGGCTCGGCGATCGAGAACGCGAGCGGCGATGCGACCCTGCAGATCGCCCGGGCGGTGGAGGACTAGGCCATGACACGGCAACTTCTCCTCGCACTGCTCGTCCTGTCACTGGTCTCGCCGGCGACGGCGCAGACCCCCGAGCTCGAGTCCCTGACGCCCACGGCGATCGACGGCCTTCTGCGCAGCTCGTGCTACTGCATCGGCTGCCCTGCCGCGCTCGTGCCGACGGTGGTCGAGGCGCGATGCAAGCTCATTCGCTGGGGTGGGTATCCGTGGATCAATCCGCGCGGCCAGGCCGGCCCGAATCCCAACTACCAGAACATCCTCAATCAGAGCATGGCCGCGTTTGCGAGCTTCGTCAGCGCGTACAAACGGTCCGTACCCGATGGGGTCGTGGAATTCGTGCTGCCGGAGATCGTCACCCAGGGCGTGGAGACGGTGGTCATCGAAGAGCGCCTGATCGCTCCGCTGGCCTCGCTCGGTCTCGTTCCGAACCTGACTTCCGCGCACCGCTTCGCCTTCGCGGAGGTCCGCTACCCGCGGTCCAACCGCGACCCGGATCACTACTGGGTCCCGAATCCGGCCTCGGAGCTCAGCGGCGTCCCGTCGATGGTCAGCCCGCAGGGGCGCCTGTGGACGGCGTACGTGGCCGCGCGAGCGATGGAGAGCGGCGCCGAGTCGATCACGTTCGGGCAGCCGCAGCTGCGCGTGAATACCGCCGCGGACCTGGAGCTGATGGTGAGAAAACTGCGCACCCTGCGGCGGGGGCTGCAGCCGACGCGACCACCGCTGCTGTTCGGCGCGTCCTCCACCTGGGCCATCCGCCAGGCCAATCCACCCGTCGATCTGAGGCCCTTCATCGACTACACGAAGTTCGTGGTGGACATGGATGCCTACCGGGTCGTCAACGGCCAGCGGGTGATTCCGAAACTTGGCGGAGGCTGGCTGCCCTGCCAGCTGGTGGGCAGGGGGCTCGACGCCACGCTCCTTCCCACCACTGCCGCCGCTCTGGCACAGGAGCACATGTGCATGCTGGCCATCAATCAGCCCGATCGTCCCATCCGGGAGGACTTCGCGCCTCGGCCGAGCTTCCTGGCGAGCAATCCCTATGGACTGCGCATGATCCTGGAGCTCGACGGCTCCGAGCCCTGCCACGACAAGACCACGGGAAGGCGGGTGACCTATTACGAGCCCGATCCACCGCACGAGTCGACCTGTCGCGCCGAGGTGCGTCACGCGCTGCCCACGGTGATGTTCTTTCTCTCCCGCTCCGCCCCGGCCCGGCAGACGTACCTCCGCTACATGTACGAGCTCGCGCGCTCGCTCTCGCTCAACCGCCCGGGCGTGTACTTCACGGTCCCCATCCACGCGGACCAGAACCTGATGGGACTCGTGCTGGAGAAGAAGGACTGCGCCCCGGCGTGCAGCGCCGCCTGTGCAGCCGCACCGTTCGCCCGCCCGACGCAGGTGGCCCTGATCCCCGGTTGTCCGAGCGCCGCCGAGCCGAAAGGCCGCTTTTGCGCCGTCGCAACGGGAGTGTACCTGGCCACGGAGTGCAAGCCGGACTTCGACACGATCCGGACGATTCTGCCGCCGTGAGGAGCGCCGGCGGCTTGGCCGGCCGGCGCCTCTACACGTCCTGTTCGATCGGCGGTCCCGATCCCGCGGGCTTCTCGTTCTCGGTCTTGCGCTGGGCGCGCTTCTCGGCCTTGAGCTGCTTGCGCTCGCGCTTGGCCTGTTCTCGCTGCCGTTTGACGACGGATACCTGTGGTCGAGCCAATGGGTGCTCCTCCTGGGCGGCATCATGTCACACGGAGGTCCCTTCTGGCTCCCAACTAGCGGATCTGCCTCAGCCGCTCCGCGAAAGTCGACTCGGTCGGATTGCTCGCCGAACCGGGAACGCCGCTGCTCACGAACATCGCGTGATTGGTCCGGTTGTCGATGAGGGACGCGTAGCCGGTGACGTCGCCGGAGCCCGAGAGGATGCGGATCGTGGCCGTGGCGAGGTCGAACGGGATCGTGGTCAGCGAGAGCGTGCTCAGCTGAATGTGAGAGATCGCTCCGGGCGCGATGGTGAAGGTGGTCGCGCCGAGGCGGGCGCCGGTGGCGCCGGTGAGGGCGAGCTCGAGAACCAGCGGGGCCGCGGCGCCGGCGGCGGCGACGAATCCGATGTTCGACCGGACGTTCGCGTTGGCGGTCAGTCCGGGAATGACGGCGACCTGCGAGGTCGTGCTCAGAAAGTCCTACGCGGCGGGAACGGTCTGGCCGACGGCGACCCCGCTGGCGTCGACGTTGTAGATGCGGCTGGTGACAGCGAACGGCTGATCGCCTCCGATCAGGAGCGCGCCCATGGCCGTGGCATGGCCGCGATGCTCGTGGAGCACGTTCGCGAGATTGCGCGTGGCGCCCGGGGCGACGGTGAACGTCGCCGCGCCGTCGACCAGGACGGGGAAGAAGTTGTCCGCCGGACCGGGGCCCGACTCGACTAGTCCCATCTCCACCGTGAGCGGCGTGGTCTGGAAGTTGTGGATGACGACGTCCGTCTGCCACCTCGATCCGGCGACGCCGGGGACGTTCCCCGCGCCGGGGATGACGTGGAAGTCGCCGAAGTGGCCGGCGAACAGGACCGACGGTGCGAACGAAAGCAGGAGTGTGAGCAGCGTCGCGTTGCGCATGGCAGTCCTCCCTCTCACAGGGACTTCAGGTACTCGACGAGGTCGCTCTTCTCCTGCGCCGTGAGGCCGAGGGCGAGCACCTGGTCGTAGTGGTTGACGACGTCGAGCATCGTGGCGAAGCGGCCGTCGTGGTAGAAGCCGCCCTTCTGGCGGGCGAAGAGGCCGCGCAGCGGCGTGGTGCGGTACCGCTCATCCGGCGACGGCTTGGCCTGGAAGTCGTCGATCCCGATCTCCGCGGGCGTATGCATGTTCCAGCCGGGCTCGGTGAAGAGCGGCGGGACGTGGCAGCGCGCGCACTGGGCCTTGGCGTTGAAGACCTGCTGGCCGCGCCCGGCGGCGGCGGAGTCGAAGCTGCCGGCCGGCGGCGTGGGAGCGGGGATGGCCAGCTGATAGAAGTGCAGCGCGGCGAGCTTGGAGGTGATGAGGTCGGGCGTGTGGCGGACGTCGCCGAGGCCCGCGCGCGCGGCGACGGGGAACTTCGCCGCATCGTTGAGGCGCGGATCCCAGAACGTTCCCTTCCCCTGCATCTCCAGATTGGAGACGAAGGCGTTCCAGTGGGTGACCGAGCCCCAGCCGGTGTAGGTGTGGAGATTCACGCCGGCCAGGCCGAAGGCGGCGGGCATGAGCGTCGAGGCGGACTTGCCGTCGGGACGGAAGGCCTTGCCGTCGAGGATCAACTCGGCGTCGAACTTTCCGGGGCCCCAGCTGTTGAAGACCGTCCGGACCGTGCTCTCGGGGACCTCGAG
>JBIOTX010000208.1:0-72466 GCA_044866315.1 Thermoanaerobaculia bacterium | reverse complement strand
AGGCGCAAAGGCGCAGAAGCTCAAAGGCTCAGAGTTGTTGCGGGTCAGGCTCGGCGCCTGTGAGCCTTTGCGCCTCTACGCCTTCGTCGTCCTCTTCCTCGCCGATCATCCGGCGCAGGCGCTGGGCCTTCATGCGCTCGAAGATCCCGCCGGAGTGCCCGGCCGGGATCCAGCTGTTGCCGGCACACTTCGGGCAGCGCCCTCGAAAGGCGATGTTCTTCCCGCAGTCGGGACAGATGATGACCAGCGAGTGTGAGAGCTCGAATTTCTGCTCTCCCTCGGCGTCCAGACTGTTCAGGAATGCTGCGAGATTACCGAAGCTCTCGTCCAGGGGCATTGCTACTCCGGACGGCTAATTTTGCATGGGACGTGCCGGGTCAGATCCGCATGACGTCGAACTGCTCGTGGTGGAGCGACTCGTCCGGCTTGAAGACCAGGTGGATCCCCAGGGTGCGCTCCACCTCCTCGAAAATCGGGTCGCCGGTGTGGAGCGTGCCGTAGACGATCGGGTTCACCCGCACGATCACGTCCTGTCCCTCGTGGAAGTCGCGCAGTTTCATCAGCTCGCGCCAGACCTCCAGGGCGATGGTCGTGTTCGACTTGATCCGCCCGCTGCCGCCGCAGTAGGGGCAGGCCTGGGTCAGCGAGCGCTCCAGGCTCTGGCGCACGCGCTTACGGGTCATCTCGATCAGGCCGAACTCGGAGATCTGCAGGATCTTCGTCTTCGAGCGGTCCTTCTTGATCTCCGCCTCCAGGGCCTCGAACAGGCGCTGGCGGTTCGTCGGGTCTTCCATGTCGATGAAGTCGAGGACGATGATCCCGCCGAGGTCGCGCAGGCGGATCTGGCGGACGATCTCCTTGGCCGCCTCGAGGTTCGTGCGGAACACGGTCTCCTCGAGATTCTTCTTGCCGACGTACTTGCCCGTGTTCACGTCGATGGCCACGAGGGCCTCGGTCTGGTTGATGACGATGTACCCGCCGGACTTGAGCCAGACTTTCGACTTGAGGGCCTTGGCGATCTCCGGCTCGATGCCGAACTCGTCGAAGATCGGCTCGTCGCGGCGGAAGAGGCGCACGCGCGGCACGAGCTGCGGCTGGATCTGGTCGAGGAACTCGACGATGCGCTGGTACTGCTCGACCGAGTCCACCCAGACGCTCTTGAACTCGGCGGAGAGCACGTCCCGGATCGTGCGCAGGACCAGATCGAGATCGTGATGGATCGCGTTCGGGGCCGAGGTCTTCTCGGCCCGGCGGCGGATCTGCTCCCAGAGGTCGGTCAGATACTTGAGGTCGGCCTGGAACTCCGCCTCGTCGCGTCCCTCGCCGGCGGTGCGGACGATGAAGCCGCCGTGGGCGCCGACGCGGATGCGCTCCAGCATCTCCTTGAGCCGCGCGCGCTCGGCCTCGTCCTCGATGCGCCGTGACACGCCGATGTGATTGACCGTCGGCATGTACACCAGGAACCGGCCGGGCAGGGTGATGTGGCTGGTGATGCGCGCGCCCTTGCCGGCGATGGTGTCCTTCGAGACCTGGACGACGATCTCCTGCCCCTCGCGGAGGAGATCGGCGATGGAGGCCTCGTTGTTCCGGTGCGCCGGCCCGACCTCGTCGATGTGCAGCTCGTCCGGCGTCTCGCTCTCGTACTCTTCGAGGTCCTCGATGACGTCGGAGACGTAGAGGAAGGCGTCGCGCTCGAGGCCGAGGTCGACGAATGCGGACTGCATCCCCGGGAGGACCTTGGTGACCCGGCCCTTGTAGATGTTCCCGACGATGGTCCGGTGGCGCGTCCGCTCCACCCACAGCTCGACGACCTGCCCCTCGTCCAGCACGGCGATCCGCGACTCGTGGCGGGTCGCGTTGATCACGATCTCCCGGGACATGCGGCGCGGATTGTAGACTGCCGCGCCGTGACCACGACCATCTACTTCTCCGGCGCCATCACCGGCGGCCGCGGCGACGTCCCGCACTACCGCCGCTTCGTCTCAGGCCTGGAGGCGGCCGGCTTCCGCGTCCTCGCCGGCGCCGTCGCGGCCGAGCACGTCGGCCCCACCGGCGAGACCCTCGACCGTCACGTCATCTTCACCCGCGACCTCGGCTGGCTCGACGCCTGCGACCTCCTCGTCGCCGAGGTGACGACTCCCTCTCACGGTGTCGGCTACGAGATCGCCTACGCCCGGTATCAGCGGAGGATCCCGGTCATCTGCCTCTACCGCCCCGCCGCCGCAAAGCGTTGCAGCGCCATGATTTCCGGCGACCCGGGCGTCGAGCTCATCGAGTACGAGGACGTGGACGCGGCCCTGCCGCGCCTCTTGGAATCCATTCGCCAAAAGGGGCGTTTACCCGCACGCCTGCCTTGACCGGCGCAGGGCGCAGTTGCTATGTTCCGCGCCCCTTGAAGCAAAGTACTCCGGCATAGCTCAGTTGGTAGAGCAGCGGACTGTTAATCCGCGGGTCGTAGGTTCGAGTCCTACTGCCGGAGCCAGCTTGGTCATCTCACGGCTATCTTCGAGTGGCCGTGTTGCTCGTGCCATCATCGCGCTTGGTAGACTGGCCTGCCGATGGCTCGCAGGCGGCGCCAATCCGAACACTTCATCGCGGAGCGCGTGCCGTTGCCGCGATGGCAGTTACGGCATCGTGACCCGCGCGTTCTGCTCGCACAGGTCCGGCCGCCGCTCGCCGTCCCCGACGGTCGATTCCGGATTGCTCATGAGTCGCGATATGTCGCCGAGTTGCTGGCGCTCATTCGTACCGCCAGGGAGCTCGAGGCGGATTTCACGGTCTTTCCCGAGTACGCGTGCCCATTCGCTGCGCGACGGGAACTTATCTCGACCGTACGCGAGAATGCATCAGAGGGAACCGCATACATCCTCCCGTTCGAGCATCTGACGATCACCGAATACGACCAACTCATCAACGACTGCGGTGTCGCTGCTGATGTAGTGAAGATCGACCAGGACGACATTGCCGGCGATGTACCCGAGCCCGAGCGGACTCGGGCAATCGTCAATGCCTGTCTCTGGATCGTCAAGAGCGATGGCGTGTTTCATGTTTATCCACAGCGGAAGCTTCGCCCGGCAATGCTCGAGGAGGTTCCGTACACCAAGCAGTGGCGTTTCGCGAGCGGTCGCAGGGTTCGCGTTCTTCACGGAGCAGACGCCTCGGTAGCCGCGTTAATTTGCTTCGACCTGATCGCCCGCGACGGCGCTACGCCGGAGACTACGGAGTCCCGGCCGCGCCAGGCGTTGGTCAGCCCGCAGAACCGCGTGGATATCTTGTTCGTCCCCGAGTTCAATCCATCGCCATTGCACACGTCCTACGTGCAGGCGGCACTGGCTCTTTTCGAAAAACGCCCGATTCTCAGGATCTGTGTAGCCAATGTTGCTCGCGATACGGTATTGCTGGCCGCCGCACAGGACGTCGCAGAAAAACTCCGCAAGAGTCAGTTTGGATTCAGCCGAGTCATTGGCGACCTTGGCGACACCGCGATCGAGAACGAGTCGGCCGTACGCCTCATCAAAGGCCTTGTCGCGAGCGAAACCGCAATGACCTTGGATGAGGCTGGGAAATCGACTGACAAGGTGCGGCACGAGCGCATTCGTACGGCCATTGCCCGACGGGAAAAGTCCGTGATCCTCGCAAAGCTGCCGGTAGCGGGTCAGCAAACCGACAGGAACCCGGAAACAGGTCGGGCAAAGTCCAGCGTCGACGTCTATCGGCTCGTCGACGACACGCTGTCGAACGTGAGGACCGTTCCTGAAACCCCACCACGCCAGGAAGCCACGGGAATCCCGCACGAGCTACTGCCACGGCACGAGATCTTTGGGGCGAATGACGATCTGAAGGATCTCGAGCAGGCCTATTGGCGCTCGCTTGAGCCGATTTGGATCACCGGCGAAGGCGGCGTCGGTAAGACAACGCTCGTCGCCAAGTTCCTTCAACGAGTGGCTGCCGACGAGCGAATCCTCTGGATTGATATGGGGCAGCTCCAGGAGGACGAAGGAGCACTACGCGAAACGATCTTACGTGCTGCGGGCACTTTTTCGGCGCTCACCGCCGGACGCGACGAGCAGATCCGGATCATGGAAGAAGAGCTCCGTCGCAAACCGACGGTCCTCGTGCTCGACAGTTTCGAGCGTTGGAAGCAGCCGCTTCCCGAATGGATGGAAGTGTGGCCGAGCTTCAAGCTCCGCGTGATCGTGACGTCACGTCGCGACCGGATCGGTCGCGGTGAACTTCTCGAGATCGCACCTCTCACCGAGGCCGACGCACACGCGCTCATCACCAACGTCGCGGGTGTGCGCCCTTCCGACGAATATCTCGAGACGATGTACAAGGTCACCGGAGGCAAGGCTCTCGGTTGCGTCTGGGCCGGCGACCTGTATCGGACGGCGCGTGACGTTGCGGAGCGGCTTCCGACGGTGCTTGCGACCTCCACGACAGACAACCTGCACCTACTCTTTGCCGAGTCAGTGCGTGGGCTGTCAGATCTCGCGCGAGCGACACTCGGAGTGATCTGCACGCTGCCATCTCCCGTGCACCCGGACGATCTAGCCTCGATCCTTGGTGTGCAGCGAAACGCGATTGACACGGCCATCGACGCACTTCGCGAACGAACGCTACTCATGCGCAGCCCTTCGCCTGGCGCGACCGAGGAGGGATACCACTTCCGCCATCCGTTCGTTCGCGAGTTCTGGAGGCGTCTGGTGGACGGAGACGTGAGCATCTCGTCGGCCGATCTCTTTGACGCGGATGCGATCCGCCAGAAGGTACTCGACTGGCAGGAATCGATTCTCGAAGCGCACGGCTATGATCGGAACTGGTTGGGCCTGAGAGAGCTTGAGCGCCGATGGGTGAATCTTGGCTACATGATCCGGCAGCTCCGAGAGGAGGAAAAAGAGCGGTTTCTCAAGTTCTGGCGCCTTGCGGATACGTTTCTTTGGTCGTGCGGCCGATGGCGTGAGCGCATCGAGCTCGGGATCCGAGCCGAGGGGTTGGCGCGGACGCTTGGAAGAACCGATCTCCTTGTCCATGCGCTTTACGAGTCCCGCGCCCAGGCCGAGTGGCACCTTCATCGTGATCGGGCAGCGGCCGAGCCACTGATTAGCGAGGCCGCCCAGCTTGCGGCGGAACTCAATGACCCCGACTTGCAGTCACGCGTCGAGTGGTACCGCTCGCGGATGCTGCTGAAGTGCGCGTCACCGGAAGAAGCCCTCGACGCGGCCAGGACGGCGAGGAACTTAGCGACGACGCCACATACGCAGGGCCTCGCGGAAAACGGCATCGCCAATGCCCTTCTTAAGATGGGCCGGCACGAGGCAGCTGAGGAGGCGTACCTAGCGGCACGAAGGCTGTTCTCCGAGTCTGGAGACCGTGAGATGCAGGCGGTTGTGAACCGGAATCTTGGTCGCGTTCACATCGAGACCGGCAACCACGCGGCTGCGGTCAAGGAGCTCGAGGCAGCAATCGATGCGCTACGTGAGATGCAGATTCCGATGGAAGAAGCGGAGGCGTCATTGTCCTACGCGCGCGTGTTGGGAAAGATCGGTGAGCGTGAAGATGCCTTGCGCGAATTACGACGCGCCGAAGCAATGCTCGTAGGTCTGGGCTCTGCGGTACGGAATCAGGAAATCGAGGCGGCGCGACGCGAGATCGAGAGAGCCGCGAGCGACGTTTCGTTGTAACGCTGCCGGATCGCGCGAACGCATGTTTCGAGATCGGCGCCGTCCAACCCCGCAGCGCCAAGGAGCTTGCCGAACACAGCGTCAAGTGCCGGCATGTCGGATGACGAGAGTCCGATCGCGATGCGTTGCTGCGAGTCATGGACGATGCGTCCGCGGAAGCCCTCGCGCGAACACTCTCGCTGCAACAGGAGTGCTCCGCCGTTGCGCAACGCGATCAACTCGAAGTCTGAGTAGCTGAAAGGGAGGTACGCGGCGGGGCTCGGTTGATCGTAGGGCTCGCACCCGTTATTCAGTAGGGATGCGGGGTAGTACGCACCGGCGAACCACGTTGCATCGCGCGCGCGAAACATTTCGCCGGTCTGCACCCGGCTCTCGCCGCTGTAACAGATCACGCGAAAAATCGCGGAATCCCATTGATGGACGGTCGCGAGAATCAGAGTTGACGGGTATGTTTCGACAGGCGCGGGCCACGCTGCGCGGGAACGGCCGCTCTGAATCGTTCGCGGGAGCGACCTCTCACTCACGAAGCCTTCTCCTTCCGCGAACGTCGCGCGGGAGACCTTTTCTGCGGTCCCTTTCGTGTGACGAAGCCCTCGGTCGCGCTCAGGATCTCAAGCGCATACTCCCTGGCGGCGCGAATCGCTCGTTGCTCTTCGATCCGATGCCGTACGGCGAAGCCTTCTCGTTTACTCAGTCTCGAAACCGGAATGTCGGGAAGGGTTCGCGATGGTTCGTCGCGCAGAGCGTCACAGTCCGGCGCAGCCTTTTCTAAAAACCGTCGAACGAGCTCCTCAACCAGAGCGTCGCGCCGGCCGTGCCCCTGTTTCTCAGCGACTTTGTTGAAGTCGAAGACCAGTTGGCGCGGAAGAGATGCATTCAGATGCTTCCTCCCGTTGGCTCGTTCGCCTTTACCTGTTGATCCGGTTGCTGTTCGTCTTGCCATTCTAGAAATAAACTTTGTTTCTAGAATACACCTCTTGGAATACTCCGTCGACAGGGCCATGGGTTCCACCCGCCGCCTGAGAGTCGGTGAGCACGCACATGCGCGCGAGAATCGGGTTACTCTTGGCGCCCGACGGTCCAATGCACGCGGCTCCCTTCCCCACCACCCGGCGGAGCATCGTCGTCGCTCTCGCCAGCGCTGACGCGGCCGAGCGCACGCGCGCGTTCGACACGCTCGTGGCCTGTTACTGGAAGCCGCTCTTCAAGTACGCGCGTGTGGCCTGGCGACGGGATCGCGAGGACGCGGAAGACCTGACCCAGAGCTTCTTCACCCGCGCGTTCGAGAAGGAGTCGCTGGGCGCGTACGACCCGACGAAGGCGAGCTTCCGCACGTTCCTGCGGCTGCTGTTCGACCGCCATGTCTCGAACGAGTGGAAGGCGGGGCAGCGGCTGAAGCGCGGCGGAGGCGAGGTGCATCTCGACTTTGACTCGGCGGAGGCCGAAATCGCGCGGGAGAGCGCGGCGGCGACACCCGAGGAGTACTTCCAGCGTGAGTGGGTGCGCAGCGTGTTCGCGCTGGCCGTGGAGCGGCTGCGCGAGCGCTGCGCGGCGGAGCGGAAGGACGTGCACTTTGCGATCTTCGAGATCTACGACCTCGAAGGCGACCGCGAGGTCTCCTATCGCGAGCTCGCCGTCCGCTTCGACCTCCCCGAGAGCCAGGTGACGAACTACCTCGCGGCGATGCGCCGGCGCTTCCGGGAGATCGTGCTGGACGCGCTGCGCGAGGTCACGGCGACGGACGAGGAGTTCCGCGCCGAGGCCCGCGCGCTCCTCGGAGGCGCACCGAAGTGAGCTGGCTGTCCGACGACGCCGTGGCTCGCCTGCGCGAGGTCGCGGAGGCGCCGGACCTCTCCGGTACGCGCTACGAGCTCGTGCGGGAGCTCGGACGCGGCGGGATGGGCGTGGTGTACGAGGTGCGCGACCGCGAGCTCGATCGCTGCGTGGCGATGAAGGTGACGGACGAGGACTGGCGCGCCGAGGCGCGCGTGATCGCCGCGCTGGAGCACCCGGGGATCGTGCCGGTGCATGACGCCGGCGAGCTGCCGGACGGCCGCTTCTACTACACGATGAAAGTCGTACGCGGCGTGCGCCTCGACGAGTGGGTGCGCCAGGGACACGCGCGCACCGAGCGGCTCCGACTGTTCGCACGCGTGTGCGAGCCGGTCGCCTTCGCGCACGCGAACGGCGTAGTCCACCGCGATCTCAAGCCGGAGAACGTGATGGTCGGCGAGTTCGGGGCGGTGCTGGTCATGGACTGGGGACTGCCCATCGTCGCCGGCACACCCGGCTACATGCCCCCCGAGGGGGCGCGCGACGCGCGCTCCGACGTCTATGCCCTCGGCGCGATGCTGGCCTTCCTGCTGCGCGGCGAGACCGTGCCGCGGCCGCTGCGTGCGATCGTGAACAAGGCCATGAACGCCGATCCGGACACGCGTTACACGAGCGCGCGCGAGATGGCCGACGCCGTCATCCGCTTTCTCGACGGCGAGCCGGTGGGCGCGTATCGCGAGAACGTCTTCGAGCGCGCCGGGCGGTGGGCGGCGCGCAACCGGGTGCTGCTCGCTCTCGTGGCGGCGTACCTGGTCATGCGGACGATCGTGTTTTTGTGGGTGAGGCTCTAAAGGAATTCGCCGCCACGGTGAATAGGGTCACTGGAGGGATAGAACATGAACAAGGTACTGATAGGAGTGATCGTCGGGGCGGTGCTCGGGCTTCTCGACGGAGCGACGGCGTGGTTCACGCCCGAGGTGAGGAACGAGATGCTCGGAATCATCATCGGCTCGACGGTCAAGGGACTGATCGCGGGCGTGGCGGCCGGCTGGTTCGCGGCGAAGGTGAACAACCTCTGGGCCGGGGTGGCGGTGGGCCTTTTGGTGCAGCTGGCGCTGTCGTACGCCGTCGCGGCGATGCAGGACAAGTATTACTTCGAGATCATGCTCCCCGGCGCGATCGTCGGCGCGATCATCGGCTTCGCGACGCAGCGTTACGGCAGGCCGGCGCGCGAAGTCCTCAGCGCGCAATCCACACGGTCTTGATGTTCGTGAACTCGCGGATGCCGTACTCGCCGAGCTCGCGGCCGAAGCCGGAGTGCTTCACGCCGCCGAACGGCATCCGCGGGTCGGACGCGACCATGGCGTTGACGAATACCTGCCCCGACTCGATGTCCGCGATGAACCGCTCGGCCTCGGCCGCATCCGTCGTCCAGACGCTGGCGCCGAGGCCGAACGGCGTTGCGTTGGCGAGGCGCACGGCCTCCTCGGCGTCCTTGATCCGGAACAGCGCTGCCACAGGGCCGAATGTCTCCTCCGCGTAAGCCGGTGCGGTCCTGGGGATGTCGCTCAGCACCGTCGGAGCGTAGAAGTTCCCCCGCTCGCCGACGCGCTTGCCTCCGGTGAGCAGCCTCGCGCCTTTGGCGACGGACTCGTCGACCTGCTTGGCAATGTCGTCGACGATCTGGGGCATGGCCAGCGGCCCGATGTCCGTGGCCTCGTCCAGGGGATCGCCGATGCGCAGCTCTTCCATGGCCTTGACGAAGCGCCTCTGGAACTCGTCCGCCACCTCCTCGTGCACGATGAAGCGTTTCGCGGCGATGCAGGACTGGCCGTTGTTGACGATGCGGGCCTTGATGCCGATCTTCACCGCCGCGTCGAGGTCCGCGGACGGCATGACCACGAACGGATCGCTGCCGCCTAGCTCGAGCACGCTCTTCTTGATCCGTTTGGCGGCGCCGGAGGCCACGCTCGCGCCGGCGGGCTCGCTGCCGGTCAGGGTCGCCGCCTTGATCCGCTCGTCGTCGAGGAGCGCGCCGACCTGGTCCGCGCCGATGAGCAGGGTCTGAAACTCGCCGTCCTCGAAGCCGGCCTCGCGCAGGACGTCCTCGATCGCCAGCGCCGACTGGGGCACGTTCGAGGAGTGCTTGAGCAAACCGACGTTGCCGGCCATCAGCGCCGGCGCGGCGAAGCGGAAGACCTGCCAGAAGGGGAAGTTCCAGGGCATGACCGCGAGCACCGCCCCCAAGGGATCGAAGCGCACATAGCTGTCCCGGGCGTCGGTGGGGATGTGCTCCTCGGACAGGTACCGCTCCGCGTGCTCGGCGTAGTGACGGCACACGAGCGCACATTTCTTCACCTCGGCCACGGCCGCGGTGATGGGCTTGCCCATTTCCAGGGTGATCGTGCGCGCGTAGTCGCTCGCTCGCGACTCGAGGATCTCCGCGGCCTTGTTCATGCGCGCGGCCCTCTCGACAAAGGAGCGGGCGCGGTTGATGGCAAAGGCGTGCACGGCGCGCTCGAGCCTCTGCTCGAGGTCGTCACGGGTGAGGGGCTCGAAGGTGGCGAGGGTCGCTCCGGTCGCAGGGTTGATGCTCGCGATGGCCATGGCGCCGGATGATACGCAGGCGCCGAAATCGTCCAAGTCGCTTTGCCCTAGCCCATTGACAGACTCAGTTAGTAAACATACGTTTATTTACTAACATGGGCCGCCCGCCACGCATCTCGCAGCAGCAGATCCTCGACGCCGCCCGGGACGCCTTTACCCGGCGCGGCTTCGACGCCACTACCCTCGCCGACGTCGCCAAGGCCCTGGGCGTCACCCCTGCGGCGATCCTCCGCCACTTCCCCTCGAAGCAGGAGCTGTTCACCGCCGCGATGAGCTCGCGCCACCTCGATCTGCCACCGTTTCTCGACGAGCTCGCGAATGCCGACCCCACCGCCGACCCGCGGTTGGTCCTGCGCCGCTTCGCCGAGCAGATGATCCCCTTCGCCGCGAACGCGCTCCGTCCCGCCATCGCCGTGCACATGCACCTGGCCGCGCGGCAGACTACGGTCGTCGTCCCGTTCGATACGAGCGCCGAGGAGACGCCGCCGCGGCGCGGGATCCGCGTGCTGGCGGAGTATTTCGCCCGGGCCATGGACGCCGGCACCATCCGCCGCGGCGACCCGCGGGCCATGGCCCTCCTCTTCGCCGGCCAGCTCCAGTCCTACGTCTTCAATCACCACGTGCTCAACGTCACGCCCGTCTACCCGCTCGACGCGTATCTCGACGCGCAGATCGAGCTCTGGGTGCACGGTGCGCTCGCAGTCGGAGGTACCCGTGCCCGCAAGAAAGCTCGCACCGAAGATCATCCTGGCGGTCGTCCTTCTCGGCGCCGCGACGGCGGCGCTGCTGTACATGCGCGAGCAGCGCAAGCCGAAGCCGCTGGTCCTCGCCGGGACGCTCGAGGCCCGGACGGTGAACGTCGGCTCGCTCGTCGGCGGCCGGGTCGTGCGCGTCCACGTCGATGAGGGAAACACCGTCGCCGCCGGCCAGGTGCTGGTGACGCTGGAGACGGAGACCCTCGACCGCCAGATCGCCGAGCAGCAGGCCGCGATCGCCGTCGCCCGCGCGAACCTGGCCAAGGCGCTGGCCGGCCCGCGCGACGAGGAGATCCGCAAGGCCGCGGCGATCGCCGAGAACGACGAGCGCGAGCGGCGCCGCCAGCAGGCGCTCTACCGCGAGGGCATCGTGGCCCGCGATCTGTACGAGGACGCGGCGACGAAGGCGAAAACGTCAGCCGAGGATCTGCGCGTGCTGCGCGAGGGCACGCGGAAGGAGGACATCGCCGCCGCGCGCGCGCAAGTCGAGCAGCAGGAGCGCCACCTGGCCTCGCTCCAGAAGCAGCGCGCGGAGACCGTGGTGCACTCGAGCGTCAGCGGGACCGTGCAGTCGTTCGGCCTTCGGCCGGGCGATCTCGTCGCCCCGAATCAGACCGTCGCCGAGATCCTCGAGCCGCGCGAGCTCTGGGTGCGCATCTACGTCCCCGAAACGCTCCTCGGTCTCATCCACGTGAACATGCCCGTGCGCGTGCGCGTCGACACCTGGCCGGACGTGTGGTTCTCGGGCCGCATCGCCACGGTCGCGGCGGAAGGGGAGTACACGCCGCGCAACGTGCAGACGCGCGCGCAGCGCGCGGAGCAGGTCTACGGGGTGAAAGTGATCGTGAATCCCGATCAACGGCTCAAGGCCGGCATGGCCGCCGAAGTCGACCTCGGCGTGAAGGGACGGGCCGAATGAGCGCCGCGATCGGCATCGACGTGCAGCATGTGACCAAGCACTTCGGCCACGTGCAGGCTCTCAACGACGTCACCCTGCAGGTTCCGCGCGGCGAGATCTACGGCCTCCTGGGGCCGAACGGCTCGGGCAAGTCGACGCTCATCCGCATCCTCTGCGGCCTCCTCGCGCCGACCGGGGGACATGCGACCGTCGACGGATACGACGTCGAGCGCGAGGGGGAGGAAGTGCGCCGGCACATCGGCTACGTCTCGCAGTCGTTCTCGCTCTACCGCGACCTCACCGTGGACGAGAATCTCGACTTCTTCAGCGCGATCTATCGGCTCAAGGGCAGCGAGCGGCGCGAGCGGAAGGAGTGGGCGATCGAGCTGACCCACATCGCGCCGTACCGCGACCGCCTCGCCGGCGCACTCTCGGGCGGCTGGAAGCAACGCCTTGCCCTCGCCGCGGCGCTCATGCATCAGCCGCAGGTGCTTTTCCTCGACGAGCCGACGGCGGGCATCGATCCGGTGGCGCGTCGCGAGCTGTGGGACCTCCTCTTCGGCCTCGCCGCGCGCGGGGTGACCATGTTCGTGACCACGCACTACATGGACGAGGCCGAGCGCTGCGGAACGGTGGCGTATCTGTACCTGTCGCGGCTCATCGTCAGCGGGCATCCGGAGGCGCTCAAGGAGCGGCCGGAGGTCACGCCGGACGGCATGCGCCGCGTCGAGGCGGAGTGCAAAGAAGGCGTGGCCTCGCTGATGTCGTCCGCGCGCACGCTGCCGTACGTGCATGCGTCGACCATCTTCGGCACGTCGCTGCACCTCCTGGTCGACGAGCACGTCTCGAATGAGCAGATCGACAAGGACCTCGAGGCCTTCGGCATCAGCTCCGTGGTCGTGCGGGACATCAGTCCGACGCTCGAAGACGTCTTCGTGCGCCTGACCGAGCTGGAGACCGCGCCATGATGAACGGATTCGTCGCCGTCTTCCGCAAGGAGCTCACGCAGATGCTGCGCGACAAGGTCACGGTCATGTTCGCCCTGGCTGTGCCGGTGTTCGAGCTCATCCTCTTCGGCGTCATCGACATGAACGCGAAGAACATCCCGACGGTGGTGTTCGACCAGAGCCGCTCGCAGGAGAGCCGGCGGCTGGTCGAGCAGTTCGGGGCGACGGGTCTGCTGAAAGTCACCGGCTACGTCCGCTCGCGCGGCGAGCTGCAGCACGCGATCGTCGCCGGCCACGCCCAGGTGGCGGTGGAGATCCCACCCGACTACGCCCGCAACCTGGCCGCGAATCGCGAGGCCGACGTGCTCGTGCTCATCGACGGCTCCGACTCCAGCGTCGCCTCGCAGGCACTGTCCGCGGCGAACGGGGTGGTGCTGCAGGAAGGCATCCGTGAGCTCATCGAGCGAGCCGGACAAAAGCCGCGCATTGACGCCCACCCGATCATGATGTTCAACCCGGACATGCGCAGCGCCACCCTGCTCATCCCGGGCCTCATCGCCATCCTGCTGACCTTCTCCGGAACCATCCTCTCCGCCTTCGCCATCGTCAAGGAGCGCGAGCGCGGCACCCTCGAGCAGCTCATGGTCACGCCGGTCTCGCCGCTGGCCGTCGTCCTCGGCAAGATCCTCCCGTACATGGGCCTCGCCTACATGACCCTGGTCGTGGTGCTGCTGCTCATGCGCTTCCTCTTCCGCGTCCCCTTCAACGGCAGCGTGACCCTGCTCCTGACCCTCTCGTCGGTCTACCTGCTGGCGCTCCTGTCGTTCGGTCTCTTGATCTCCTCTCGCGCCGGCTCGCAGATGGAAGCCATGCAGCAGGCGATGGGGATCATGCTGCCGTCGGTGCTCCTCTCCGGCTACATCTTCCCGATCGCGTCGCTCCCGCTGCCGCTGCGCCTGATTTCCTATGTCTTGCCGGCGACACACTTCATCCGCATCGCGAGAGGGATCGTGATTCGAGGGGCGAGCTTCGCCGACCTGTGGGAGCCCGTGTTTGCGCTACTCGCGATCTCGGCGGTGTTGATCGCGGCGAGTGCGCGAGCCTTCAAGAAGACGGTGTCGTGACTACAGTACGTACCGCGACAAATCCTCATCCTTCACCACCCCCTCCAGCACCCTGGCCACGTACGCCGCGTCGATCACGACGGTCTGGCCGTCCATGTCCGAGGCTTCGAAGGAGAGCTCGTCGAGGAGGCGCTCGAGGATGGTGTGCAGGCGGCGGGCGCCGATGTTCTCGGTCTTGTCGTTGACGATGGCGGCGTAGCGGGCGATCTCCCGGACGGCGTCGTCGCTGAAGGTCAGGGTCACGCCCTCGGTGGCGAGGAGGGCGGTGTACTGGGTGGTGAGGGCGTTCTTGGGCTCGCAGAGGATGCGCTCGAAGTCGCCCTCGCTGAGGGACTCGAGCTCGACCCGGATCGGGAAGCGGCCCTGGAGCTCAGGGATGAGGTCCGAGGGCTTGGAGACGTGAAATGCGCCGGCGGCGATGAAGAGGATGTGGTCGGTCTTCACCATGCCGTACTTCGTGTTGACGGTGGTCCCTTCGACGATGGGCAGGAGGTCGCGCTGGACGCCTTCACGTGAGACGTCCGGGCCGGACGAGGCGGTCTGGCGGCCGGCGATCTTGTCGATCTCGTCGAGGAAGACGATGCCGCTCTGCTCGACGCGCTCGATGGCCTCGCGGGCGACGTTCTGCTGGTCGACGAGCTTCTCCGCCTCTTCCTGCACCAGGATCTCGCGGGCCTCGCCGATGCGCATCTTCTTGCGCCGGGTCTTGCCGCTGAAGAGGCCGGGGAGCATGTCCTTGACGTTGATGCCCATCTCCTCGACGCCCTGGGGGGTGAAGATCTCGAAGGACGGGAAACCCTGCTCCTTGACCTCCACCTCGATCTCGCGCTCGTCGAGCTTCCCTTCGTCCAGCCAGCGGCCGAGCTTCTCGCGCGTCTCGGTCGAGCTGTCGTCGACCGGCGTGGGATCGGCGATGAAGGCCGGGCGGGCGCGAGGCGGACGGGAGTCGGGGAGGAGGAGGTCGAGGATGCGCTCGCGGGTGTTGCGCTCCGCGGCCTCGCGGACGGCGCGGTTCTTCTCGTCCTTGACCAGCTTCACCCCGATCTCGGTGAGGTCGCGCACGATGGACTCGACGTCGCGGCCGACGTAGCCGACCTCGGTGAACTTGGAGGCCTCGATCTTCATGAACGGCGAGCGGGTGAGGCGCGCCAGGCGCCGGGCGATCTCGGTTTTCCCGACGCCGGTGGGGCCGATCATGATGATGTTCTTCGGCGCCACCTCGTCGCGCAGCTCGGGCTTGAGCTGCTGCCGCCGCCAGCGGTTGCGCAGGGCGATGGCCACGGCGCGCTTGGCGTTGCGCTGGCCGACGATGTACTTGTCGAGCTCGCGCACGATCTCGCGCGGGGTGAGGCGCTCGGCCTCGAGCACGCTCTCATCGGTGATGCCGGGGAGCTGGATGACCATGATCAGAGACTCTCGACCGTGATGTTGTCGTTGGTATAGATGCAGATCGCCGCGGCGATGCGCATGGACTCCTCGGCGATCTGCGCGGCGTTCATGGACGTGTGCTTGATCAGCGCCCGCGCCGCCGCGAGCGCGAACGGCCCGCCGGAGCCGATGGCCAGCACGCCGTCCTCGTCCGGCGAGATCAGGTCGCCCGTGCCGGAGACCAGATAGGCGCGCTCGTTGTTGGCGACGATGAGCATCGCCTGGAGCTGGCGCAGGTACTTGTCCATCCGCCAGTCCTTCGCCAGCTCGACCACCGCCCGCTCCATGTTGCCGCGGTACTCCTCGAGCTTGGCCTCGAAGCGGGAGAAGAGCGCGAAGGCGTCGGCGGCCGATCCGGCGAACCCGGCCAGGATCTTCTCGTGATAGAGCCGGCGCACCTTGGAGGCGCCATGCTTCATGACCGTGTTGCCGACCGTCACCTGCCCGTCGCCGGCCATGGCCACCTGACCGTCTCGGCGGACGCAGACGACGGTCGTCGCGTGAATCACCATGTCTTCCATTGCGGCGGCGAATCGTATCAAAGCGCCGGAAAGTCGCCCGGCACGGGCGCGACGAGCTCGCCACCGAGCTCTTCATGGGCGAGCTTCCAGGCGTGCAGCAGCATCCGCGGCGCCCTCATCGTCGAGCCGTAGCGGCGATCGCCGACCACCGGGCGCTCGATGGACCTGAGATGAATGCGGATCTGGTGCGTGCGCCCGGTGCGGATCTCCGCCTCGACCAGGGTCCGATCGCCGAGGAACCGGAGCGGGCGGATGATGGTGTGCGCGTCCTTGCCGCCGATCGCCGACTCGATGACCAGCTCCTTCTCGATCGCGCCCTCGGCGACAACGAGGTAGGTCTTGCGGATCTCGCGCGAGGCGAACAGCTCGGAGAGCCGGGCCGCGGCTTCGCTCGTGCGCGCGAACACCACCACGCCGCTGGTCTGGGTGTCGATGCGGTGGACGAGGTGGATGGTGCGATAGCGCACGCGAAGCAGCTCCTCGAGGGAGCGCTGGTTCCGCTCGCGAGTCGGCTGCGTGGGGAGGCCTGCGGGCTTGTTGACGGCGACCCAGTCCGCGGTCTCGCGGAGGATCTCCAGCTCGGGAGGGGCCTCGATCACGGCAATGCGGTCGGCGTCACCAACCTCGCGTGAGGCGATGCGCACCGGGCGATCGTTGACGAGGATCAGCCCTGAAGACAGAAGCTCCCGCGCCTTGCGACGCGAGAGCTCCGGGTAACGTTGGGCAATTGCCTGATCGAGTCGCAACCGCGCTATTTTCTAACCATTCGCTCCGGCTTGGCCGGCGTAGCAGGCTCGCCGCCTTCGATCACCGTCAGCTCGGGGCCGCCGATGCCGAGGGCGCGGCGGACCTTCTGCTCGATCTCGCCGCCGAGGTCGGGGTTCTCCTTGATGAACAGCTTGGCGTTCTCGCGGCCCTGACCGAGGCGCATGTCGCCGTAGGAGAACCAGGAGCCGGACTTCTCGACGATCTTGTGCTCGATGCCGATGTCGATCAGCTCGCCGGTCTTGGAGATGCCCTCGCCGTAGCCGACGTCGAACTCCGCCTGCCGGAACGGCGCGGCGACCTTGTTCTTGACCACCTTCACCTTCACCCGCGAGCCGACCACTTCCTCGCCTTCCTTGATCTGGTTGGTGCGGCGGATGTCCAGGCGCACGGACGAATAGAACTTGAGGGCCCGGCCGCCGGTGGTGGTCTCCGGGTTGCCGAACATGACCCCGATCTTCTCGCGGATCTGATTGATGAAAACGAGGCACGTTTTCGACTTCGAAACGATGCCCGTTAATTTACGCAGAGCCTGCGACATTAATCGTGCCTGTAAACCTACATGAGAATCACCCATCTCTCCCTCGAGCTCCGCGCGGGGCACGAGCGCGGCCACGGAGTCGATGACGATGACGTCGATGGCCCCGGAGCGGACCAGGACCTCGGCGATCTCCAGGGCCTGCTCGCCGGAGTCCGGCTGGGAGACCAGGAGGTTGTCGACGTCCACGCCGAGCTTCTTGGCGTACTCGGCGTCCAGGGCGTGCTCGGCGTCGATGAACGCCGCCAGGCCGCCCAGGCGCTGGGCCTCGGCGATGACGTGCAGGGAGAGCGTCGTCTTGCCCGACGACTCCGGTCCGAAGATCTCCACGATGCGGCCGCGGGGGACACCGCCCACGCCGAGGGCCGCGTCCACACCGATCGAGCCGGTGGAGATGGCGCTGATGGCGGTGAACTCCTTTGCGCCGAGGCGCATGATCGAGCCTTTGCCGAACTGCCGCTCGATCTGGGTCAGGGCGGTCTCGGCGGCCTTCAACTTGTCACTGGGCACAGTGGCCATTGCTCACTCCTCCATTCCTTTTTCCAGGGAAGCGGGGCCGGGAAAGGCGCGGAAAAAGGTCGGTCGATCCGGCATCGGTGTGGTGCAGCGAGTGTACGACGGCGATGAGAACAGCCGCAAGAAATCGCACATTTTCGTGAGGATTTTGCGCGCGGACTCTACAACAGGGAGAATGCGCCGATGCTTTCGTCCGAACGGACTCCGCGGCGATGACGCGGGCCACCTGGAAAGTCGCCGCCCTCGTGTTCTGCTCCGGCGCCTGCGCTCTCATCTATCAGACCTCCTGGCTGCGGCAGTTCCGGGTGATCTTCGGAACCTCGACGTACGCCACGGCGGCCGTGCTGGCGATCTTCATGGGAGGCCTGGGCCTCGGCAGCGCGCTGCTCGGCAAGCGAGCGGACGCGGCCGAGCGGCCGCTGGCCTTCTACGGGAAGCTGGAGATCGTCATCGCCCTCTCGGCCGCGCTCACGCCGCTCATCCTGGGGCTGGTGCGGTGGGTCTATATCGCCACCGGCGGCGCAACGTCGATGGGGCTGACCCTGGCGACGGTCGTACGGCTGGTGCTGTCGGCGTTGGTGCTGGCCATTCCGACGATCGCCATGGGCGGCACGCTCCCCGCGGCGGCGCGGGCGGTGGAGACGAATGACGATGCCGGCCGCAAGCGCCTCGCGCTGCTGTACGGCGTGAACACCCTCG
Source organism: Thermoanaerobaculia bacterium (assembly GCA_044866315.1). Lineage (GTDB taxonomy): Bacteria > Acidobacteriota > Thermoanaerobaculia > Gp7-AA8 > Gp7-AA8 > QHVT01. Next base: position 54,214 of record JBIOTX010000208.1, on the reverse strand, counting down.
GCGCGGTCACCGGCACCCTCGCGGCGACGTTTTTTCTGCTGGAGCGGCTGGGTAATCGGAACACGCTGCTGCTGGCGGCGGGGGTGAATGTCGTCGTTGGACTGATCGCGATCTTCAGTGATGCCCCGGTGGAGGACAGGCGATCCCGCCTGTCCACCGAGCCCGGACAGGCAGGATTGCCTGTCCTTCACATCCTGATTGCCGCGGGGCTCACCGGGTTCGTTTTCCTGCTGATGGAGCTGGTCTGGTACCGGATGCTCTCGCCGCTCCTCGGCGGAACGACGTTCATGTTCGGGCTGATCCTGGCCGTGGCGCTCTTGGGGATCGGGCTGGGCGGGGCGGTGTATTCGCTCTGGTCGGGCGGGGGGACGGCGTCGCCGGGCGGGTTCGCCCTGACCTGCACGCTGGAGGCGCTGGCGGTGATCGCGCCGTTCGCGCTCGGCGATCGCCTCGCGCTCGTCACGCTCCTCTTGCGGCCGGTCGGGACGATCGGGTTCTCGGGACATGTGATGGCCTGGGCGTGGGTCACGTTCGTGGTCGTCTTTCCCGCCGCCTTCATCGCCGGGATTCAGTTCCCGATGCTGATCTCGCTCCTCGGGCGCGGGCGGGAGGATGTCGGCCGCGACGTCGGCCTCGCGTACGCCTGGAACACGGCCGGCGCGATCGGGGGCTCGCTCCTCGGCGGCTTCGGCCTCCTTCCCCTTCTGAGCGCGCCGGGAGCGTGGCAGCTCGTCACCTATCTGCTCGCCCTGCTCGGCCTGGTCGCGGTGATCTACGCACTCCGGCAGGGACAGCGCGCGTTCGCGACCGCTGCGGTAGTTGTCGCGTTTCTGGCGATCGTAGGAACGACGGCGATGGGTCCGACCGCGCCGTGGCGGCATTCGGGAATCGGGGCTGGGCGCGCCATGGCGCCGAAGTCGGCGCAGGAGGCGAAGGACTGGATGGCGCGCGAGCGGCGCACGCTGGTGTGGGACGCCGACGGCCGGGAGAGCAGCATCGCCCTGTACGCGGAGACGGATCTGAGCCTGATCGTCAACGGCAAGTCCGACGGCACCGCCCGCGCCGACGCCGGAACGCAGGTGATGAGCGGGCTCCTGCCGGCGTTCTTCCGCCCGAACGCGAAGACCTGCGCGGTGGTCGGCCTCGGCACCGGCACGACCGCCGGGTGGCTGGCCTCGATCCCGACGATGGAGCGCGTGGACGTCATCGAGCTCGAGCCGGTGGTGGTCGACGCCGCGCGCGAGTACGCGGCGGTCAACCGCGCCTTCCACAAGAATCCGAAGGTGCACATGCACCTCGGGGATGCCCGGGAGATCGTGGTCACCTCGCGCAACCGCTACGACGTGATCTTCTCTGAGCCTTCGAATCCGTACCGCGCCGGCATCGCCAGCCTCTACACGCGCGAGTGGTACACCGCGGCCGCGGGGCGGCTCACCGAGGATGGCATCTTCGCGCAGTGGATGCAGACCTACGCGGCCGATGCGGACACGATTCGCACGGTATACGCGACGCTTTCCACGGTCTTCCCGTACGTCGAGACCTGGTGGACCACGCGCGGCGACCTGCTGCTCATCGCCGCGCGCAAGCCGCTCGTGCACGACGTGGCGATGCTGCGCCGGCGCATGAACGCGGAGCCGTTCCGCAGCGCGATCCATCTCGCCTGGCGCGTGGAAACGCTGGAGGGCGTGTTCGCCCATTTCCTCGCCAACGACCGGGTCGCGCAGACGATCGCCCGAGGGGCGGAGCTCAACACCGACGACCGCACGATCATCGAGTTCAGCTTCGCCCGGACGCTCGCGGGAGGATCGTTCTCGATGATCCCGCTGATGCGCGCTGCCCGCGAGCTGAACGGCCATCGCCCATCGCAGGTGCGCGGTTCCCTCGACTGGAGTCTCGTGGACGCCAACCGCGACTCGATCTTTCCGGCCGAGAATCAGCGCTACGCCTTCGCCTTGGCCTACGAGCGGCGGGAGTTCCCGAAAGCCTACGAGATCTGGCAGAGCGGCCCGTGGCAGCCGGTGAACTCGCACGAGCTGATGACCATCGCCTGGGTGCTCGCCGACGCCGCGGATCCGAACGCGGAGGCGTTCGCAGGAGCGCTGCGCCCGCTGCAGCCGCTCGAGGCGGACGCGGTCCTGGCGCGGCTGCGCCTGCGGCAGAACCGGATGCGTGAGGGTGCCGAGCTGCTGCTGCGCGCGTACACGGGGTATCGTAAGAACCCGTGGCCGATGCCGTCGGTCATGCGCAACTCGCTGGAGACGGCGATGGCGCTGGCGAACGATCGCACCGCTGCATCCATCGCGGTCGAGGCGCTGTCGCAGCCGTTCGCGGCCGGGCAGTGGAACGACGGTCGCCAGATCGTTGCCTTGGGCGTGGCGGAAAAGCTGGATCGCTGCGGCCCGGCCACACTGGCCGCGCTGCAGGCGCTCGAGCCGCACGTGCCGTGGCGGCGCCACACGCTGGCGTTGCGCGCGGAGTGCTACGCGAAGGCGAAGCTGCCGCTCGCCGATGAGGCGCGGCGCGACGTCGAGCGCTTCCGCCGCAGCGAGCCGCCGCAGCTGCTCAAGGATCGCGGATGAGACACTCGCCGTGGCGGGTGGCGGGGCTGCTGTTCTTCTCCGGCCTCTGCGCGCTCATCTATCAGACGGTCTGGCTCCGCCAGTTCCGACTGATTTTCGGCGCCTCGACTTACGCGACCGGCGCCGTGCTGGCGATCTTCATGGGTGGTCTCGGTCTCGGCAGTGCCCTTCTCGGCAAGCGCGCCGACGCGAAGGAGCGCCCGCTCGGCTACTACGCGAATCTCGAGCTGCTCATCGCCGCCGCGGCGGCGCTCTCGCCAGCGCTGCTCTGGATCGCGGCGAAGCTCTACTTCGCCAGCGGCGGCTCGCCGGAGCTCGGCATTGCCGGCGCGACCGTGCTGCGCCTCGTGCTCGCCGTGATCGTCCTCGGGCCGGCAACGGTGCTCATGGGCGGCACCCTGCCCGCGGCCGCGCGTGCGGTCGAGACTGACGATGACGACAGCCGCAGGGCGGTGGCGCTGCTGTACGGCGTGAACACGCTCGGCGCCGTCGCCGGCACATTGCTGTCCACGTTCGTGATGCTGGAGACCTTCGGCAACCGCAAGACGCTGCTGATGGCGGTGCTGGTGAATTTAGTCGTCGGCGTCGTCGCGAGATCGATGGCTCGAGGGGGAGCCGTGGAGGACAGGCGATCCCGCCTGTCCTCCGACTCCGGACAGGCAGGATTGCCTGTCCTCCATGTTTACGCCGCCTCCGCCGTCGTCGGCTTCGCCTTCCTGCTCATGGAGCTGGTCTGGTACCGCATGCTCTCGCCCGTCCTCGGCGGGACGACGTACATGTTCGGGCTGATTCTGGCCATCGCCCTTTTCGGGATCGGCATGGGCGGCGCTGCGTACTCGCTCTTCCGAAGGCGCGAGGCCACCGCCGGCGCGTTCGCGATCACGTGCAGTCTGGAGGCGCTGGCGATCGTCATTCCCTTCGCCCTTGGCGATCGCCTGGCCGTGCTCGCGAACGTGCTGCGCGGCCTCGGCGCCGGCGGCTTCGCCGGGCACGTCGTCGGCTGGACGATGGTGACCGCGATCGTCGTGCTGCCCGCGGCCTGCGTCGCCGGCATCCAGTTCCCGCTGCTCATCGCCCTTCTCGGTCGCGGGCGCGAGAACGTCGGCCGTGAGATCGGCGCGGCCTACGCCTGGAACACGGCCGGCGCGATCGCGGGCGCACTCGCCGGCGGATTCGGAATCCTTCCACTGCTTTCCGCGCCGACGACCTGGAGGCTCGTGGTCCTTCTCCTCGCCGCGCTGGCGATCGTGTTCGCCTTGCGCGACCGGCGCTGGGTCCCGGCCGGTGCGACGTTCGCCACCGCCGCGCTGGCGGTCGCCTGCACGTTTGCCCTCGGGCCGACCGCGGTATGGCGCCACGGCGGCATCGGTGCGGCGCGCGCGGAGAATCCCGAGACCCGCAATGGGCTGCGCAAGTGGTTCAACGACGCGCGCCGGGCGGTGGTGTGGGAGAGGGACGGCCGTGAGAGCAGCATCGCCGTCACGGCGGTCGACGACACCGCGTTCATCGTCAACGGCAAGAGCGACGGCTCCGCGCGGCGGGACGCGGAGACGCAGGTCATGACCGGCCTCGCCGGCGCCATCCTCCATCCGAATCCGAAGACGTCCCTGGTGATCGGCCTCGGCACCGGCTCCACCGCGGGCTGGCTGGGCAGAGTGCCGTCCATGGAGCGCGTCGACGCCATCGAGCTCGAGCCGGTGGTCCTCGACGTCGCCCGTGCCTGCGAGGCCGTCAACGGCGGGGCGATGGAGAACCCGAAGGTGCACATCACCATCGCCGACGCGCGCGAGGTGCTGCTCGCCACGAGGCGCCACTACGATCTCATCGCCTCGGAGCCGTCCAATCCCTACCGGGCCGGCATCGCCAGCCTCTTCACCCAGGAGTTCTACGAAGCCGCCGGACAGCGCCTCAATCGCGGCGGCCTGTTCCTGCAGTGGGTGCAGACCTACGCGATCCACGCCGACACGATGCGGACGATCTACGGGACGATGACGTCCGTCTTCCCGCACGTGCAGACCTGGTGGACCTCGCCGGGCGATCTCGTGCTGATCGCCTCGCGCGAGCCGATCGTCATCGACGCGAACGCCCTGCGCGCGCGCCTCGCGGCGGAGCCGTACCGTACGGTCGTGTACAACGTCTGGCGTGCCGATACAGCCGAGGCCTTTCTCGGAAAGATGCTCGCGAACGAGCAGTTCGCGCGCATCGCCGCGGAGGATGCGCTCACGCTGAACACGGACGACCGGACGGTCATCGAGTTCGGCTTCGCCCGGAGCATCGACTCCACGCCGGTGGTCCTGGGCGAGATCGCCAAGTCGGCCGCGAGGCTGCGCATTCATCAGCCCTCGCCGCTTCGCGGCTCGCTCGATGCGCGCCTGCTCGAGCGCAATCGCATCTGGTTCGCGACGACGCGCTCGCTCGACGCGGCCGGCAATCTCGGGCAGCTCTCCATGGCCGCCCTGGAGCTCGCCAAAGCCGGCGACGCGCGCGTGGAGCGTTACGCGGAACTGGTCGGCCAACGCCAGCCGATCGAGCGGGACGTCATCGTGGCGACGCTGCGGGTGAAGCAGAACCGCCTCGACGACGCCGCCGCGCTGCTGCACCGCGCGCTCGTCGCCTACCGCGCCAATCCCTGGCCGCTGCCGGGCACGATGCAGGACGCCGTCCGCCTCGCGCTCGAGGTCGGACACAGCAGCCCCGCGCGCGCGCGCCTGCTCCACGGGGCGCTGGCGAAGCCGTTCTCGGTGCGGCAGCAGGAGTACTATCGGCGCTACGCGCTCATCGCCTTGGCCGCGCGCTTCGACGGCTGCGGCGCGCATACGCTGGCCGCGCTGCGCGCCGTGGAGCCGAATCCGTTCTGGACGCGTGAGCTCCTCGCGCTGCGCGCGGGGTGTTACGCGAAGAGCGGGCCGGAGGAGCTCGCGCAGCGCGCCTGGAGCGAGCTCGAAGAGTTCAACGAGGGTGAGCCGGCACCCGTCATCAGGCCGCGATCTCGCCCAGCGCCTCGCGGATCTTCCTGAGATCCTCGACGAAGCGGGCGCGCTCCAGCCGCCGGGCCTCGTCCGAAGGCGCGCGCAGAATCGACGAGGGATGGACCGTCGCCGTGACGTACTCCGCGAGGTCGGACTGCACGAACTGCCCGCGCTGGACGGAGACGCGGAACTTCGGCCCGATGATCGCCTGCGCCGCCGTGGAGCCGAGGCAGATGATCGCGCGGGGCTTGATCACGCTCAGCTCCGCCTGCAGCCAGGGGCGGCAGGCCGTGATCTCGACCGCGTTCGGCTTCTTGTGAATGCGCCGCTTCCCGCGCGGCTCCCACTTGAAGTGCTTGACCACGTTCGTGACGTAGACCTTGGACCGGTCGATCCCGGCCTCCTGGAGCGACTTGTCGAGCAGCGCGCCAGCGGGACCGACGAACGGGCGTCCGGCCAGATCCTCTTTGTCGCCCGGCTGCTCGCCGATGAGCATGATCAGCGACGACGTCTGCCCTTCCCCGAAGACGGTCTGCGTGCCGGTCTTGTACAGATCGCAGGCCGTGCAGCCGGCAGCGGCCTCGCGAAGCTTGTTCAGGGTAGGGCGCGGCGGAATGAGGGGCGCGGCGGTTGGAATCTCGGCTCTCATGACGTCGGCGAAAGCCCGACGCTCGACCCGACCCAGGTGAACTGCTTGTTGAAGTCGACGCCGAGCATCTTGCCGCGGGAGAGGCGAATCAGGTTCTGGGCCAGGATCGGCTTGGCCTCGCCGTCGGGGCGCAGAAACATCATCCGCATCTCCACCTTGACTCCGCCGCCGTCGGCGGCCTGGAGGGCAGGCTCGTACTCGATCTTCTCCTGCAGGCACCAGGCGTGGCGCTCGTCCTCGGGGATGGCCTCGACGTCTGCACGGGTGAGGTCGACGTTCACGCCGCCGCCGGCGAAGGAGAAGAGCGGCTTGAGGACGTAGCGCGAGAGGTCATCGGGAATGGCGTCGAGCTCGGAGACGAACGTCGCCTGCGGAACGGACTCGTGCCTCAGGAACGGCAGCGAGTACTTCGACCAGACCCAGTACCAGTTCGGATGCGGCGCCCACTCGACGTCGAGCTCCTCGCGGTAGTCGAATGGCAGCACGATGCCCTTGTTGATCAGCTCATCGAAGACGACGCGGTTGTAGATCCGCCTGACACGAGTGTTGCCGCGGAAAAGTTCCTTGCCGCGCTTCGTCAGCGAGGTCGGGTCGATGGCATCGACGCCGAAGAGGAGCTTCGTCGCGGCGAAGTCGGGATAGGTCTTCTGCCGCGGCGGGTCGAGGTCCATGAGGATCACTTCCGCCGGATCGTGGTCGCCGACGATCGTGCGCCGGGCGAGATCGCAGAAGCCCTGGCGATCGAGGCCGGAGAACCAGCACGACCACTCGCGATCGAGCTCGCCGAGGCCGCGCATCGCGTCGCGCCAGGCGTCGCGCTGCACGCATTGCAGCGCCGTCAGCGACGGGAAGCCCTGCAGCTCGATGAGCTTCGGCACGAGCGTGTCGCCCTCGCGCACGACGGCGAAGTCGACCTGCGCGAAGTTCGGGAGGCGGTCCATCCCCGGCGTGTTCCACCGCTCCGGGATGGCCGCCTTCATCCGCTCGATCAGCTTCGGGTCGGACAGCTGATCGAGAATCGCCTGCGCGCCTTCGACCGCACGGCGTTTGAAGTCGTCCGGCAGGAACACCGGCGACTCGGCCAGGCGGAACTCGAACGTGCAGTCGAGACGGCGGGAGAGGTCGCGCTTGTACGACTCGTAGAGCTCGGGCGTGAAGTGGGCGTTGAAAAGCGACCGGAATTGCGGATCCACTATTTCTTCTTCAGTTCGGTCAGCACCAGCTTCGCCACCGCCTTGAGCGTGTCGAACACGCCCGTGCCGTTCATGGCCACGGCCTCGAACGTCGGCTCGCCCTTGAAGTTGAGCTGGCGGTACATCTCGTCGGCCGGCAGCGCGCTGGGGAGATCGCGCTTGTTGAACTGCAGGACGTAGGGAATGGTCTTCAGGTCGTAGCCCTGCTCCTTGAGGTTCTTGTCCAGGTTCTGCAGCGACTCGATGTTGGCCTCCATGCGCATCTCCTGCGAGTCGGCGACGAAGACCACGCCGTCGACGCCCTTGAGGATCAGCTTGCGCGAGGCGTCATAGAAGACCTGGCCGGGCACGGTGTAGAGGTGGAAGCGGGTCTTGAAGCCGCGGACCGTGCCCAGGTCGAGGGGAAGGAAGTCGAAGAAGAGGGTGCGGTCGGTCTCGGTGGCCAGGGAGATCAGCTTTCCCTTGGCCTGGGGATTGGTCTTGTCGTAGATCCACTGCAGGTTGGTCGTCTTCCCGCACAGACCGGGGCCGTAGTACACGATCTTGCAGTTGATCTCCCGCGCGGCGTAGTTGATGAACGTCATCGCTATTCGCTGAACAGGCTGTCGATGTCTTCGTCCGTGATCTCAGCGAACGGCGAGTCGAAGCGGTTGGCCATCGAGCCACGGTCCGCCTCGGCCTTCTTCAGAAGTTGCTCGAACGTCCGCTCCAGTTCCTGGGAGGCCTTCTTGACCCGCAGGCGCACCAGGCCGAGGGACGACTTCTCGTCGAAGATCACCACCAGGATTACCCGCTGGGCGACCAGGGAGATGTGAATGTTGTCCCGCTCCCCCTCGTGGAAGAGGATGGAGAACTCCTTCTCGCCGATGAGCTTGGCCAGTCCGTCGGTGGCGGCGACGTTGCCGGCCGTCAGCGAGGCCAGGGACGTGGCATCCACGCCGCGCATGTCGCCCTGAACGGCGATCTGCTGGCCGTTCTTGTCGACCAGGAAAACGATTTTCGAATTGGAGTCGACCTGCAGACGATGAAGGATGTCCTTGATCTGCTGGTACTCCTCCTCGTACATCACGAGATCAGGAGCGGCCATTCGTTTATCACCGTGGTGCCCGTAAGTGGACGGGGACGCAAATGTATAGCACAGCCGTCACTTACGGCGCGACCTAAATCTCCCGGCGTCCCTCCAGCGCCTTCGCCATGGTGACCTGGTCGGCGTATTCGAGGTCGCCGCCGACGGGGAGGCCGAACGCGAGACGGGTAGTGCGCACGTTGAGCGGCCGCAGCTGCTGGGCGATGTAGAGCGCGGTGGCCTCGCCCTCGACGTTCGGGTTCGTGGCGATGATGACCTCCCGCACGCTGCCGTCCTGCACGCGCCGGAGCAGCCCGCCGACGTCGATGTCCTGCGGGCCGATGCCCTTGAGAGGCGAGAGCGCTCCGAGGAGGACGTGATAGACGCCCTTGAAGTCGCGGGTCTGCTCGATGGTGGCGATGTTGAAGGCTTCCTCCACGACGCAGATGAGACCCGCGTCGCGGCGGGGGTCCGAGCAGATCGCGCACGGCTCGACGTCCGTCATGTTGTTGCAGACGGAGCAGCGGAAGATCTTCGCCTTCACTTCCAGGATCGCCGATGCCAGGGCCTCCGCCTCGGCAGCGGGGCGCTTGAGGATCCAGTAGGCGAGGCGGGCCGCCGATTTGCCGCCGACGCCGGGGAGCTTGGTGAGCTCGTTGATCAGGTTCGCGAGCGGCGGAGCGGTCATTTAGAACATGCCGGGGATTTTCATGCCCCCGGTCATCGCGCCGAGCGAGGACTGCATGGCCTCGTCGACTTTGCGCGCGGCCTCGTTCACCGCGGCCTTCACCAGGTCCTGGAGCATCTCCACGTCGTCCGGATCGACCGCTTCCTTGTCGATGGTGATCGCGAGGAGCTCCTTGTTTCCGGACATTTCCGCCTTGACCATGCCGCCGCCGGCCGTGCCTTCGACGCGGATCTCGGCCATCTGGCGCTGCATCTGTTCCTGCATCTGCTGCGCCTGCTTCATCAGCTGCTTGATGTTCATCGTTTGGTCTCCTTCACGAGCTCCGCGCCGAGGTGCCGCTGGAACGCGCCGAGGACAGGGTCGTCGCGCAACGCCGACTTGTCCTCCGCGCGGCGGCCGGTGGGCTGCTCCGCGGTCTGCACTTTCGTTTCGACGGTGACTTTCTCGCCGTACAGCTCCGAGGCGATCTCCTCGATGGCCGCTTTCGCGTCGCCGACGGTCTCCGCGGCGAACGCGTCCTCGAAGAGGAGGGTGATGCGGTTGCCGCTCTTCTCGACCTTCGCCGCCTCGAGATAGCCGCCGATGAGCGGACGCTTCTGGCGGACGCGCGTGGTCAGGTCATCCGCGGGAGGTGCACTCGCTGCCGCCTTCGGCGTGCTTCGCTGCTTTTGCGCGGATGGAGGCGCCGCCTGCACCGAGCCGCCCGCGAGCACTTCCTCCACCGCCTTCAGCCGCGGGAACGTCGCCGCCTTCAGCAGCGCGATCTCGACCGCCAGGCGCTGATGCTCGGCTTTGTTCACGGTCTCGTCGTCGCGCAGGAGCAGGTTGGCGAGGCGCAGCAGCTCGGTGTACGAGAACTTCTCCGCCGCCGCGCGGATGGCCGCGATGTCCTCCGGAGCCACGGCGAGCATGGACTCGCTCGCGCCGCCGGCGAGAAGGAGGAGATTGCGCACGAAATTCAGAAGGTCGCGATAGAGCATCTTGAAATCGCGACCGCTGTCCGAGGTCTCCTGCAGGGCCTCGAGGATGCCGGCGTGATTCCCTTCGCCGACGAGGGTGACGATCCGGGCGAAGAAGCTCGTGTCGGAGAGGCCGAGGACGGTGGCCACGTCGACGCCGCTGATCGAGCGGCCGGCGAAGGCGATGACCTGATCGAGGAGTGAGAGCGAGTCGCGCACGCTCCCCTCGCCGCGGCGGGCGATGATCTCCAGCGCCTGGCGATCGGCCTCGATCTTTTCCATCTCGCAGATCTGCCGGAGACGCCCGATCAGGTCCTCGAGCTCGATCTTGCGCAGCATCTGCCGCTGCACGCGGGAGATGATGGTCTGGGGGACCTTCTGCATCTCCGTGGTGGCGAACATGAACACCACGTGCGGCGGCGGCTCCTCGATGAGCTTGAGCAGGGCGTTCCACGAGGCGGTGGAGAGCATGTGCGCCTCGTCGATGATGAAGATGCGGTAGTGGTCGCGGGCGGGCTGGAACTGGGAGACGTCGCGCAGCTCGCGGACGTTGTCGACGCCGGTGTACGTCGCCGCGTCGATCTCCCGCACGTCCATGTCGATCCCCTCGGTGATCTCCCGGCAGGGCGTGCAGACGTTGCACGGCTCGGGCGTCGGCCCGTTCACGCAGTTGAGCGCCTTCGCGAGCACGCGGGCCAGGGTGGTCTTGCCCACGCCGCGCACGCCGGCGAAGAGATAGGCGTGATGGATGCGCTGGTCGCGGATCGCGTTCTGGAGCGTCCGCACCGTCGTTTCCTGGCCGACGATGTCTTTGAAGGTCTGGGGACGATATTTGCGCGCGAGCGCCTGATAGGACATGAGGCGGGAAGTTTAATTCACGCGGGCAGGTGACCCGCTCGGAAGAGCCCAGGCCGAACTGTGTCACGCAGGAGAGGCACCTTATCGCTGCTTCCTTCCGGACCTGACGAGGTTCGGTGCGCCTGCTGCACAGGACCCGGGCTCATCCCAGCGGGTCGATCCATATGTCAAAGAGTGGCGGAGAGAGTGGGATTCGAACCCACGGTACGGGTTAACGTACACACGCTTTCCAAGCGTGCGCCTTAAGCCACTCGGCCATCTCTCCGTGGGAGTCTCACGCGATCGCTGGCGGAGAGGGGGGGATTCGAACCCCCGATGCCCGTAAAGGCATAACGGTTTTCGAGACCGCCGCATTCAGCCGCTCTGCCACCTCTCCGTTCGATCGCGTTGGCGCAGGGTACGGAAGAACTGCTGGAGAAGATCGCGGGAGCGCTCTTCCATGAAGCCGCCCTCTACCTCCAGCCGGTGATTGAGCCGGGGGTCCTGGACGAGGTTTCCGAGCGAGCCGCAGAAGCCCGCCTTCGGATCGTAGGCTCCGAAGACCAGCCGCTCGACGCGCGCGTTCACCAGAGCTCCCGCGCACATCGCGCACGGCTCGAGGGTCACGCACATCGTGGTCCCTTCCAGCCGCCAGTCGCCCATGGCCCGGGCCGCCTCTTGGATCGCGTCAATCTCCGCGTGCCCGAGGGGATCGCCGGACTCGCGGCGGTTGCGGCCGCGGCCGATGATCTGCCCGTTCCGGTCCACCACCACCGCCCCCACGGGGATCTCGCCTTCCGCGCCGGCCTCTTCGGCAAGGCGGAAAGCATCTTCCATCCACTGCGCCTGATTCATCTGTCAAAGAGTACGACGGCGGGCCTCATGCCCGCCGTCGTGGATTGTTCGCTGTCTGGCGCACCCATGAGGACTCGAACCTCAAACCTTCTGATCCGTAGTCAGATGCTCTATCCAATTGAGCTATGGGTGCGGGCACGGGGTCTAAACCTGCCTTCCGGACTGTTCATTCCGTGGCGGGGGGCGCATTCTACGCGTGCGATCGGCGCCCGGCAAGAGAACGAATGTTGCTCAGCGGCATGGCACTTGCGGTATCCTAGTCCCTCCTGAAGCTGCAGCACGTTTTCACGGCCTCTACGGTTGGCGAACTGCCTAGCCCACCCTTCCCCAGCCAACCGTGGAGGCGTGATTTTTCATGCGCAAGGAAGACTTTTACGCCCGCACGATGCACACGCCCGACGACCCCGACCGGGCGGCTCTCCGGGCGGCCCTGCGCGACCTCTGGCAGCACCTGCTCCCCCTCCACCGGGCTCTGATCGACTCCGCCCGCGACGACTACCACGCCCTGATCGCTCCGGTGTCAGGTCCGGGCCACCTTCTGCAACTCCTCAATGAGGATCCATTCTTCAGTTGGCTCAAACCGCTGACCAGCGTCATCGTCGAGATCGACGAGATGTCGCGGACCGACTTCGACCGGCCCCGGGTGGATGCCGTCGCCGGCCGTCTGGAGCGCCTGTTCGGCACCAGCGCCGACCCGGACTTCGCCGAGCGCTATGTCCCCGTCCTCCAGCGCGATGTGGACGTGGCCATCGGCCATGCCGCGGTCCGCCAGCTCCTCCACCGCCTGCAGCGCTGAGCGCGGCGCCGGATCTCCCTCCCCCTTGCCGAAATTGCAGTAAAGTAAGAGTTCTCCTCCAATGGACCTATTCGAGTTCGACGACGACTACGTGCGGCGTCTGGAAACCGGTGACAGCGGCACCGTCGATCACTTCTACGCTTATTTTCGCGAGCGTCTCCGCAGCAAGCTCAATCGCCGGCTCCCGACCTCCGACATGTACCAGGACATCGTCCAGGAGACGTTCTCCCGCGTCTTCGCCGCCCTGGACAAGATTCGCGACGGCCGCCGCCTCGGCGCCTATGTGAACCGCGTCGCCGACAACGTGACCAAGGAGGTTCTCCGCAAGTATTACCGGTCCGTCCCGCTGGAGGAGACCCACGAGTCCATTGCCGGCGGCGTCGACCTGTACGAGAACATGGCCACCGCCGAGCTCTGCGCGCGCGTCCGGCGCGTGCTCGCACGGCTGGAGCCGCCGAGGGACGCCGAGATCCTGCGGGCCCTCTATTTCAACGAGGAGACGAAGGACGAGATCTGCCAGCGGCTGAAGATCGACCGCGAGTACCTGCGCGTTTTGCTCCACCGGGCGAAAGAGCGGTTCAAGGCGGAGTTCGGCCGCAAGAGCACACCCCCTTATTCATCTGTAACGTTTCTGGCCCCTTCGTCACTATGGGTGTGAGAGCCGAAATGGAACAGGAACACACCAAAGCAGCCGAAACCCACGCCGTCGAGCGCTATGCCCTCGGCGAGATGACCGAAGACGAACGCCTGGCGTTCGAAGACCACTACTTCGACTGCCGCATCTGCGCGGCCGAAGTGACTTATGCGATGCAGATGATGTCCGCGGGGCAGGTGGTGGCACGTGAAGACCAGTCGAAAAAGGTCGTGCCGATGCCCTCGCGTTCGAGACGATGGTTTCCCCAGGCCGCAGCGGCGGCGCTGATTTTGAGCGTCGTGGGGAATGGGATGCAGTTCGCGCGAATGCAGCAGCTGCAAGCGCCAACCGTCCTCGAGAGTGTGTGGTTGACAGACCTTGTGCGAGACGAGGGGAAGCCGTCTGTCAAACAGATCCCGGCGGGACGGCGAGCCCTTCTTGGATTCGACATCGACTCGAAAGAGGTGCCTGACCATTACCTCTGCGAGATCCGCGACCAAGATGGCAAATTGCGAGACGCCGTCAAGGTCACGGTGGAAAGAGCAGCAGAACCCGTTTCATTGCTGACCGGAGAGTTGCCTGCCGGTCGGTATGAGTTGGTGATTCGAGGCGTCCGCAAGGATGGCAATCGCTTCGAGGTCACTAGGTACCAGATCCTAGCGGTTGGAGAGAGAAAACAGGGGGTCCAACAACACGCGCCGTGAGCGCGAAGGAGGCAACCATGGGAGACACAGCGGAACAGCCTGGTGAGCTCGCCCAGGAGGCACCGGTCTACACATTCAACGCCAGCGCGCTTGCTCTGGGCGGCACGTTGATGCGCGACAACCAGAAACTCATCATCCCCAGCATCGCCTCGGTGGCGCTGTCCTCCGCCGGCGGCGAAGGGCTGGTCACCTACGACAACTACAACCAGGACGGCATTTCCTTCTCCCGCGCCGTCAGCCGGGTGGTGGGGTACGAAGTGGCTCCGCGTCAGTACCTGACCCTGGCCAACGTCTCCATCTCGAACCTGAACGTGCGCGGAAGGCTGCAAGCGGCCTACATGGAGTCGACGGTCATTTCCGAACGTGAGATCAAGAGCCCGGATCCAGCGTTCGAAGCCACCGCAGACCGGACCAAGTTCCGGGTTCGCGTGATGTATCGGGGCGTGATCATCAGCGACGACACGCTGACTCAGATTCCGGAGTACGACGCGGAGATCACCAACTGCCCCGACTACGCGACGTTCGTCACTGACCTCCTGCCCAAGTCCAAAAACCCGGGACGGGTCCTCACCATCCAGGCGAAATCGGGCCCGATTCATGGCTCCGTCCTCGCCCTGGACCATGGAAATGCGGCCCTGGCCCCGCGTCCTCCGCACAAGATCCCGGTGCGGGGCTTCGGGCGGGTCCATCTCGGCGATTTCGTGGTCAAGCCCGATCGCCGGCGGGTCAGCCTCTTCCGCATCGAGCTCGATCCGAGCGAGGGCGCCGGTTTCCTGCCGCCTGACCCGGGCGCCGGCGGAGGGTTCCAGCCGACCGACACCGACGGCGCTTTCATGGCCGTTCAACTGATGGCCGACGCGGCATCCAGCGGCGACAGCGGCTCGATCTCGGGAGGTGAGACCAACTCGAATGGCGCGCCGATCTGGCCTGGTCCGTAATGTCCTCGCGGCGCTCGGCGCCGCGGCGATTCTGATCGGATGTGCGGCGGATCCGCCACCGAAGAAGGCGGCGGGTCCGCCGCCGTCGTACGAGACGGTGTGGCGCCATGAGCGCTTAGCCAGCGAGCGGGGAGATTTGCTGGCTGCCGAACGGCGCGTGGACGAGGCGCTGCGGCGCGCCGGAAATAGCGACGACGGCTGGGTGTGGGCTCTCAGAATTCTGAAAGCCGACATGATGGCGCAGCGCGACGTGGTGGCCGCGCGAAAGATGCTGGAGCAGAAGCTGCCACCCGAGTTGGCAACCTCCCACGTCGAGACGCGTCGCCTGCTCAGCCTCACCATGGTAGGTGTCTTCAGCGAAAAGCCCAAGGTGACCGCCAGGAGACTGGAGCAGGCGCGCCAGCACGCTGCGGCACATGCGCCGGAGGTACTCCCGGAGATCTACCTCACCCGCCTCTACCTGACCGGGAGCGACCAGGAAGTTCATGCGGCCATCGACGCCGCGCAACGCTCCGGAAACGAGATCGGCCTACTGAAAGCACGCGCGCAACTCGCCTTAGTCCACGCGATTCGGGGACGCTTCGAAGAAGCGATCGCAGTCGGCGAAAATGTGCTTCCGAGGCTCCAGAAGCTTGGTCTTCGCCGCAGCGCCAGGACGGTGATGGGAAACCTCGGCTGGTCGTATTTCGAGATCGGAGACTACGAAACGGCGGAAGACTTCTTCAAGCGAGCCGAATCCGAAGCGGTGGCGATGAACGCAACCACCGAGTGGCCGATCTGGGCCAACTGGCTGGGCAACCTCCACTTCATCCACCGCGAGTGGGGCAGCGCCCAAGAGTCGTACCAAAAGGTCCTTGGCATCGCGCCCACCATTCATCGCGAGACGGCGTATACGCTCGCTTATCTCGCCCGGGTTGCCGCCGAAACAAGTCGACTCGAAGATGGACGACGTCTGGCGAGCGAGGCGGTCGCCGCAGCCCGCGAGAAGGAAAACGCGGAAGCAGAGCAGGCCGCCCGGGTGGTCCTGGCCTGGGTCGACGTGCTCGGCGGCCGCTACGACACGGCGGAAAAGGAGTTGCAAGGCATTCTCGCGGAAACGAAGAACGCCGCGGTTCGCTCCGAAGCCCGGGTGCGGCTGGCGCAGCTCTATGTGCGCACAGAGCGCCCGGATCTCGCCGAGAAGTACTTTCAGCTCGCCATTCAGGCAGGCCGTGAAGCACGGGAGAAAGTGAAGGACGAAGAGCTGCGCTTTTCGTTCTTCAACGCGCTCAGCGACACGTTCGATGAGTACGTCGACCTCCTCGTCCGCACGAACCGGATCCTGGAGGCGCTGGCGGTCACGGAGACGAGCCGCGTGCAGACCCTGGAGGAAGGTCTCGGGATGACCGTGCGGCGGCGCGAGACGGATCCGCGCGCGATCGCGAAGCAGACCGGCGCGACGATCCTCTGTTATTGGCTCGGCCGTCATCGCTCCTATGTCTGGACGATCACTCCCGATGCGATCGCGATTGCTCATCTCGACCCTGACTTGGCGTTGGAGCGCGAGGTGGATCGCTATGTCAAGACCCTGCTCCGGCCCTCGGGCACCTTGAGCATGAGCGGCGACCTCGGAGCGCAGCTGTTCGAGAAGCTCGTGCCGGCACCGGTTCGTGCGCTTACAGCCGGCGCGCGCGTGGTGGTCATTCCCGATGGCAGGCTGCACGCGCTGAATTTCGAAACCCTGGTGAAGGGCGGCCGCTACTGGATCGAAGACGTGACGGTCAGCAGCGCCGGCTCGCTCAAGCTGCTGACCTCACCTCACGACGAGCGGCAGACCGGAGCGACGATGCTCCTAGTCGGTAATCCGCCGCAGGTCGATCCGGCGTTTCCTCCTCTTTCCCACGCGGGCGAAGAGCTCACCGCGATCGCTGGACAATTCGATGATCACTTCACGCTCGACGGCGCACGCGCAACGCCGGATGCCTATCGCGCGGCGGGACCGGCGAAGTTCGATTTCATCCATTTCGCCGCCCACGGCACGGCATCGCCGAGGCGCCCTCTCGACTCGGCGGTGATTCTCGGCCGAGAAGGCACAAAACCATACAGGCTCCTCGCCCGCGACATCGTCAAGCAGCCGCTCACCGCACGGCTGGTCACCATCTCCAGCTGTCACGGAGTGGGAAGCCGGCAGTATGCGGGCGAGGGTCTGGTCGGGCTGGCGTGGGCATTTCTGCGCGCCGGTGCGCACGAGGTGATCGCGGCACTGTGGGAAGTGAACGACCGCACTACGCCGCAGCTCATTGCGGACATGTACTCGGGCATCCGCGCCGGCCGTGATCCCGCCGTCGCGCTTCGCGACGCGAAGCTTCGACTCGTGCGCTCGCCGACAGTCCGGAGCCGCCCGCTTTACTGGGCCCCCTTCGTCCTCTACTCCGGATCCTGAGGCCCGCGCGGCGGCGTTTTGGCGTCCCCGGCAGGATTCGAACCTGCGACCCACAGCTTAGAAGGCTGTTGCTCTATCCGACTGAGCTACGGGGACGAGCGGGCGACGTGTTGGTCGGGGCGAGAGGATTCGAACCTCCGACCCCCTGCTCCCAAAGCAGGTGCGCTACCAGACTGCGCTACACCCCGACGAGGTGGTTTGCGGGCGTTTTCCAACAGGCGGCAGACGCAACCGATTCCGGCCGCCTAGACCGCTCTAGCGGTCGAGCCCAGCTGCCGCGGCGGCAAGTGCGCCATCCACTTGTCCGCGTCGGCCTTGTCCATGACGAACTCGAACGTCGCGCCGTGGGACCGCAGCCGGAGCACGCGCTTGTTGGCGTCCAGGTTCCTGCCGGTGGACAGCTCGTCGCCGTACTCGACCTCGTCGATGCGATCGAGATCAAACGAAGCCTCGAGATCGGGGTTCTCGTAATACATCGTGTCGCCCGCCAGCGACATCGCCACCGGGATGTTCTCCGCGCCTTCGACATAGTCGGCGCGGCAAACGACTTTGGAGCTCGGCTGGCGCTTCTGCATCAGCGCGCCGAGCATGTCGCTCCGGCGCATTTTGAGGAAAAGCACGATCAACACGACGGCTACGACGAGTCCAATGAGGCTCAAGGTCACCATCTGATCGGACGACATGCAGTCCCTCCTCCTGCCTGATTCCGTTGTACGCGCTTGACGGAATGTACGCCTTTTGATGGAAAACCTCTAGGGCGTCATGAAGCGTCGTGGCGATCACTGCCGTTCGGGCGCGCACTGCTGCCGTAGAATTGCGGGCCATGGGCGCAGCGAGGCGGAAGACGCGCAACGAACATTCGTCCGGCGGCGCGGTCATCGCCCAGCGCAACGGCGTTCCCCACGTCGCCCTGATCGCCACCCGCAACAAGACCCGTTGGGGCCTGCCCAAGGGAGCAGTCAGCCAGGGCGAGACTTCCGAGGCGGCGGCGCTGAGGGAAGTCCTGGAGGAAACGGGGATCGAGGCCCGGATCGTCAAGCCGCTGGACACGATCGAGTACTACTTCCGCGCCGGCGATGTGCTCATCCACAAGCGCGTCGACTTCTATCTGATGGAGTACGTGGCCGGCGAGCTGCAGCCGCAGCTCAGCGAGGTCGACGACGTGCAGTGGATCGAGCTGACTTCGGCCGTGCGGAAGGCGAGCTTCGACTCCGAGCGGAAGCTGCTCGAGATGGCGCTCGTGGACCTGGGCTCTTCTTCGGAGGAGTTTTCCGAGTCGACGTCTTCTTCGCCGACGTAGCGCGGCCCTTCTCCTCCGCCAGGCGCGTGGCGAGCGTGGGGACCTTGCGCGTCGCGGCCCGGTTGCTGATCCAGACGTTCTCCGGGCTCACTTCCTCGACCGTACGGCCGGAGACCACCGACTGCGGCGCCACCTCGGTCACGTCGACCTTGTCGCTCGCGTACTGGTCGCGATGCTTGAGGAGCAGCCACTCGTTGCCCTTCCCGTCCGAGCGGCCCTTGATCTTCACCAGCGCCCACTCCCCGAACATCTTCTTCCCGTACATCTTGAACGTGAGCTTGCCCGACTGGAGAGCCTTGACCGGATCGTCGCCCGGCTCGATGAACTCCCACGTGCCCTCGTCCCAGATGATCACGTTGCCGGCGCCGTAGTTCCCGGCCGGGATCACGCCCTCGAATTTCGCGTAGTCGTAGGGGTGGTCCTCGGTCATCATCGCCAGCCGCTTGTTCGAGGGGTCGTACGACGGACCTTTCGGCACGGCCCAGGACTTGAGCACGCCCTCCATCTCCAGGCGGAAGTCGTAGTGGAGATGGGAAGCCTGGTGCTTCTGGATGACGAAGATCGGCAGCTTGCCGCGCTTCGGCTTCCCGCCCGCCGGCTCCGGCGTGTCCCCGAAGTCGCGCATCTGACGGTATTTCTTCAGCAGGTCGGGCATGGCCAAAGCTTATGACGCTCTGCGCTTCTTCGCCGCGGGAGCCTTCGCGGGCTTGGCCGCCGCCCGCTTCGGCGCCTTGCGCGCAGGCGCGCGCCGGGCCGTGGCGACAGCGCCGCCCTCGAGACTCCGCCGCAGCGCCTCCATGATGTCGACGACCTCCGCGGCCTTGTCCTCTTCCGGCGCGCGAGCGATGATCGTCGCCCCCTCCGACTTCGCCCGGATCTTATCCATCAGCCGCTCGCGGTATTCGTCCTTGTAGGCCAGCGGATCGAAGCGCGTCTCGGTCAGTTCGTCGATGAGCATCTCCGCGAGGGCGATTTCCTGCTCCTTCACCTCGGCGCCGGAGTCTTTCTCGACCGCGCTGAAGTCGCGGACCTCGTCGGCGTAGTACATCGTGTGCAGCACCAGCCCGTCCTCGTAGGGACGAAGCAAGACCAGGTGCTCGCGGTGACCCATGACCCAGCGCGCGAAGGCGACCTTGTTCTGCTTTTTCATCGCCTGCGCGAGCAGGCTGTAGGTCTTCCCGCCGCCCGGGGCCGGACCGAGGTAGTAGGTCTTTTCGAAGAAGACCGGGTCGATCTGGCCCAGGTCGACGAACTCGGTGATGTCCAGCGAGCGGTTCTCATCCGTCTCCAGTACCTCCATCTCCTCGTCGGTGAGGGTGACGTACTGGTTCTTGGCGATCTGGTAGCCGCGGATCAGCTCCTCGGCGCTGATCATCTCCTCGTGCTCGGGGCACCACCACTTGCGGTTCACCCGCGAGCCGCAGGGCTGGTGCAGGAGGTTGAAGTGCACGTCCTCCGACTTCGTGGCCGTGTACATCCGGACGGGGATGTTCACCAAGCCGAAGGTGATGGTCGCGTTGCGCAGCGGGCGGAGTGCCATGCCCATGGACTTTGCATGCGTCGTTCCATCCGTAACTAGCTGTCGGTTCTGCAACTTAGCGATCCTGCGGCGTCAATTTTGCAAAGGAGGCGTCCGGCTCAGATGTCTCCATCCATCCGGCGCATGCTCTGGGGCACCCTTGGCGGGCTGATCCTCCTTTCGGTGGCGAGCGTCGCCATGTCCATTGCCGTGCTGCGCATGGTGCAGCGGCAGGAGAACGCGCTCGTTCAGCAGCGTCCGTTTCTCGACGGCGTGCGGCAAATGGACGAGGCCACCACCATGATGGTTTCCGCCTCGCGGGGCTACATGGTGGCCGGGAACCCGGAGTTCCAGCAGCAGTACGACGACGCCGTCCGGGCCTACGAGACCGCGTCGCCGGCGGCGGATCCGGACAGCGTGACCGATCCGAAGGTGAAGGAATGGCTCGGCGCCCTGAAAAGGCATCACAGTGAGATCAAGCAGCTCGCCGATGAGCAGATGGACAAAGGTCCGAACAATGCGGAGGCAAAGGACGCTTTCCGGGAAACGACGCGGCTTCGCCGGACCACACAGGATTACGCAACCCTGATCATCGAGAAGGTCCGCGGCGACGGCGAGGCGGCGATGGAGCAGATCAACTCCACCCGCACCTGGGTGATGCTCGCCCTGGTCTTCCTCGGCCTCGGCATCATCGCCACGGCGCTCGTCGCCACCTGGCGAATCGAGCAACTGCTGCGCGACTCCATCACCCGCCAGGTCCGCCGCACCGAGGCCATGATCGCGGGCATGGCCGATGGCGTGATGCTCGTCGACGGCGACGGCAAGACCGTCTTCATCAACGCCGCCGGCCAGCGCCTCCTCGGACGCGCGGACGTTCGCGTTCCGATCGACCGGCACGCCGAGGTGTACCGGCTGCGCGACACGCACGGACGCCTGCTCGATCCGAAGGAGCTCCCCGCCGCGCAGGCCCTCTCCACCGGCCGCGCCGTCCAGGACAAGACCGTCCTCATCGGCCGCGACGACAACCGCGTGGCCGTCTCCATGAGTGCGACGCCGCTGCACGAGGACGGCCGCACCACCGGCGTCATCGTCACGTTCCGCGACATCACCGAGCGCCGCGAGATCGAGGAGCAGATGCAGCTCCAGGCCGAGCGCGCGCAGATCCTCGCCGACGCCGGCGCGTTCTTCGCCAGCAACATCGACCCGACCTGGGTCACCCAGGCCATCGCCGAGCGCGTAGCCGAGGTCCTCGGCGACTGGTCGGCGGTCATCCTCAAGGCCGGCGACTCCCGCGAGCTGAGCGTGGCCTCGATCTACCACCGCGACATGGCCTCGCTCGGACTGGCCTGGTCGTACATCTACCGGCAGCCGCTCGTGGTCGGGGAAGGGCTGATCGGCCAAGTCGTGTCCACCGGCTATCCGTCGCTGACGACGAACGTCCGCGGCATGGGCGACGACACCCACCCCGGCACCTATCACCCCTCGCCCATGAAGCTGGCCTCGCTGCTCATCCTGCCGCTGCGCACGCGGCGGGAGATGCTCGGCGCGCTGGTCATCGCCGCCAACGATCCCGAGCACGAGATGACCGACGACAAGCTTCCGCTCGCGGAGATCCTCGCCGAGCGCGCCGCCCTGGCCATCGAGAACTCGAAGCTCTACACCGAGCAGGTCGAGGCCCGGCGCAAGGTCGAGGACCTGTCCCGCCTCAAGGACGAGTTCCTCTCCATCGCCTCGCACGAGCTGCGCACGCCGGTTACGTCGATCAAGGGCTACACGCAGCTGGCGAAGATGCTGATCAAGGAGAACGACCTCAATACCTCCGAGGAGTACCTCGACATCGCCCTCGACCAGATCGACCGCATGTCGCGGCTGATCCTGGAGCTCCTCGACGTGTCGCGCATCGAGACCGGGCGCCTGGAGATCCGCCGCGAGCCGATCGCCTGGGCCCACTTCGTGCGCGACGTCGTGCACCGCCACCACACCGCGGTCAGCGACCGCCGCTTCCACGTCAGCGTTCCGAACGACGGGAAGATCGTCACCGGCGACCGCGACCGCTTGGAGCAGGTCCTCGGCAATCTGCTCGAGAACGCCGTCAAGTACTCACCCGACGGCAGCGACATCACCGTGACCGTGGAGGACAAGGGCGACTCGTTCGTCACCGCCGTGTGCGACCGCGGCATCGGCATTCCGGCCGACGAGCTGGGTCAGGTGTTCGAGCGCTTCCATCGCGGCCGGCAGGTCTCCTCCACGAACTACGGCGGCCTCGGCCTCGGCCTCTACATCACCAAGCAGATCATCGAGCGCCACGGCGGGACGATCTGGGTGGAGAGCCGCGAGGGGCAGGGCACGACGTTCTATTTCTCGCTTCCGGTTGCCGAGGCCCAGACCATTCCGACCTTCCCCCCGACACAGGCCGTCGCACATTCGTAGACTCTCTTCGTGATCCTCGCCTTCCTTTTGCTCGCCGCCCTGCCCGAGCGCGACATCGCCGTCGTGCGCGAGTCGCTCACCGGCACGCACCGCCGCGTCGCCCGCCCGGCCGGCGCGCCGCCGCACGATCGTCTCCGCCGCGAGATCCGCTACCACCGCCCGCTCGAACCGTTCGCCTACGACTACGACGTTGCCACCGGCGCACTGGTGCAGGTCACGCCGCTCTTCTTCACCGCCAAGCCCGCCCGGGTCTTCGATCCGAATCCCGTCGCGTCGCTGAACGACCCGTCGCTGCAGGATCAGAACGACTCCGCCGCTGCCGTGCCCGAGGCGGCGTATGAAGAGGTCGAGATCGACTCGCTCGCCGGGCCGCACGCGCGCGTGGTCGACATCCAGGTGCCGAACATCCCGCCGCCGCGCGAGAACTTCCTCTTCAACCGCGCCGACGACGGCTTCGAGGACGTCAGCGCGTACGTGCACATCGACCGCAACCAGCGCTACCTCCAGTCCCTCGGCTACACCGGTCCGCGGCAGCTCGTGCCGTACGCCGTCGAAGTGGACGCCCACGCCGCGAACGGCACCGACAACTCGTTCTTTCTCCCTTCGCCGTCGCAGGCGGGGCGGGGAACGCTCTACTTCGGCGACGGCGGCACGGATGACGCGGAGGACGCGGACCTCGTCGTCCACGAGTACGCGCACGCGATCATGGAGTGGATCGCGCCGGGCACGTTCGGCGGCGCGTTCTCCAGTGAGGCCCGCGCGCTCAGCGAGGGCTTCGGCGACTACTGGGCGTTCTCACAGCACTACGACACGCGCCAGGCCTCCGGTCGCGATCCGTACTGTTTCGCCGACTGGGACACGCGCTGCTGGAACGACGCGCCGTCGGAGGGCTGCGGCTACGAACCGAACACCGACTGCCTGCGCCGGCTCGACTCCCCGCGCACGATGGCCGACTACGAGACCGGCGACACCTCGGGGGTCGAGCACCGCAACGGCATGATCTGGTCGTCGGCCCTCCGGGAGATCTTCCTCGCCGTCGGCAAGCGCACCACGGACATCCTGGTCCTGGAGTCGATGTTCGACGCGCCGCCGCTGCCGAGGTACGCGGATGTTGCCCGGCGGATGATCGATGTGGACCGGCTTCTCTTCGGCGGCGTGCATATCGAAACGATCTGCCAGGCCATGGCCAGGCGCGGCATCCTCGACGCGAGCGCCTGCGAGACCACGCCGCGCGGCGAGCTGACGCACTACCAGTCCACCGACCGCGACATCCGCATTCCGGAGAACAACCCGATCGGCATCGTCTCCACCATCGGGGTGAATGAGGCGCGACCGATCGAGCGGCTCTTCGTACGAATCGACATCGAGCATCCCTCACGCGGCGACCTGCGCATCGAGCTCGTCGCGCCGAACGGGATGGTGATCGTCCTGCAGCCGCTCTCGTTCGAGCGGGCGGTCGACGTCCACGCGACGTTCGGCCCGATCGAGACCCTGCGCGGTGTCACGGCGCAGGGGGTCTGGCAGCTCCGGATCGCCGACCACCGCGCCCGCGACGTGGGGACGCTGCTCTCCTGGGGCCTGGTCTTCGAGTTCGAGGCGGACACGCTCAACTTCCGCCCCCGCCGCACGCCCACGCAGATGGTGCCCGTCGTCGCGCATCTGTACGGCGCGGGGCAGACGGAGTTCGTCAGCGACCTGCGTCTCGCGAATCCGACGGAGGTCGCGCAGCACGTGACGCTGATCTTCACCCGCAGCGGCGCCGACGGGACGCACGACTTCTCCGCGGTGAACGTGCAGGTCCCCGCCGGTCAGACCGCGGTCTTCGACGACGTCGTCTCCAGCGCATTCCACACCCTCGGCAGCGGCAGCCTGGAAGTGCTGGGCGACGTGCGCGTGCTGAGCCGTCTCTACACGCGCGCGCCGAACGGCGGGACGCTCGCGCAGTACGTGCGCGCGCGCCTCACCTCGATACCGTCGTCCTTGTTCGGCCTCCACATCATGGCGCCGGCGCAGGATGGCCGCTCACGGGTGAACGTGGGCATCACGGAAGTGGCTGGTGTTGGCAGCCAGGTGCGCGTGCACGAGCTCGGCATCCGCTCGTTCCTCGTCGATATCCCACCGTTCAGCCACGTCCAGTTCCCGACGTCTGCCTCGGTGGTCGCCGTCTCCGCAAGCGGCGCCGGTGGTGCGCGGTTCATCCCTTATCTGTCCCAGGTCGACAACACGAGCGGCGACGCCATGTTCATCCGCCCATCCCCGATTCTCGACGGGCGACTGATCGTGATGGCGCCGTTCACGGACGTGCCGCCGTGGCAGACCGACTTCTGGCTCGGGTCCGAACAGCGGACGCCGCCCCTCGTCGTCCGCGCGATCACGCCGGGTCTGCCGGACCAGGTTTTCCTCCCATTCGAGGTCCCGCCGCAGGGCCAGAGCCGCACCTACCCCGACTTCGTCGGCCGCGACATCGGTCATCCGAATACCGATGGCGTGCTCACATTTACCCTCACGGCGGGCCTGTTCGCCGCCTCGCGCATCACCAACGGCAACACCACCCAGTACGTCCCCTACCTGGCCATCTTCGGCGAGGAAGTGCAGCACCTGTTCGTCGAGAACTCCGACGCCTACCGCACCAATATCGGCGTCGCTTCCGTCGTCTCCGTACAGGCGGAGATCATCGTTTACGACAGCGCCGGCATCGAGATCGAGCGGCACACCATTACCCAGAAGCCGGGCCTCACCCAGATTCCGGTGACCAAACGCGTAGCGGGCGGGAGAGCGGTGGTGCGGTTCGTGAGCGGGCGGGGGCAGGCCTATTCGTCGATCGTGGACCGGCGATCGGGGGATGGCACGTTCGTCGAGGGCCAATGAGGTATCCTTCGCCCGCCATGGCCGAACGCCCTCTTTCCGAGGCGCAGTCGCTGGCCCAGCTCCCTCTCAAGATCCTCGAGGAAGTGATCCGGCAGCTGCGCTCGACGCGCAACGACATCATCCGCTTCGGGGTGTGGAACATCCGCAACCTCACGGACGAAGAGTTCAACAAGACCGACGACCGCAAGCTCCTCGGCTACTTCCGCCAGGACCTCCTGGAGACGCGCTTCCTCTCCAAGGGCCGGCGGGTGGACCTCATTCAGCTCTGGAAGTGGTTCGACGACGAGATGAGCGGCACCGAGCCGCTGCTGGTGGACGGGCAGGAAGTCTTCCTCAACATCCACGACAAGGACCTCGAGAAGGTGCGCAAGCGCATCGCCGAGATCCACTCCTTCTTCCCGACCCTGCGCGGCGACGACCTCGATGCCTTCCGGCGGGTGAAGTACAAGCTCCGCCGGACGGTGATGCGCCTGACCTACGACCTGCACCACCTCTTCAAGCGGCTGGAGAAGTACCGCAAGAACATCTTCCTGGCCAGCGGCGCCCCACGCATCGAGCGCGACCGGGTGACCCTCGAGGCCGTGGCGGAGATCCCGGAGCCGCCGGCGCTCGAGGAGCACGAGCACGAAGAGGCGGACGCGTAGGAGGCTCACAGGCGTCTAGGCGCACAGGCTCACAGCGGTTTCCTGTGAGCCCATGAGCCTGTGCGCCCGTGAGCCCTGTACATCAGATCTCCGTCTCCACCGTCCCTCCCTCCACCACCGTCACCTGCTGCGAGGACACCACGATCGCGTCGCTGCTGCCGAGGAGCTGCAGGGTGTAGGTGCCGGGCGCGAGGTGCTCGAACGTGGACGTGCCAGGGCTCGGGTTGAGCTCCATGCCCGGGGGCCGGTTACCGAAACGCGGATAGGGAACGCCACTGGCGTCGATGAGCCGCACGCGCTCGCGGTGGGAGCTCTTGGAGCGCACGACGAGCGTGCCGCCCGGGGAGAGGGCTACCCTCTGCGGCGCCGGCGAAGGGGAGCGGAAGGAGACCGTGCGCGGCGCGTAGTCCATCGAGGACACGGTCGCGGTGTACATCCCCGGGGAGAGGGCGAGCTTGAGGTCGCCGCCCTCGGCGCCGAAGCGGAAGGGAGACTCGTATACCAACCGGCCGCCGGCGTCGTAGACGAAGACGAACGGCGTCAGAGAGCGGCCGTCGCGCGCGTCGACGACCTGCAGGGTCACGCTCTCGTTCCGCGAGAGCTTGATCTCCATCGGCTCGACGCTGCGGTCGGTGACGGTGATGTTCTCCACGTGATTGCCGTAGCCGTCGCGGTCGACGGTGATGACGTAGTTGCCGGCGGCGACGGAGTCGAGGGCGAACGTGCCCGCCGCGTCGGTGGCCGCGCCGCGGGTCATGCGCATCTCTTCCTGCGCGCCGCGAAGCTGGACGCGGGCCTCGTTGATCGGATCGCCGGTCGCGGAGTCGACGACCCGGCCGCGGAGGGTGTTCGTCTGGTAGTTGATGTCGAAGGTCGCCGAGCCGCGCACCTCGTAGGTGGTCGAGTAGGGGCTGAAGCGCTGCATGTCGAAGACGGTGACGTTGTACTCGCCCTCTTCGAGGCCGCTGATGCTGTAGCTGCCTGCCTCGTCGACCGGGACGCTGGCGCTGCTCTGCGTCCCGCCGCGGCGCGGGAAGAAGGAAATGTTGCCGCCGCTGAGCGGCTTGCCGTCGCGCATGACGCGGCCGCGGACGACCGTGTCGGAGCGGAACTCGAGGTCGAGCTGCTGGGCGCTGCCGGGCGTGACCTCGACGGTCTGCACGGACGAGGTCCTGCGGCCGGTCAGGCTGCGGGACACCATGGCCGACACGCGGACGGTGCCGAGGGGGGCACCCTCAAGGCGATAGTTGCCGGTGGAGTCGACCGGTGCGCTGCTCGAGCTCGCGCCGGACCGCGCCTCGACCGTCGCCGAGGCCAGCTCGTCGGCCGACAGGCCGCGGACCTGGCCGTAGAGGATTCCGCCGCTCTTGAGGACGATGCGCACCGGCGCGCCGGTGGCGACGTCGAAGTCCTCGACGATCCCTTCCGCGTAGCCCTGCCGAGTCGCGCTGAAGTTGTAGCGGGCCGGCGAGAGCGAGTCGAAGGAGAACGCGCCGTTCGCGTCCGTCCTCGCGCTGCGGAACGAGCCGGCGCTGGCCCGCGCTGTCACCTCTGCATCGCCCACCGGCACTCCCGCCTCGGTGACCACCACGCCGCTCACCTTCTGGCCGCCGGAGAGCTGCGCGTCGAGCTTGACCTCCCGTCCCTTGAGCTGCACGTCCTTGCGCGCGGTGAGGTACTTCGGATGGGAGAACTCGAACGTCACGTCGCCGGGATCGAGCGAGTCGATGGTGTACTCGCCGCTCTCATCGGTCGTGGCGGTCTTGCCCATCCCGCCGACCATGATTCCGCCGCCGCCCATCGGCCCGAGGCGCACGGTGGCGCCGCTGAGCGCCGCGCCGTCGGGGCCGGTGACCTTGCCGGTGAGTTTCACGCCGGTCTCCAGCTCGACCTCGACGCCGGTGATCGGCTTGCCCTCCTCGAGGTGCAGGTTCATGCGCGAGGTCGCATAGCCCGGCGCTTGGGCGACGAGGTTCACCGCCCCGGGCGGAACGTTCTCCAGCACGAACGAGCCGTCGTCGGCGGTGAAGGACTTGAGCTGCGGCGGGGCCATCATCACCATCGCGCCGCCGGAGCGGGAGGTGGAGATGCCGGCCTGGAACGACGAGAGCGGCTTGCGCGTGGACTTGTCGATCACCCGCCCGCTGATGCGCTCGCCGACCGGCAGCTCGATGTTGACGTCGCGTGCCGGTGCGGTGAGGTTGCGCGTGTCCTGGATGAAGTCGTTCTCTTTGCGCAGCGACACGCGAATCGGACCGGGCGTGAGGCCGGTGAGGGTGAACGAGCCGTCCGGCGCGGTGACCGTGGAGACCGTGTCGCCCTCGCCGAAGGAGAAGATGCCCACCCCTTCCAGGCCCATACCGCCGCGGGTGACACGGCCCATGATCTCGACGCTCGGGTCGAGCGTGGTCTCGATGACGTTCTCCCCGGAGTTGGTGACGCTCCGCCCGCGCACCAGCTTGGTGGAGTAGCCCTCGCGGCGGAAGGAGAAGTCGTACGTCCCTTCCTTGACGCGCAGCGAGTACGTGCCGTCGCTGCCGGTGCGGACCTCGTCATCGCTGCCACCCATTCCGCCCAGAAGGATCATCCGCTGCACCATGCCCCGCGGGCCGCTGCTCACCGCCTCGGATGCGCTCACCGCGACGCCGGAGAGCGCGTTGCCGTCCTTGTCGGTCACCTTGCCGGTCACGGCGATGCCCCGGGGAATGGTGAGCACCACGCCCGTCTTGCGCTCGCCCGGCCCGAGGCGGAAGGCGTCGCTGCGCGCGGCCGGCAGGCCCTTGCGCGCGGCGCGGAGCTTGAGGTCCGTATCGACCTCGACGCGCATGGAGAAACGGCCGTCCGGCCCGCTCGCGGCGACCGTGCCGCGCATCATGCGCATGACCATCATGGCGCCCATCGCGTCGCCGGCGTTCTCCGAAGCCAGGACTGCCGCCGCCACGGGCTTCCGCTCCTCGTCGACCACCACGCCGCTCACGCGCGCGAGCGGGGTGAGGCTCATGTCCTTCGTCTGCGAGCCGGCGCTGACCGACACGTCGTTGGGCCGCATGTCGTATCCCGGATGGGTGGCGATCGCGAAGTACGTTCCGGGCGCCAGGGTCAGGGAGTAGGTGCCCTTCGCATCCGTGACTGCGGACGTGCCCTGCATCCGCGGCCCGCGCGGTCCGAGGTTGATCTGGACGCCGGCGATGGGCAACTTCGTCTTCGCGTCCGTGATGCGGCCGGTGACGGTCGCTGCCCTCGCCAGCTTGATGGTGATGTTGGGGTCCTTCGACTGCGCGCGCGTGCCGATGAGGGATCCCGACTGCGCCGTCAGCGCGGTCCACGTCGGCAGCACGTGCGGGATCGAGAACGTCCCGTCGTCGCCGGTCGTGGCCATCGGCCAGCCGTCGACGTAGACCGTTGCCTTGGCGACCGGCGTCTGTCCGTCGGCACCGACGACCTTGCCCGCGACAGGCACGCCGACGACGAGCGTGCGCTGCAGCGAGCTCGTGGACGCCGTCATGAACCCCTCTTCGCTGACGCCGTAATCGGGATGGACCACCGTGATCGAGCGAGCGCGCTTCGGATCGGGGGCCTCGTAGCGCCCCTGTTCGTCGGTCTTCACGAGGTACTCGCTGCCGCTTCCGTACGCGATGACGACGGTCGCGTTCGCGACCGGCTTGCCGGCGGCGCGGACGCTGCCCTTCTTCGTCTCGACCTTCGCCAGCGCGACCGCGCCGACTTCCTCGTCCTTCTCGATCCGCCGCTGGTGCGGCTCGTAGCCGCGGGCGTCGACGCGCAGGTCGACCACGGCCTCTTTCGGCGACTCGAACGAGAACACCCCTTTCGCGTCCGTGTGTACGGACGCGATCGCCACGCGCTCGGGCGAGGAGGAGAGCAGCCGCATCCGCCCGGCATCCGTGCCTTCGATCGTGTAGATCGAGACGCGGGCGCCGCCGAGGGCCGCGCCGTCGGTGGACATCACCGTGCCGGTGATGGCGGCAAGCGAGGGCAGAGAAAGGAAGAGAAGGACCGCAGCGACGAGCAGTCGTTGGCGCATGAGTTAGGGCTCCTGTCCGCGGAATATAACGCCTGGAATCCGGAACAGTTCCCCCGCGACCCCTGTTGCCGCAGGGCATGAGAGCCGCCGCATTGCTCGCCCTCACGCTCACCTGCGCGACGGCCACGGGAGGCAGCGTGGATCTGAAGACCATCGCCAGCGGCGCCTTTGCCCAGGCCCAGCCGGCGCAGCGCCAGGCCGTGGCCGCGCGCGACGCCGAAACGTACGAGCGCGTCTGGAGGAGCATGGTCGGCAGCGGCGAGCCGCCGCAGGTCGACTTCGCGAGCCAGTCGGTGGTTTTCCTGTTCGGCGGATCGAAGCCGACGGGCGGGTGGGTGGTGGAGGCGCGCGGCGCGTCGCTCGAGGGGAAGACCCTGGTCATGGACGCGGAAGTGAAAGGCCCGCCGCCGGACGCGATCGTCACCCAGGCCTTCACGTCCCCTTACGCGGTGGTCACCGTGAGCACGAAAGACTTCGAGGACGTCCGCTGGTGAGACGGCGCAAGCCCGTGAGTCCGGACCTGCTCGGGGAGCGGCTGGACACGCTCGTGGAGACGTTCGACGTCTCGACCATCGAGCCCGACCCGCTGCAGCTCGTGCTGCGCTACGACGACCCGCTGGACCAGGAGATCGCCGGACTCATCGCCGCCGCGTTCGCGTACGGCCGCGCGGACATCATCGTCGCCAACATCGGCGCGGTGCTGGAGAAAATGACGCCCTCGCCGTACCGCTACCTGGCAGCCTTCGACGCCCGCGACGCCAGGCGTCGCTTCGCCGGCTTCGCCCATCGCTTCCACAAGACGCCGGAGTTGGTGGAATTCCTGTCCTGCATCGCACGCGTCCTCCGCGAGCACGGCTCCCTCGGCGCCCTCTTCGAAAAGTGCTACGACCCGCGCGACGCGGACATCGGACAGTCCTTGGCTCGCTTTGTCTCGGAGTGCGGTGGCAAAACCACCGCTCTCGACTATCTGCTCACATCCCCCACCCGCGGCTCCGCCTGCAAGCGCATGAACCTCTTCCTGCGCTGGATGGTCCGCCGCACCCCGCCCGACCTCGGGCTCTGGACCTTCGTCGACCCGGCCAAGCTGGTCATGCCCCTGGACACGCACATCCACCGCATCGCCACCTTCCTCGGCCTCGGCGAGCGCCGGACCGCCGACTGGAAGGCCGCCCGGGCGATCACCGACCGCCTCGCGCGCTTCGACGCTGCCGACCCGGTCCGCTACGACTTCGCCCTGTGCCGGCTCGGAATTTTGGATCTCTGCAGCCGCAAGCGGCGGAAGGAGAACTGCGACGTCTGCCTCCTCCGGGACGTCTGCCGCTTCCCTGTGACCGCGTGACCGGCTCCAAATTTCTGACTTCCCAAATTCAAGCCATTGGAGAAAAACGTCCCTAGTTCAGAAATCCGCAGAGCCATTCAACGTTTCGAATCAACGAATTAGCGCCGTTTCCTCCGCGGCACC
This sequence comes from Thermoanaerobaculia bacterium, assembly GCA_044866315.1. Taxonomy (GTDB): domain Bacteria; phylum Acidobacteriota; class Thermoanaerobaculia; order Gp7-AA8; family Gp7-AA8; genus QHVT01. The sequence goes on along the minus strand of JBIOTX010000208.1, from coordinate 22,660 downwards.
TCCATTGAATGGCCCGTGCCCGTCCACATGCGTCGCTCCGTCCTCGTCAACCTGCTGATCACCGTCCTCACCGTGGGGGTGGTCGTCGGCGCGTTCGTCTCCTTCCAGAGGAAACGATCGTCGTTCGAGCGGATCGACTTCACCTTCAGCCGGGCCAGCGGCCTCATCGTGGTCAAGAGCGTCGTCCCGGGCAGCGATGCGGAGCGCGCCGGCCTCCGCGCCGGCGATCAGATCTGGACCATCGGCGGCACGCCGACCACCGAGGTCGAAGGGCTGCAGAAGACCCTCCGGCGCATCGGCCAGCGCGTGCCGATGTTCGTCCACCGCGACGGCAAGACCCTCACCATCGACTACGCGCCGCCGGAGCTGAAGGTCGACTACCCGTACCTGATCCTCAGCTTCATCGGCTTCCTCTACCTGGCCATCGGCCTCTTCACCCTCTTCCGCGGCGAGACCCGCGAGAGCCGGCTGTTCTACTTCGTCACCCTGCTCTCGTTCGTGGTCTACGTCTACACGCCCGCGGGCGACATCGACTGGAGCTTCAAGCTCCTGCAGTCGGTCGAAGACCTGGCCACGATCTTCCTGCCGCCGCTCACGCTCAACTTCTTCCTCCTCTTCCCGCGCCCGCTGATCCGCGACCGCCGCTGGATCGCCTGGATGTACATCCCGCCGATCCTGCTCGCGCTCTGGAACCTCGACCTGATGGTGTTCAGCAACGCCATCGCCATCGCCGATCCACTGCGTACGATGGATCTGATCCGGCGCTGGGAGTACCTCGACTTCGCCGTCTACCTCATCCTGGCCGTGGTCGCGCTCGCGTTCACCTACCGCGAGGCCGCGCCGGCCGGGAAGAAACAGATCAAGTGGATCTACCTCGGCCTGGCGCTTGGCGTGATCCCGTTCGTGGCCACCTACGTCATCCCGCTCCTCGTCACCGGCGCGGTGCGACCCGCCTGGGCCACGTTCTCGATCCTGCCGCTGGCGTTCATTCCCCTGGCCTTCGCCGTCTCCATCCTCAAGTACAAGCTGTGGGACGTCGAGGTGGTGATCAAGGAGATCCTGGCCTACTCGGTGACCTTCGTCTTCGGCATGATCGCCTTCTCGACCGTCAACATGATCCTCTCGCGGGTCATCGAGGAGCGCTCGGCGATGGAACGCAACTTCCTCGCCTTCGCCTCCGGACTGGTCATCGCCGGCGTGCTCATCCCCGTCAAAGGAAAGATCGAGTCGGTCATCGAGATGATCCTCTACCGCGAGGCCTACCGGCACCGCCGGACGATGACCGACTTCGCCCAGGAGCTGGCCACCTTCAACGACGTGCACGAGCTCATCGCCATGATGCGCGAGCGCCTACGGACGACGCTGCACATCGAGCGGATGAACCTGTACATGCGCGAGGGTCCGACGCTCCTGATCTACGAGCCCGAGCACGGCGTGCCCCGCCGCGCGAGCGCCGAGGACTTCGGGGCCATTCCGCGCGAGGGTCCGATCGTGCTCACCGCGCCGCGCCTGCCCGATCGCACCGACGTGCCGTGGCAGCTCCTCAGCGCCGGTTATCGCTACGTCTTCCCGCTCCGCCATCGCGGCGAGCTGCAAGGCATCCTCCTCCTCGGCACGCGCCGCGGCGAGGAGCCGCTCTCGCGCGATGACCTGCATCTCATCGGCACCCTCAACGCGCCGGTGGCGCTGGCGATCGAGAACTCGCGCCTCTACGGCAAGCTGCGCCGCCAGCTCGAGGAGATCCGCGCCCTCAAGGAGTACAACGAGAACATCATCGAGTCGTCGCTCTCCGCGATCGCCGTGGTCGCGAGCGACGGCACGGTCCTCACCGCGAACCGCGCCTTCTGGGATCTCGTCGGCGCCGATCACACCGGCGAGACCATCGACGAGCTCTTCCCGCCGTTCGACGAGCTGCGCGCACAGGCCGACGGCCGCGCCCACACCACCCACTTCGTCAACCATCAGGGAGTGGAGAAGGAAGTCACGGTCACTATGAGCCCGCTGTCGGCCGGCGACGTCGTCGACGGCGCGCGCGTGCTGGTCATCGGCGACATCACCGACCGCGTGCGCCTCGAGCGCGAGCTGCAGGACAAGGAGCGCCTGGCCTCCCTCGGCCTTCTCGCCGCCGGCGTGGCCCACGAGGTCAACACGCCCCTCACGGGCATCTCCTCGTACGCTCAGCTCCTCCTCGCCGACACTCCTCACGACGACCCGAAGTACCGCCTGCTCAAGAAGATGGAGCAGCAGACGTTCCGGGCCTCGAATCTCGTCAACAACCTCCTCGACCTCATCGCCAATCGCCCCCGCGCGCGGGAGATCGTCAGCATCGCGGACCTCGTGCACTCCACCCTCGCCCTGCACGAGGATCTGCTCAAGGCCAAGCACATTCACGTCCACACCGACGTCGTCCCGGCCCGGGTGCGCGGGAACTTTCACGACCTGCAGCAGGTTCTGACCAACATTCTGCTCAACGCCCGTGATGCTGTGGCGGACGGCGGGAACGTCTGGATCTCCGTGACAGAAAACGAGGAGCGGGTCGTGATTCGAGTGCGCGACGACGGCAAGGGCATTCCGGCCGACATGATCGGCAGGATCTTCGAGCCGCTCGTGACCACCAAGCGCGGGCAGGGCGGCACGGGCCTCGGCCTGGCCATCAGCCGCCGCATCATCAACGCCTCCGACGGAGACATCACCGTGGAGAGCACTCCCGGCGCGGGAGCCGAGTTCACGATCACCCTGCCGTGCGTGGGGTGTCATCCCGAGCGTAGCGAGGGACCTGGGCGGGCGGTGCGCCCGACTTCAGCATGAGAATCCTCATCGTCGACGACGAAGAAGTGCTGCGGGACGTGCTCGACGCCGTCCTGAGGCGCGAAGGCTTCGACGTCGTCCTGGCCTCCACCGGCGAAGAGGCCCTGAACCTGCTCGACACCGACGACGTCGACCTGGTCATCCTCGACGTCATGCTCCCCGGCATCAGCGGCATCGACACCCTGCGCGCCATCCGCATCGCCAATCCCACCCTGCCGGTCATCGTCATCACCGCCTTCTCCTCCATCGACGGCGCGATCGAGGCCATGAAGCAGGGCGCCTTCCACTACATCCCCAAGCCGTTCAAGAACGAGGAAGTGATCATCACCGTCAACAAGGCGCTCGAGCAGCGGCGCCTGTCGAACGAGAACGAGCGGCTGAAGGCGGAGCTCTCCGAGAAGTACGCCTACTCGAACATCATCGGCAAGAGCGAAGTGATGCGGAAGGTCTTCGATCTGATCCGCCTGGCCGCACCCTCGCGCTCGAACATCCTCATCTTCGGCGAGTCCGGCACGGGCAAGGAGCTCGTGGCCAAGGCCATCCACCACGCCTCTCCGCGTGCGCGGAACGCCTTCGTCACCGTCAACTCCGGATCGCTCCCGCCGGAGCTCCTCGAGTCCTCGCTCTTCGGCCACATGAAGGGTGCGTTCACCGGTGCCATCGCCACCAAGCGCGGCCTCTTCGAAGTCGCCGACGGCGGCTCGATCTTCCTCGACGAGATCGGGAACATCAATCTCGAGACCCAGGCCAAGCTCCTGCGCGTGATCCAGGAGAAGGAGTTCATGCGCCTCGGCTCCGTCGAGACGATGAAGGTCGACGTGCGCATCATCGCCGCCACGAATGCCGATCTCCACAAACTGATGACCGACGGCAAGTTCCGGGAGGATCTCTTCTACCGCCTGAACGTCATCACCATCCAACTGCCCCCGCTCCGGCGCAAGCGCGAGGACATCCCCCTCCTCGTGCAGCACTTCCTGCAGAAGTACTCGGAGGAGAACAAGCGCAAGGTCCGGGACGTCACGCCGGATGCCATGCGCATCCTCATGGAGCACTCCTGGCCCGGCAACGTGCGCGAGCTGGAGAACACGATCGAGCGCGCCGTGGTCCTCTGCACCGGCGACCGCATCACCCCCGAGCTGCTCCCGGACTACCTGCGCTATCCCGTGCGCACCGACCAGCCGGCGATGGTCGTCCCGGCCGAGGGGATCTCCCTCAAGGATGCGGTCTCGAACTACGAGCGGGCGATGATCCTCCAGTCCCTCGAGCTCGCGAACGGCGTGCAGAAACGCGCCGCCGAGCTCCTCCAGCTCAAGCCCTCGACCCTGAACGAGATGATGAAGCGCCTGGGCATCCACGCCAAGTCGAACGCGCTGCTGCTCGAGGACGAGGTCGCGGTCAACGAGTAGCTCCTCGCATCACCCTCCACAGTCCGCCCGCGCTGATCACCGTCCACGCTCCCTCCATGATGATCAGCCCTGCCTGGCGCGTGGTGATCGCCGCCACGAGCAGCGCCGCGCCGCCCAGGAGGTTCAGCACCTGATAGGTGAACGTGTCCGCGCGGAGGCGCTTGATTTGATGCCCTCCATAAGCCATGAGCACCATCAAGGCTCCGAGAATCGAGATCGCCTGGATCAACATCGCTAGAATCTCCCGCGCATGACACGCCGCATTGCCTTCAGCGTCGTTCTCATTTTCACCGCCACCCTCGTCGCCGCCCAGACGGCCATTCCCACGCCCGAGGAGTTCCTCGGCTACAAGCTGGGCGACCGCTTCACCCCGCACTATCGGATCGTGGAGTACTTCCAGGAGCTGGCCAAGCGCTCGAATCTGATCACGATCCGGCAATTCGGCGAGACCTACGAGCAGCGGCCGCTGATCCTGGCCACACTCACCTCGCCGAAGAACCACGCCGCCCTTGATCAGATCAAGGCCAACGTGGCCCGGCTCGCGCGCGGCGAGGGCGACCCGGCCGAGATTGCCAAGTCGACGCCCGCGATCGTCTGGCTCGCCTTCGGCGTGCACGGCAACGAGTCCTCGTCGGCCGAGGCGTCGATGGCCGTGGCCTCGGCTCTCCTGCGCGAGCCGGCCGTGCTCGAGAACGTGGTCGTGCTCATCGACCCGCTGCTCAACCCTGACGGGCGGGAGCGGTACGTCTCCTGGTTCCATCGCACGCGCGGGATCGCCCCGAACCCGAACCCGGACGCCTTCGAGCACATGGAGCCGTGGCCGGGTGGGCGGTTCAATCACTACCTCATCGACATGAACCGCGACTGGGCCTGGATGTCCCAGCGCGAGACCCAGGCCCGCGTGGCCGTGTATCGCGAGTGGAACCCGCAGGTCTTCGTCGACTTCCACGAGATGTTCTACGACTCGACCTACTTCTTCCCGCCGGACGCGAAGCCGATCAACGCCAACCTGCCCAAGGACGTCGAGGACTGGCTGGACATCTTCGGCCGCGCCAACGCCGCGGAGTTCTCGCGGCGCGGCTGGGCCTTCTTCGTGGCGGAGCGCTTCGATCTCTTCTACCCCGGCTACGGTGACTCCTGGCCGTCGCTGCACGGCGCCGTCGGCATGACCTACGAGATGGCCGGTCACGGCCGCGCCGGCAGCGCCATCGAGCGTCCGGACGGCACCGTCCTCCGCCTCGCCGATCGCGTGCAGCGCCACTTCACCTCGGGGATGACCACCGTGCGCACGGCCGCGGCCAACCGGGAGGCGCTTCTGCGCTACACCCACGAGGCCGCGCGCGCGCAGATCGACGGTGGGAAGAACACGTACCTCATCCTTCCGGGCTCGCCGAACTTCGACAAGCTGATCGCCACGCTGCGCCAGCAGGACATCCGCGTCGACATGCTCTTGGCGCCGGCGAACATCCGTGCCACGAGGCTCGACCGCGACGTCACCGAGTCGCGCGCTTTCCCCGCCGGCACGGCCGTCGTCTCCACGCGCCAGCCCCTCGGCGGCCTCGCCAACACGCTCCTGGAGAAGGCGCCGGTGTTCGGCAAGGGCTTCGTCGACGAGCAGCGCGAGAAGGCCGTCGCCGACGAACCGGACGACTTCTACGACCTCACCACCTGGTCGCTGCCGCTGGCGATGAACGTCGAGGCCTACGTCACCCAGGCGCCGGTCACCGGGACGGCGGAGTACCAGCCGCCCGCGGCGCCCGCGTTCAAGAGCGCCGCCTATGGCTACCTCGTCGACGGACTCGATCCGAGCCTCTACCGCTTCGCCGGCCGCCTCCTGGCCAGCGACGTCAACTTCAGCGTCAGCGAGAGCGATCTCCACGTCGGCGAGCAGGTCTTCCGGCGCGGCACGCTGGTCATCCTCAAGGGCAACAACCCGGCGGCGCTCGACGAGACCCTCGGCGCGCTCGTCCGCGAGACGGGCGTAAAAACGGTCGCCCTCGACTCGGGCTGGATGGGCGGGACGGCGTTCGGCTCGGAGAAGATCCGCCACGTCCGCGACCCGCAGATCGGTCTCGTCGGCGGCCCGGGCACCAGCCCGACGTCCTACGGCATGCTCTGGCACACCCTCGACGTGGACACGCCGATCCCCCATTCAACGCTCTCCCTCGAGACCCTGCGCAACCTCGACCTCTCCAAGTTCAAGGTCCTGGTCTTCCCCGACGGCAGTTACGCCGAGCGCCTCGGCAAGCGCGGCGTCGACAAGATCAAGGCCTGGGTCAACGAGGGTGGCACGATCGTGGCCGTCAAAGGCGCGAATGCGTTCCTGCGCGAGAAGGATGTCGAGGTCTCCAAGCTCAAGCCGTGGGAGCCGCCGAAGCCGAAGGACGACGACAAGCCGGCCACCGGCGAGCGCTACAACGACTTCCGCGTGCCCGGCTCCGCCTTCCGCACCACCATGAACGAGCGCTCCTTCCTCACCTTCGGCGTGCCTCGCCCGCCGGCCGTGCTCGTCGAGGGCAGCCAGGCCTTCCTCCCCGTGTCCCACAAGGTCGACAACGTGCTCACCATCGAGGAGAAGGACCCGCTCATCTCCGGTGTGGCCTGGACGGAGTCGCTCGAGCGCCTGAAGGGATCGGTCTACGTGGTGAGTGAGCCGTACGGCAGGGGGCAGGTCATCACCTTCGCCGACGACCCGCACTTCCGCCTCTTCTGGCGGGCGACGCTGCCGGTGTTCCTGAACGCGGTGATCTACGCGCCGTCGTTCCCGCGGTGATCCGATGGACATACATTGCCTGACATGACCACCCGCCCGCCCGCCGTGGCCGGCACGTTCTACGAGGGCACGCCCGAGCGCCTCCGCGCGCAGGTCGATCGCTGCTTCGCCGCGAACCCGCCCGCGCCGCAGGCGAAGGAGCGCTTCATTGGCGCGGTCGTCCCCCACGCGGGACTCATGTACAGCGGGCATGTGGCCGCGGCGCTGTACGCGCTTGCCAACCTGCCGAAACGGTTCGTGATTCTCTGCCCCAACCACACCGGCATGGGCCACTTCGCGGCCATCAATCGCGAGGGCTTCTGGCACACGCCTTTCGGCGACATCGGCATCGACACGCAGCTCGCCGACGCGCTGATGGCGAAGGCGCCGATCCTCACCGTTGACCACCGCGCCCATGCGCGTGAGCACTCGCTCGAGGTGCAGCTCCCGTTTCTGCAGCGTCTCGCCGGCGACTTCTCCTTCGTCCCGATCTGCCTCGGCGCGCATCGCTACGACTACGCCGAAGACGTGGGCCGCGCCATCGGCGAGGTGCTGCGGAGCGAGAAGGATGTGGCCATCCTCGCCAGCTCCGACCTCAATCACTACGAGGACCAGACCTCCACGCTGCGCAAGGACCAGCTGGCGATCGACCAGGTCCTGGCGCGGAATCCGCCGGAGCTCTGGCGCGTGGTCGACGAATACGACGTCTCCATGTGCGGCTTCATCCCCACCACGGCCATGCTCGTCGCCGCGAACGCCCTCGGCGCGTCCAGCGCGCGGCTCATCAAGCATGCGACATCCGGCGACATCAATGGGGACTATGGCCATGTCGTCGGGTATGCATCGATCTTGATTCAGTGAAGTCGCATGCGAGTCGTATTTGCCACAGCGGAAGTCTCCCCCATCGCCAAGACCGGCGGTCTCGGCGACGTCTGCGGCTCGCTGCCGAAGGCGCTGCAGAAGCTCGGGCACGACGTCACGGTGTTCATGCCCTTCTACCGCCAGGCACGGCAGTGGTTCGCGAAGAGCGGTCAGTCGCTGCACCAGCTCGCGCCGACGGTGACCATCGCCTGGGCGAACTGGACGGCCGAGGCGACGTACCTGCGGTCGACGCTCCCGGGGACGGACATCCCGCTGATCCTCGTGGCCAACGACTACTTCTTCGAGCGCGAGCAGATCTACAGCCCGAACAGGAACGGCCACGACGACGGCGTGCTGCGCTACACCTTCTTCTGCCGGGCGATCATCCGCGCCTGCGAGATCTTCGACCTCCGGCCGGATCTCCTCCACTGCCATGACTGGCACACCGCGCTGATGCCGCTGTATCTCGACTCGGGGCTGCGCGGCGTGCCGCAGTTCGCGTCGGCGCGGTCGGTGTACACGATCCACAACCTGCACTACCAGGGCATCGCCGGCCCAGGCGCGTTCGCCCTCACCGGATTGCACAGCCGCTATTGGGCGCCCGACGCGCTTGAGCACTACGGCGCGCTCAATGCGATGAAGGGCGGGATCCTCTTCGCGGAGGAAGTGACCACCGTCTCGCCAACGTATGCGCGCGAGATCCGCACGCCGTCCAGCGGAGCGGGGCTCGACGGCGTGCTGCGCGCGATCTCGCCGAAGCTCACCGGCATCCTCAACGGCATCGACGCCCAAGAGTGGGATCCGGCGACCGATGCGCATCTCGCGGCGAACTACGACGCCGACACGATCCGCGACAAGGCGAAGAACAAGCGCGCCCTGACGAAAGAGGCCGGGCTGAAGTTCGGGGCGAAGGTGCCCCTCATCGGCGCCGTCTCGCGCCTGGTCGGGCAGAAGGGGTTCCAGCTCCTGATCCCGATCCTGGAGCGCCTCCTCGCCGCCGGCGCGCAGGCGGTGATCCTCGGCAGCGGCGAGCCCGATCTGGAGAACGCGCTGGCCCGCATCGGCGAAGCGAATCCCGACCGCTGCCGGGTCTGGATCGGCTTCGACAACGCCCTCGCCCACCGCATCTACGCCGGCACGGACATGCTGCTCATGCCCTCGATGTACGAGCCGTGCGGCCTCAACCAGATGTACTCGCTGCGCTACGGCACGGTGCCGGTGGTGCGTCTCACCGGCGGCCTGGCGGACACGGTCGTCCCCTACGACGGCTCCAACCTCGATGCCGCCAACGGCTTCGGCTTCCTCGAGGCGCAGCCGCTGGACCTCTTCCTCGCCACCTGGATCGGCATGCTCAACTTCAAGGACCCAGCCGTCTGGAAGTCATTGCAGGCCAATGGCATGGCCTGCGACTTCTCCTGGGAGCGCTCGGCCCGCCAATATGATGCGATCTACCGGCGCGCGGCATCCATATAGGCACCTGGGATGCACTAGAGAGGATCGAGGAGGATGGCATGATCGAGCTGCTGTTGGCTGTAGCCGCCACGCTCCTGCTGATCGGCGCGCGTAATCCACGCCCGGTGCCGGTGCCGATTCGCATTCGGAAGAAGTAGGTCTTTGGATAAGCGCACCGCCTACACAGAAACCTACGACGCGATCGCCGCCGTCTGGCGCGATGAAGGAGGGGAGACCCTCGACGACATCGCCCTGATGGCGACGATCAATTCCCTTCTCGCGCATCGCTTCCCTTATTACTTCTGGACCGGCTTCTATCGCGTCTGCGGCGACCGCCTCGTCGTCGGCCCATACATCGGCACCGTGGGCTGCCTGCAGATCGAGTTTGGCCGCGGCGTCTGCGGCACCGCCGCGGCGAGGCGCGAGACGGTCCTCGTTCCGGACGTGAACGAGTTTCCCGGACACATCGCCTGCGACCCCAATTCGAAGTCGGAGATCGTCGTCCCCGTTTTCGACCGCCAGCGCGAGCTCATTGCCGTCCTCGACGTCGACTCCGACCGGCTGGACGCGTTCGACGAGGAGGACCGGGCTGGGCTAGAGCGGATCGTCGGCCTATTCGCTCAAGAGCCGTAGGATCGCCTGCAGCTCCTTCTTGATGAAGGCCAGGTCCGGAGCAGCGACACCCCCTTCCAGCGCCGCCTTGGGCGGGGGCGGCGGCGCCAGATCCTCTTCCAGCTTCTTCTTCGCCCCGGCGATGGTGAACCCTTCGCGGTAGAGCAGCTCCTTGATCCGGAGGATCACGTCGATCTCGCGGCGCGTGTACAGCCGCTGCCCGCCGCCGCTCTTGTTCGGGGCGAGCTGGGGGAACTCGGTCTCCCAGTAGCGGAGCACGTACGGCTGCACGTCGGCGAGCTTGCAGACCTCGCCGATCTTGTACAGCTTGTCGTTTTCGAGCGCCGCCGGCGGCATCCAGGGGATTATAGGGACTCGGGATCGGATCAGTAGACGCTGACCGATGGCGCGAGGGTCGGCTGGGGCGTCGCGATTCGCGCGCGCTCCACGACCATCTCCGGGTGCTCGCGGCGGAAGGTCTCGAACACGTGGCAGGCCCAACACGCCGGCTCGCCGGTGGCGAAGACCGACGGCAGGTCCTGCGGAGCGATGTCCTTCCACTCGCGCGTCGTACCGTCCGGCAACCGCACCGCGGGCGGCCGCTCGTGCCAGACGATGTTCTCGATCGCCCGGTGGCAGAAGCGGCAGCGCTTGCCGGCGTACCAGGAGGCCACGATCGAGCGCACCAGGCATTCGCCCGGCGCGCTCTCGATCTGCCGGAGGCAGGCCTCGTCGCAGCCGGCCATCTCCGGCCAGCGCGAGCAGGAGCGCAGGTGCAGGTCGGCCTCGCCGGCGAGGGCGGCCCACTTCGCCGCGTCGAAGGCCGCCACCCGCACCGCTGCCGGCTGCCGGTTCTCGGGGCAGGTGATCACCCGGATGCCCCGGTACGTCCGCCAGGTCCGGAGGAAGCCGCTCAGAAGGAGATAAGCGGCAATGCCGATGAGGAGCGTGCCGAGGATGGTCCAGGGGTGCATGACGTGCCTCCTGAGAGGACACGTTGAATCGCGTCCGCACGAGCGGCGGTGCGGCGAGTCACCGGTCCGTGTGACGGGCCGGAGCATCGAGCACGGGTGCACCTGATGTGCAGACTCACATTCGCCGTTACTCGACCACCGCAGCCTCTTCGCGCTCCGCATCCACCCCGCTCACCACGCTGAGCGCCTCGGTGAACACCTCGTCCACCGACACATCGGCCATACAGCGGTGGTGGCGCAGCGGACAGTCGCGCTGGTAGCACGGCTGGCACGCGAGTTGGCGGCGGACGACGCGGGTGGCGCCCGGGATGACCGTGCGTCCCGGATCGGTGGGCCCGAAGATCGAGACCGAGGGTACGGACAGCGCCGCGGCCACGTGCAGCGGACCGCTGTCGTTGGTGATCACGGCCGCGCAGTGGGCGATCGCCGACGCGAGCTCGAGGACGTCGCCGTCGTGGCCGACCATCGGCACGCCGTTGCAGGTCGTGGCGATGCGCTCGGCCTGCTCGCGCTCTCCGGGGCTGGTCAGCAGCACGACGTCGATGCCTTCGAGGCGCAGGCGTTTGACCACCTCGACGTAGCGCGCGTCGCCCCAGTGCTTGGCCTGGCCGTACAGGCCGCCGGCGTGGATACCGACCACGGGACGGTCGAGGTGCAGGCCGATCGAAAGCAGTTTCCGGCGTCCGCGCTCGCGGATGGCCTGGGGGAGCTTGATCGACGGCACGTCGCCGACGACGCGCGGGGCGCCGAGGGCGGCCAGGAGGGCGGTGTAGTCATCGAGCTGGTGGCCGCGCGGTTCGGGACGGTCGATGGAGTGGGTGAGGAACATGCGCCGGACGTCGGTCGGATAGCCCCAGCGCTCCTCGATGCCGGCGGCGAAGGTGACCATCGCCGCGCGGAAGGAGTTCGGGAGGATGACCGCGCGGCGGAAGCCGCCCTCGCGCAGCGCGGCGATGCGCTTGCGGGTCGAGCCGTTCCATCCGATCACCTGTTTGAAGACGCCGGATGCCTCGAGCAGCGCCGCCACGTTGTAGGGCGCGGCGACGGCGATGCCGCCTTCGCTGCGGAAGCGGTGCTGGAGCGCCTTGTACGTAGGGAGAGCCAGGACGTTGTCGCCGACCCAGTTCAGGCCGATGACGACCGTTTCACACGCCATGCATTTCTTCGCTTTCTCCCGTCCCTTTCCAGCGATCGTGCATCCAGAGCCAGAGGTCGGGGCGTTCGGAGATACGGCGGGAGATCACGTCGTTGATTTGCGTCGTGAGCGCCACCGGATCGTTCTCTTCCTCTGTCAGCTGATCGGCACGAATCGGGTGCTCGAACTCGAGACGATGCCTGAGGCCGTCGGGAATGCAAAAAGCGAACACAATGGTCGAGCCGGCCCGCACGGCCATTTTTGCGGGAGCCGGCGTGGTCCACGCCGGACGGCCGAGGAACGGGACCAGGATGCCTTCGCGCGGCAGCACGGCCTGATCGGGGAGCAGCACGACCACGGCGTTCTCCGCGAGCCCCTTGAGCAGCACCCGCGCGGCGCGGCGGCGGTCCACGACCTCCGTTCCGGTCCTTTTCCGCAGGCGCTGTAAGTCATTCTCCAGCAACTCATTATCCAGGGGCCGGGCCACGGTGAGCACGCGCTCGGCGACCGACAGGAGGGCCAGCCCGCCGATCTCCCAGCCCCCAAAGTGCGCGCTCACGATCATCGTGCCCTGGCCGCGGGCCATCGACTCCTGGACGAGCTGCGCGTTCACCAAGGGACAGCGCGCGGCGATCTCCTCCAGGGTCATGTTCTGCATTTGCATGTACTGCAACGCCTCGCGGCCGAAGTGGCGCCAGGCCGCGTCGAGGATGCGCCGCAGCTCGCGCCGGTCGCGGCTCGGAAAGGCCGCGCGAAGGTTGCTCATCCCCAGCCGGTCGCGCTTGCGGAGGACTGTCCCGGCCAGGGCGCCGAGGCGCTCGCCCCAGCGCACGACGGCCTCGTCGGACATGCGGCCCACGCGTCCGGTGACGAAGCGGTACAGTCCGTATTCGAGGCGTTGCAGGAGACGCGACTTGCGCCGCTTCTTCCCGCTGCGCTCGCGCACGGCGGCTTCGATGCTCTGGAGAACTTCTGCGTCGATATCAAACCCCGCGTCCACGACGACGATCGACGGGTCGTCGATCTTCACCGCGTCCTTCCCGGTTGTGACGATCGTCGCCCCCGCCGCGTCTCGCCGGATCGCCTCCAGGTCGGACGCGGTGTAACGGTGGTGATCGCGGAAGGATTTCGTCCCGATCACCTGAACCCCAGCGGCGCGGAGGGCGGCGAAGAACTGCTCGTTGTCGGCCAGGCCGGCGAAGGCGAAGACGCGCTGGCCGCGCAGGAGCTCGGGGACGAGCGTGCGCAGCCGCCGCGGGATCACGAAGTCGGCGTCCCGCAACGCGGAGCGGCCCTCACGGTAGAACCGGGATGGCGCATCGATGACCACGTCGACGGTGCGGCGGAGCTGGAGGTGCTGGAAGCCGTCGTCGAGCACGAATACATCGCAATTGTTGTTACGCAAGTATTCAATCGCATTTACATAACGCTTTTTGCCGGTGATTACGTCTGCATTAGTAGACTGCTTTATCAGGATGGGCTCGTCGCCGCCGTAGCCGCGCGTCAGCACCGCCACCCGCAACCCGCGCTCGCTCAGATACCGGCTCAGCGCGATCACCGCCGGCGTCTTCCCCGTCCCGCCCATGGCGATGTTGCCGATCGAGATCACCGGCCGGGGAAGCCTTTTTCCTCGCAGGATGCCGGCGCGGTAGAGGGCGCGGCGGAGGCGGTTGATGCCGCGGAGCAGCAACTCGGCCAGCCTGATCATCGGCCGAGGAGCTCGACGATCTGGCGCGCGGTCCGGTGCGACGCGCCGCGGTTCTGGAGGACGGTGTCGCGCGCCCGCGCGCCCCAGGCGCGCTGCAGCTCCGGCTCCTCGAACATCCGCGCCGCGAAGTCGATGGCCTCGGCCGCCGTCTGCACGACCTGCGCGGCCTCGTTACGCACGAACACGCCCGCGATCTCCCGGAAGTTCGTCATCGACGGCCCGAAGCAGACCGGCACGCCCGCCGCCGCAGCCTCGATCGGATTGTGCCCGCCGCTGGGAACGAGGGTGCCGCCGATGAAGGCGGCCGTGGCGTAGCGGTAGATCTTCGCCAGCTCACCCAGGGTGTCGAGGAGGAGGATGTCGGCGGTGGCGGACAGGCGATCTCGCCTGTCCGGGACAGGCAGGATTGCCTGTCCTCCACCGATCTCGCTCCGCCGTGCGAAGCGCATGCTGGACGTGCCGAGAAGGCCGGCGACGAGCTCGAAGCGCTCCGGCTTGCGGGGCGCGAGGACGACGAAGGCGTGATGCTCGGCCAGGAAGCGCTCGATCTCCGGGAGGAGGACCTCGTCTTCGCCTTCCATTGTCGAGCCGAGGACGAAGACCTTGCGGCCGGAGATCAGCGACTCGAGCTGCGGCGCGATCTCCAGGGGCGTCTCATCCGGCTCGTAATCGAACTTCACGTTCCCGGAGACCTCGACGATCTCCGGCGGCGCGCCGATGGCCACGAAACGGTCGCGGTCGGTGGCCTCGCGGGCCAGGATGCGATGGTACTTCCGCAGCACGGACTTCACGATGAACCGGAAAGCCCGGTAGCGGGGGAAGGAGCGGTCGGAGATCCGGCCGTTGGTCAGGATCAGTTCCAGCCCGCGCTCCCGGGCGATGCGGGTCACGTTCGGCCAGATCTCGGTTTCCATGGTCGCGAACACCCGCGGCCGGTGATGGTCGAGAAACCGCCGCACGGCGAAGGCGAAGTCGAACGGAAAGTACGTCACCGTCGCGTCCGGAAACAGCCGCCGGGCCTGGGCCTGCCCGGTGATCGTGGTGGTGGTGAACACCATCGATGTCCCCGGCCGCAGCCGGAGGATCTCCTCCACGACCGGTCTTGCCGCCAGCGTTTCCCCGACCGAGACCGCGTGGATCCAGAGGTCGTGCTCGCCCTCCCGACCCCGGTACACCCCCATCCGCATCGGAAAGTTCGCCAGGTACTTCCCCCGCAGCATCCCCGTGATCAGAAAGTACGGCGTGGCGAGGATCAGGACGAGGTAGAGAAGCACCTCGTACAGGACGTACATGGCGGCGAATGATAGACGCCTTATCATTGTTCCCGCACACACGAACGAATGCAGAACTCCATCGCCGTAGGCCTCATCCTCCCCAACCTCCCGAAAACCGTTGCGGACGAGCACATCGAAGAGCTGACCAAGCTCATCGAGACGGCCGGCGCCTCGGTCGTCGCCCACGTCTTCGGCAAGCGCAACGCCCCCGATCCGGCCACGTACGTTGGCAAGGGGAAGGCTGAGGAGGTGAAGGCGCTCGCCGCCAGCCTGGAGGCGTCGTTGATCGTGTTCGACGACGACCTCACGCCCGCCCAGGTCCGCAATCTGGAGAAGATCATCGGCGTCAAGGTCATCGACCGGAGTGCGCTGATCCTGGATATCTTCTCCGGCCGGGCCCGCACGCGCGAGGCTCGCACGCAGGTGGAACTTGCCCAGCTCGAGTACATGCTTCCGCGCCTCACCCGCGCGTGGTCGCACCTCGAGCGCCAGGCCGGCGGCGCGGGCGGGGGCGCGAAGCGCGGCGTCGGTGAGACCCAGCTCGAGCTCGACCGGCGCATCGTCCGCACGCGCATCGCTCGCCTCAAGGAAGAGCTGCAGCGGATCGAGAAGACGCGCGAGACCCAGCGCAAGGCCCGCGAGGCCGCGTTCACCGTCGCCCTGGTCGGCTACACGAACGCCGGCAAGTCTACGCTCTTCAACCGCCTCACCAGCGGCGACACGCTGGCCATGGACAAGCTCTTCGCCACGCTCGACGCCAAGTCCCAGAAGATCGCCTGGCCGATGCCGCTGGAGACGGTGGTCATCGACACGGTCGGCTTCATCCGCAAGCTCCCCCACCACCTCGTGGCCTCGTTCCGCTCGACGATGGAGGAGGCCGTGGCCGCCGATCTCGTCCTGCACGTGATCGACGCCAGCCATCCCCAGTACTCCGAGCAGCGCGAGGTCGGCGACCAGGTCCTGGCCGATCTGGGCGTCGACAACGCCCGGGTGATGGAGGTCTACAACAAGAGCGACCGGGTCGAGGAGCACTTCGACATCCGCCGCCGCAACGCCGTCGTGGTCTCGGCCCTCACCGGCGAGCACATCGACCGCTTGGTGGAGCGGATCCGCGACCGCGAGCGCGAGGGTGGGGAGGTCCTGCAGCTGGAGATCCCGCACGGCGAGTCGCGCCTCCTGGCCCGTCTCCACCAGATCGCCGAGGTGTACGAGCAGGTCTCGAGCGACACCGGGGTGGCGGTGAGTGCGTGGGTGCCGAAGGACGCGGTGTACCTGTTCCGCGAGTACGTCATCCCGGGCTGGCAGCGCGCGACCGCCGCCATGTGACGGCCGACACCGGTCGGAGTGACGGCCTGTCCTTTCGGCGTGCTCGTCGCGCCTTTACATTGCTCCTCGTATGATCTCGGCACACGATGAAAATCCGTCCGGCCACGGCGGCCGATCGCCCGCGCATCCAGGAGATCCTCGTCGGCACGGCGCGCTTCACCCAGAAAGAGATCGGCTGGGCCATGGAGCTGGTCGACCTGGCCCTCGACCACCCCGAGAAGGGGGAGTACGAGCTCCACGTCCTGGAGGAGCCGTCCAGCGGACCCAGCCGCAAGGTCCAGGGCTATGTCTGCTTCGGCCCCACGCCCCGCTCGGAGGGAGTGTTCGACCTCTACTGGATCGCCGTCGATCCGAAAGAGCAGGGACAGGGATTCGGCCAGCTCCTTCTCCGGTTCGTAGAGAACGAAGTGAGACGCCTCGCCGGGCGGATGCTCCTGATCGAGACGTCGTCCAAGCAGAGTTATGCCCCGACGCTCCGGTTCTACCAGCGCGCCGGGTACGCGGAGATTTCCCGGATCAAGGATTTCTACCGCATCGAAGACGATAAAGTGGTGCTCTGCAAACAGCTGATGCAGCCATGAACTTCGCCGCCACGGACACGCTCTACATCGCCCTGGGCTTCTACGCCCTGGGTACCCTCGCGGCGCTGGCCTCGCTCTTCGTCCGGGAGAAAAAGCTCCAGTACACGGGCCTGATCCTGATGATCGTCGGCTTCGCCGCCCACACCTTCTGGATCGGGACGATCTGCACGCGCACCGGCCACCCGCCCATCACGAACCTCCCCGAGGCGACGAGCTTCGTGGCCTGGCTGGTGTTCGCGGTGGAGCTGGCGCTCTGGATCCGCTACCGCGTCTACGCGGCGTCGTTCTTCGTCTACCCGCTCGTGCTCCTGCTGCTCACCCTCTCCGCCGTGGTCGGGGAGAGCTTCACCGTCCTCGATCCGGAGCTGCGCTCGAACGTCTTCACCGCGCACCTGCTCCTCTCCACCGTCGGGGTGGCCGGCCTCTTCATCGGCCTGGCCTTCGGCCTCCTCGCGCTGCTCCAGGACCGGGCCCTCAAGCAGAAGACGCGCGGGCGGCTGTGGGACTGGATCCCCAGTCTCGACGTCTGCAAGAAGGTCAGCTACCGCGCGCTGTCGATCGGCTTCAGCATCTACACCCTCGGCCTTCTGGCCGGAGTGCTCTGGTCGTACCGCACCACGGCGGGGCTCATGGACCTGCGCGTCAAGCAGATCGGCGCCGTGACGGCGTGGGTGCTCTTCGCCGTGCTCCTGAACTCGTTCATCAGCAACACCTACCGGCAGAAGCGGATGATCTTCGTGTCGGCGGGGGCATTCGTGGCCATCGTGGTGGCGATGCTGGGGATCCGGGGATGACATGCCGCTGATTCTGGTCGGACTCAACCACCGCACCGCGCCCGTCGACGTGCGCGAGCGTCTCAACGTGCCCGATCCGAAGCTGGTCGAGACCACGGCCGCGCTGGCGGCGATCGGCGGCGTGGACGGGGCGGCGGTGCTCTCGACCTGCAACCGCGTCGAGGCCATCGTCTCCACGCGGAACGAGGACGTGATCGAGCAGGTCGTGGAGTGGCTGGCCACGGGCGCCGCTGCCGCGCGGCCGGAGCTGGAGAAGCACCTCTACATCCTCCGCCACGGGGACGTGGTCAAGCACCTCTTCCGCGTGGCTTCCGGCCTGGACTCGATGATCCTGGGCGAGCCGCAGATCGGCGGGCAGGTGAAGAAGGCCTTCCTCACCGCGCAGCAGCTCGGCACGCTCGACTCGCTCCTCCAGCAGGTCTTCGACAACACCATGCGCGTGGCCAAGAAGGTCCGCACGGACACGGGCATCGGCGAGCACGCCGTGTCCGTGCCGTACGCCGCGGTCGAGCTGGCGAAGAAAATCTTCGGCAACCTGCGTGGCCTGCAGGTCCTGCTCATCGGTGCAGGCGAGATGGGCGAGCTCACCGCCGAGCACCTCCACGAGCAGGAGGTCAAGCAGGTCTTCGTCGCCAATCGCTCGTACGAGCGGGCGACGGAGCTGGCCACCCGCTTCGAGGGCGCGGCCGTGCAGTTCGACCGCGTGGACGAATACCTGGCCAGCTGCGACATCGTCATCGCCTCCACCGCCGCGCCGCACTTCGTGGTCGAGCCGCAGCAGGTCACGCGGGCGCTGGAGGCGCGCAGGAAGCGCAACCTCTTCCTGATCGATCTCGCCGTGCCGCGTAACATCAACCCGGCCGTGGCGTCGATCGACGGCGCGTATCTCTACAACGTCGACGACCTCCAGCAGGTCGCCGACGCGAACCTGGAGCAGCGCCAGACCAAGGCCGGCGAGGCCGAGCAGATCGTCGTCCGCGAGGTGGAGTCGTTCCGCAAGCGCCTCGTGGCCCAGGACGCCGTGCCGACCATTGTCGAGCTGCAGCAGCGCCTGGAGGCCATCAAGGCCGCGGAGCTGGAGAAGTGCCTGCGCAAGCTCGGGCCGATCACCGCCGAGCAGCGCGAGGCCGTGGAGATGTTCTCCACCCAGCTGGTCAACAAGATCCTCCACTACCCGATCCTGCAACTCAAGGACGCTTCCGACGAGCCGCACGAGCGCGAGTCGCTCCGACGCACGATCCGGAAGATCTTCGGACTGCGATGAAGATCCGCATCGGCACGCGCGGCAGCCAGCTCGCGCTCTGGCAGGCCAACGAGACCGCGCGGCAGCTGGTGCTCGCGGGATACGAGCCCGAGATCGTCACGGTGAAGACCACCGGCGACAAGCGCCACGACGTCTCCCTGGCCACCATCGGCGGCAAGGGGCTGTTCATCAAGGAGCTGGAAGAGGCGTTGGAGCGCGGGGACGTCGCCGTCGCCGTGCACAGCCTCAAAGACGTGCCGTCGATCATCCCCGATCATTTCGCGCTGGCCGGCTTCCTCGAGCGCGCGGACGCGCGCGATGCCTGGGTCCATCCGACGGGCAAACGCATCGAGGACCTGCCGAAAGGCTCTGTCGTGGGCACGAGCTCGCCGCGCCGCAAGGTTCAGCTCCTGGAGCGCTATCCGCACCTGAAGGTCGAGGACATCCGCGGGAACGTGGACACGCGCATCGAGAAGGCCAAGAGCGGCGCGTACGAGGGCGTCGTCCTCGCCAGCGCCGGCCTCACCCGCCTCGGCCGCACCAGCGACATCACCTCGTATTTTTCCGTCGACGACATGATCCCGGCCGCGGGACAGGGCATCGTCGTCATCGAGTGTCTCCGCGGCAATGCGTTCGCGGAAGGTGCGGCCCGGGCCATCAATCACGCGCCGAGCGAGACCGCGGCGCTGCGCGAGCGCGGCGTGCTCCAGAAGTTCGGCACACGCCTCGACTGCTACTCCGAGATCGCCGTGCACGCCACGCCCGACCAGACCATCCGCGCGTTCTTCGCCGGCGTGCGCGCGCGCCACACCGGTCCCAACGCCGTCGAGGCCGTGTACGAGGAGCTCTCATGCGTGACCCGGTAGGCAAGGTGTATCTCGTCGGCGCCGGTCCCGGCGACGCGGGGCTGCTCACCGTCCGGGCCGCGGAGCTGCTCGGACGCGCGGACCTCGTCGCCCTGGACGCGCTCGTGTCGAAGGACATCGCCGCGCGCATCCCGAAAACAGCAGAAGTGGTCTACGTCGGCAAGCGCGCCAGCGCGCACGCGCTGCCGCAGGACCAGATCAACCAGCTGCTGGTGGCCGAGGCGAAGAAGGGGAAGACCGTGGTCCGGCTGAAGGGCGGCGATCCGTTCGTGTTCGGGCGCGGCGGGGAAGAGGCCGAGGAGCTGATGGCGGCGGGCGTGCCGGTGGAGATCGTGCCGGGTATCTCCTCCGCGATCGCCGGGCCGGCCTACGCCGGCATCCCGGTCACCCATCGCTCGCACGCGACCTCGGTCACGCTCGTGACCGGCCACGAGGCCGACTCCGGCTCGACCGGAATCAAGTGGCCGGCCCTGGCCCAGCTCGACGGCACGATCGTGTTCATGATGGGCTTCGCCAACCTGCCGACCATCGTGCACAAGCTGATGGAGTTCGGCATGTCGCCGGAGCGCGGTTGCGCGGTCATCTCCAAGGGCACGCGCTTCGATCAGCGCACAGTCGCGGGGACGCTCCGGAACATCGAGGCCCGCGTGGCCGAGGCCAGCCTGGAGACGCCGGCGCTCATTGTCGTCGGGGACGTGGTCCAGCTCCACGAGACCATCAACTGGTTCGAGTCCCGGCCACTGTTCGGCAAGCGGGTCGTCGTCACCCGCGCCCGCGAGCAGGCCTCGGAGCTGAGGCGGCTCTTCGAGGAGTCCGGAGCGCAGGTGCTGCAGTTTCCGACCATCGAGATCGCACCGCCGGAGTCGTGGGAGTCGCTCGACCGCGTGATCGACGGGCGCTACGACTGGATCGTGTTCACGTCCACGAACGGCGTGAGCGCATTCTTCGAGCGCCTGTTCGCCAAGGGGAAGGATGCCCGCGCCCTGGCCGGAACGAAGGTCGCGGCGGTCGGACAGGCCACCGCGGACGACCTCCGCGCCCGCGGCATCGCCCCGGACCTCGTGCCGGAGCGCTTCATCTCCACCGAGCTCCTCCCGCTCCTGCCGGAGGACCAGCGGGGCATCCGCACGGCGGTCATTCGCGCCGAGGAGGGACGCGAGGAGCTGATCGCCGAGCTGCGCCGGCGGGGCGGAGAGGTCGACCTCGGCGTCGCCTATCGCACCATCGCCGCCACATATGACCTCGACGAGCTGCGGGAACTGATCGAGAAGGACGCCATCGACGTGGTCACGTTCACCAGCGCGTCCACGGTCGAGCACTTCTTCGGCAAATTGACCGCCGAGGAGCGGGCCAGAGTGCTGGAGCACGCGCTGATCGCCTCGATCGGGCCGACCACCAGCGAGGCCATTCTGCGGCACGGGAAGACGCCGGACCTGGTGGCGGAGAAGGCGACCATCCAGGCCCTGCACGACGCGGTCGTGTCGGCGTGTGGGAGGCGCGTTACACTCGCCTCCGCGTGAGGCTCTACCCCCGCATCGTCACGGCCTTCGTCTGGATTGCGGCGTTCTGCCTCGCCGGCGGCGTCTTTCTCTCGATCACGCTGCTCTTCCGCCTCCTGCCCCCGACCAGCCCCGTCGCGGTCGGCCTGGTCACGATCCAGGGCTATTCGAAGCTGCGCGACTACCTCGGTGCGGCGTTGTTCTTCCTCCTCGTCCCGCCGCTCGCGATCTGGCTGCAGCGCCTCCTCGCCCGCGGCGCCGCGAAGTCGGGCGCGCCGATCCTCTTCTCCGTCCCCTACCTCCTCTCGCCGTTGTTCTACCTGACCACCGCGAAGGTCGGCTGGATCCTGCTCCTGCCGGTGGCGCTCTCGTTCGCGCTGACCCGGCTCGCCGCGTTCGTGCGCACGCGGCTCTGGGTGCGGCGGATCTTTCGGCATGAGCTGGGCCCGTATCACGCGCTCGTCTTCGCCGCGGGGTTGTCGTGGATCCTCTTCCGCTACCTCGTCACCGGTCACCGCATCGGTCATATTCCGACGCTCTTTCTGGAGACCGTCTTCGTCGCCCTGTTCCTCGGCCTGTTCTGGGCCGTCGCGCTCCTCGCCGCCAGGCTCTCGCAACTGAGCTTCGGCTTGGACGTCGAGGAGGTCTTCCGCCGCGTTGCCGTCGCCGCGCTGCCGCTCGTCGCCCTGCCGTTCATCGCCGTCGTGTGGGTGCCGGTCGAGTATCCGCGGGCGCTGACGATCGCGGTGCTCTTCGTGGCCTTTCTCGTGGCCTGGCGTCTGCGCCGACCGATGAGTCCGCGCACGGCATGGTCGCTCGCCGCGTATCTGATCATCCCGGCGCTGATCTACCTCGTCAGCTACGCCTCGACCGCGCAGCTCTCCCAGTGGATCGACCTCTTCCATCGCGGAGAATCGCTCGGCCCGGCGTCGGACTATCTCCGCGGCAAGGTCCCGTTCCGCGACGTCTTCGCCCTCCACGGCATGCTCGAGGATGGCCTGCTCGACGCCTGGCTGATGCAGCTCTTCGGGCGCTCGATCGACGTGGCCATCGCCCGCACGGTAGTCGTCGGCGCCTTCCTCGGCGTCTCGATCTGGTTTCTCGGCGTGGTCGTCTTCGACTCCATCCCCCTGGCGCTTCTCTGCGTGGCCATGGGCGCGTGGACGACCGCGGAGAACAACCGCACCTTCTTCCAGGTCGCCGCGGTGGCGCTGTTCTGGAACGCGTTGCGGCGACGCAGCCGCGTGTCCGCGGTCCTGGCCGGCGTCTTCGCCGGCGTCGCCGTCTTCTTCAGCCTCGACATCGGCCTCTACACCATCGCCGGCGGATTCGCCGCGGCGCTGCTGATCTTCATCGCCTCCAAACGAGT
>JBIOTX010000207.1:0-13213 GCA_044866315.1 Thermoanaerobaculia bacterium | reverse complement strand
GGGACATGACCGTGGAGATGACCCTGCCGAACGGCACCAAGCAGTGCCTGATCAAGATCGACGACTGGGACTTCAACTGGCAGGGCGCCTACCGCTACGCCAGCCCGATCGACATCCCCGCCGGCGCACGCCTCGGCCTGGTCGCCCACTACGACAACTCGTCCTCGAATCCGCTCAACCCCAACGACCCGCCCAAGCCGGTGTCGTGGGGGGAGGCGACGACCGACGAGATGTGTATTGCGTTCGTGGGCGTGACGGTGGAGTAGGGGTGTGGTGCAGGCCTCCGGCCTGCCCCTGGGGCAGACCAAAGGTCTGCACCACACGTACAATCCCCCTATCCCCATGCCACAAACCCCCGCGAGCGTGCTCCGCTTCGACCTGGCCGTGCAGCGCAACCACCTCTTCGTGTATGTGCTGGCGCTCCTGACGTCGCTCGCCGGGCGGGCCCTGGGCGTGTTTCCGCTGCGCCTCGACGTCGCCAGCTTCTACTTCGTCTTCGCCTGCGTCTGCTCGCTCACGCTCTACCAGCTCTTCAAGCGCGGCATCGACCGGCGCTTCCTCAATCCGGTGTGGGTGACGGTGGACATGATCTTCGTCACCATCGGCGTGTACGTGACCGGCGGGATCACCAGTCCCTGGTTCATCTGGTACGTGGCCACGGCCTCGGCGGCCGCCTTCGCCATCGGCAAGACCGCGGCGTATCTGACCATCGCCGGCAACACCGTCTGCTACATCGGCGTGCTGACGCTCATGGGCCAGGCCCGAGGATTCGACGACGCGATGGTGCTGGCCGTGACGCGCATGCTCTTCGTCTTCGGGGCGTCGTACTTTTTCCTCCTCGGCGTGGCGAACCTGCAGGAGAAGCGGCGCACGATCCTGCAGCTGGAGGCCGAGCGCTCGCGCAAGCTGGAAGAGCTCACCCGCCTGACCCAGGAGCTGGCGGACGCGAACCGGCGCATCCAGGAGGCCGACCGCCTCAAGAGCCAGTTCCTGGCGAACATGTCCCACGAGCTGCGCACGCCGATGAACTCCATCATCGGCTTCTCGGAGATCCTCGTGGAGCGGCTCGACGGCAAGGTCGAGCCGAAGCACCTCGGCTTCCTGAGGCACATCCAGGACTCGGGCCAGCACCTCCTCGGCATCATCAACGACGTCCTCGACCTCTCCAAGATCGAAGCCGGGAAGATGGAGGTCTACCCCGAGTTCGTCTCCGTCGCGCCGGTCGTGGAGAGCGTCTGCCACCTCATGCGCGGGATGACCCGGACCAACCCGAACTTCGTCGTCGACATCCCGCCCGATCTGCCCCAGATCGAGACCGACCTCGGCAAGTTCAAGCAGGTGCTCTTCAACCTGCTCTCGAACGCGGTGAAGTTCTCGCCGCCGCAGACGCCGATCGAGATCAGAGCCACGTACGAGGGGACGAACGAGAGCGACGGCCGGATCACCGTCAGCGTGCGCGACCAGGGCATCGGCATCGATCCCGCGCACCACGCCATGATCTTCGAGGAGTTCCGCCAGGTCGACGGCACCGTCCGCCGCGAGTTCGGCGGCACGGGACTCGGTCTCGCCCTGGTGAGGCGCTTCGTGCAGCTGCAGGGCGGCGAGGTCACCCTGGAGAGCGCCCTCGGCAAAGGCAGCACGTTCTCCTTCACCCTTCCCGTCCGCTCGCGCGCCGCGGTCATCAGCCGCCCACCGGAGATCCCCACCGAGCGCGCCACGCGCGTGCTGGTGGTCGAGGACGACGCGAACGCCTACGACCTCATCGCCTCCGCCCTCGGATCGGCCGGCTATCTATCGATCCGCGCGCGCCACGGCGAGGAGGCCCTGCGCCTGGCGCGCGAGTCCAATCCCGCCGCGGTCACGCTCGATCTCGTGCTTCCCGGCGTCGACGGCTGGGAGGTGCTCAAGCGCCTCAAGGGCGACGCCGTCACCCGGGAGATCCCGGTGGTGATCATCTCCATGGTCGACAACCGCGACCTCGGCATGGCTCTCGGCGCGGAGGACTACTTCGTCAAGCCCGTCGACCGCGACCGCCTGCTCCAGCGCGTGGACGAGATCCTCCAGCGCTCCGGCAACGGCAGCGCGAAGGCGCGCCTCCTGGTGATCGACGACGACGCGGCGGTGCACAAGCTGCTCGACGACCTCCTCGGCGAGCACGGGTACACCATCGACAACGCCTACTCCGGCGAGGACGGCCTGCGCGCGGCCGAGGAGCGGACGCCGGACGTGATCATCCTCGACCTGGTGATGCCGGGCATGAACGGCTTCGAAGTGGCCGGCCGTCTCAAGGAGAACGCGCGCACCGCGGACATCCCCATCGTCATCCTGACCTCGAAGGATCTCTCCGGCGCCGACCGCGCCCTCCTGCACACCAAGGTCTCGAGCTTCGTGCAGAAGGGCACCTCGGCGCGCGAGCAGCTGCTGCGCGAGATCCGCCGCGTCACCGCGAGCTAGGGACAGGTGTGGTGCGCGCCTCCGGCGTGCCCCCCGTCCCCCGCCCCGGAGGCACGCCCGGAGGCGTGCACCACACGTCACCGCGTCCGGGCTGTGATCCAGTCGGCGATCCGCTGCAGCACCGGCGGCGCGATGGTCTCCTCGATGGTGGCGTACTCCGTCAGCGCGCCGGTGGGCGCGGTCTGCAGCAGGTGGTTGACGCCCGGCACTTCGACCGTTTCCGCTTTGGGCGCTGCCGCGCGGATGGCGGCGAGGTTCTCCTTCGCCGTCACCTGGATGTCCTTGCTGCCGTTGATGGCCAGAATCGGCACGGTGACCTTCCCCAGCACCGGCCGCGGGTCGTAGGCCAGGAACCAGCGGTACCACGGCGAGTTCAGGCGCTTGATCTGCGCGTCGAGCATTCCCTCGAGGTTCGCGTAAACGGCGCGCTCGGATTCCGGCACCCTGGCGATGGCCTCCTTCATCACGTCCTTCAGCTTCGCCCGGAGGGTCGCCTCGTCGGGCGTGGTCTTGGCCAGGCCGATGATTGTCCGCTGCAGGTCGCCGATGAACGCGACGTGCTCCTCGGTTGCACCCATGGACTCGAGCAGGGTGCGCGACTGCAGGTTCACGATCTCCTCGCCGGTGAGTCCCGGCGCGGCGAGGAGGACGATGAAGGCGACGTCCTTCGACTTCGTCGCCGCGAGCGGCGCGATCAGCCCGCCCTCGCTGTGGCCGACCAGGCCGATGCGCTTGGGATCGATTCCTTCACGTGTCTTCAACAGCTCCACGCACGCGAGCGCGTCCGCCGCGTAGTCCTCGGTCGTCGCTTCCTCGCGCTTGCCGGTCGACTTGCCGACGCCGCGGTCGTCGACGCGCAGCACGGCGATGCCTCGGCGGGTGAGGTGGTCGGCGAGCACGAGGAACGGCTTGTGCCCGAAGATCGTCTCGTCCCGGTCCTGCGGCCCCGATCCGGAGATCAGCACGACCGCAGGGAAGGGACCGTCGCCGCGCGGGATGGTCAGCGTGCCGGCGAGCGTCACGCCCGCCTTCGCATTCGTCGCCGTCACCTCCTGCTGGTCGTACGGGTACGGCGCCTGAGGCTCCTGCGGCCGCCGCGGCTTCGGGATCTCGCTCACGCGCTCGAAGGCGAGCGGCAGGGCCAGGCCGCGCTGGGTGAACGTCCCCTTCAGCGCGTTGCCCTCCAGCTTCCCTTCGAAGGATGCGCCGAGCCTCGGCATGGCGAAGCGCAGCGTGCCGTCGGCGAAGGTCAGGTCGCTGACGGGCATCTCGCCGCTGCCCTGATCCAGGCTGTCGAGCGTGCCGGTCAGGCCTTTCGCATCCTGGGTGACCTTCAGCGCCAGGCGGAGCTGCTTCGCGCCGACGTGGAGCGTGCCAAGCCAGAGTCCCTCGACCGGCTCGGCGGCCGTGGCGGCGAGGGTGGTGAGGGTGAGAATCAGGGCGGCGAGGGCGTGTCTCATGGACCAGCAATGTGGGGCCGCCTTGGCTATTTGTCAAGCGTGCTTGTCTAATCGACTAGCTCGGCGTACACTTTCCTGGCGATGGCGGCGATGTCGTCCTCGGCCGGTTTCTCGTCTTTGCCCCCACCTTTGGTGAACACAGCCAGGGCGATGTGGTGCTTGCCGTCAGGCGAGACGATGACCCCGACGTCGTTCGTCGTGCCCGGCATCGTCCCGGTCTTGTGCACGAGCACCGCGCCCTTCGGCAGGGCCACTTTGATCCGCCGCGCGCCGGTCTTGGTCTTCGTCATGTGCTCCACGAGCAGGGCGTGGCTCTGCTTCGACAGCCCGACCCGTCCCTTCCAGAACGCGGCGAGGAGGTCGACCATCGCTTTGGGTGTCGACGTGTCGCGCGGGTCGACGGCGTAGTGCTTCTCGCCGCCGGGCTGGCCGAGGTCGTCGGCCATCCGGCGCTCGGTGCGGTCAATGCGGATGTCGGGGAAGCCGAGCTCCTTCATCCGCCGGGTCACGGCCTCGGGGCCGACCAGGCCGAGGAGAAAGTCCGAGGCGGTGTTGTCGCTGACGGAGGCCATGGCCTCGAGGAGCTCGCCGAGGGTGAGGCGGATGGGGCGGCCCTTGGCGCGGTCGCGGAGCGGACTCCAGCCCGGCGCGAACTGCTTCGGGTCGATGGTGTAACGCTGCGAGAGCGAGAGCGTGCCGGCGTCGACGCGGCGCAGCACCTCCAGGGCGATCGGGAACTTGTACACGCTTCCCATCGGGAAGCGCTCGTTTCCGCGGACCTCGATGCGCCGGCCGGACTCGAGATGGATGGCCGCGACGCCGATCACGGCGTCGCTCTTCTGCGGCGGAAGCGTGAACAGAGCGGCGAGAACGATGGCGATCATGAGCGGGGAGGCTAGCGGCCGAATGCGGCAACGCTATGGCGAGCGGAAGGCTTTGTCGTAGCCGGTCATCTCCACGTAGCCCCCGCCGCGCACGGGCACGCCGTCGAAGGAGCCGATCACGTCCACCGCCCCCTCCCAGTACGTGACGCCGGTCGAGCCGGCCGTGATCAGCTCCTGCGCGTCGAGCAGCGGATCGAGCGTCAGCGTGACCCGGAGCTGCGGCAGCTCCACGCGCCAGCGGACGGGATAGGTGGCGCCGCTCTTCGGCGACTTCCAGCGGCGGAGCGGCGTGACGCGCATCTGCTCGCGGCGGATGTGGATCACCCGCCCGTCGCTGGTGACCAGCGAGCCGGAGGAGGTCACGTCCGGCGTCCCGTCCGTGCGGCGGATGACGTAGAGCATCAGCTCGGTCTCGTTGTCGAGCTGGATCGAGAACCAGTCCCATCCCTGCTGGCTCTCGCGCAGCACGGCACTGCCGAACTCGTGATCCATCCAGGCCTGCCCCGTACAGCGCGTGCCGTTGACCGTGCCCGTCACCTCCAGGCGCGTCATGGAGTAGTAGTGCGATGCGTACCCGCCCTGGGCCTTCACGGTCACCCCGTTCTCCCCATGCACCGCCGGCGCCTTGCGCGCCCGCAGCGTGAGGTCGATCGCGTCGCTCCCCTCCTTCGCGATCAGCCGCCACGACCCGTCCGGATTCGTCGTCGCCCGCCAGCCCTCATTGAACACATCCAGCCGGTTCTCCGCCGCGTTCGCCGTGTATGGCGACGCCCGATTCATGCGCTCGTAATAGCGGAACGCCTTCCCCTCGACGTCCGTGATCGCGAAATGCGCCGGCATGAGGTGCTTGAGATCCCAGCTCGTCTCGGCCGTCGCGTCGGGGGTCACCCCGACCCGGAAGAAGGTCAGCTCGAAGCCATAGCGCCGCCCGGACTCGGTGCGCAGGTGCCCGGTGTAGTACCACCACTCGGTGCGGTAGGCAGGGTGGGAACCGTGGTCGTGGGGGAAGGAGAAGTCGTAGGGAGGGGCGGCCAGTTTGAATTCAGAGGCCGAGATGAAGGCAGAAGGCAGAAGGCAGAAGGCAGAGGTCAGAAAGAGGAGAACGACGGCCGTTCTGCCTTCTGCCCTCTGCCTTCTGCCTTCTGCCTTCATCTTCTCCCTATAATTGCACCTTCCAATGGCCGACTCCCCCGTCCTCTCGCCTCGCTCGCGTTTCAAAACCCTCGCGACCGAGGTCTCCATCCCCATCGAGCCGGACGACCTGGTCGCCTTGGCGCGGCGCTACGCGGATCAGGGGATGTATGACGAGTCGATCCATCTGTACGAGATGGCCGAGAAGCTCAAGCCCGGGTCGGTGTCGGTGCGCATCAACCTGGCCCGGGTGCGCGATCTGAAGAAGGCGGCGGAGGACACGCGCTACTCGGCGGTGAAGAACGAGGTCGTCGGCGAGCGGGCGCGGGACGAGATCGACTCCTCGCAGTACGTCGGCCTGGCCCAGTACTACATGGCCAAGGACCAGACTTCCAAGGCCATCGAGCTCCTGGAGATCGCCAAGCTCAAGACCCCGAACAACTACCGCCCCTTCGAGATCCTCGGCCGCCTCTACTACTCGCAGGGCGAGTGGGAGAGTGCCCACGAGGAGATCACCCGGGCCCGCAAGCTCAATCCCTTCGACCGCGGGCTGGCGGAGATCTCCGGCCGCATCCAGTTCGAGCTCAAGCACTTCGACCGCGCCCTGGAGGACTTCATCGACGCCTTCCTCTTGGCCACCGACCAGAAGGGCGAGTCGACCGAGCCGGTGCGGCGGATGATCAATACCTTGAAGCGCATCCACAACATCGACACCAAGGACCTCAACGTCCGCATCCGCGAGCGCGTGGCCAACCTCGAGCTCTGCACCGAGCGCCTGGAGTTCCGCAAGGAGAACCTCTTCCGCGTCGAAAGCCGCAAGGACATGCGGGAGATCATCCAGAAGATCACCCGGGCCGCGGAGAAGCGCGAGGACCTGATCACCATCTCCCACGAGCTGCGCAAGCTGAGCGTCTTCCAGCACATGAAGGACGAGCAGATCTTCCGGCTCTCGAAGTTCGCCCGCGTGGAGGGCTACGCCTCCGGCGACTACGTCTTCCACGAGGAAGACCGGTCCATGGACTTCTTCGTGGTCAAGGACGGGAAGATCGAGATCCGCAAGGAGACACCCTTCGGCCCGCAGATCCTGGGCACGCTCGCCTCGGACACGATCTTCGGGGAGATGAACTTCATCGACCGCACACACCGCTCCAGCGACGGGCTGGCGAAGGAGTCCTCGGCCTGCTACACGTTCTCCTTCAGCGCCCTCGACCAGCTGATGGACGAGGACAAGGAGCTCGCCGTGGGCCTGCACTGGGCCTTCTGGCGCTCCCTCACGGAGAAGGTCCGCGACGCGAACGAGCAGCTCAAGCTCTTCTTCCAGGAGGACGCCAAGAAGGGCGGCGGCCGGAAGCGCGAGGGCGGCAAGCGCGAAGTGCAGGCCGTGACCGTAAAGTCCGAGGACAAGGTGGACCTGTTCCGCGAGCGCGGGCTGTCGGCGGCGGAAATGAAGCTGCTGGCGACGTTCTCCTCCGAGGAGCGGTTCCGCGAGGGGTCGATGATCTTCCGCGAGGGAGAGAAGGGCGACAAGCTCTACATCGTCCTCGACGGCCGGGTGCGCATCTCCAAGTTCATCCCCGGCGTCGGCGAGGAGGCCCTCGCCGTCCTCGACCGCGGCGACTTCTTCGGGGAGATGGCCCTCATCGACGACAAGCCGCGCTCCGCCGATGCCAAGGCCCACGAAGTCGACGCGACGGTGCTCTCGATCGACCGGGCCACGCTGAACGAGATCCTGTCCATGGACCCGCACGCCTCGCTGCAGTTCCTCAACCTGCTCTGCCGCATGATCAGCCGGCGCCTGCGCGAGATCAACGACAAGATCGTGCAGTGGAAGTACATGAGCGGCGGCTTCTGAGTTGCTCTTCGCCCTGGTCTTCGTCCTCGTCTTCCTGATCCTCTGGCTGGCCTTCTTCGCCGTCGGTCCGCTCCTGGAGAAGCTCCTCGCCCGGGCCGCGCACTTCACGACGAAGTTCCGCTATCGCGACTACCTGCCGGTGGCGGTGGTGCTGGCGATCGGGATCGCGGCGACGGCGTTCGCCGGCGACGCGTTCATGGACATCGCCGAGGAGCTGCACGCGAACACGGAGCGGCTGCAGGTCATCGACCGGGAGACGCACGCCTGGGCGCGGACGGCCTACACCTCCGGCGCGACGCGCTTCTTCACCACCATGACCCTGATCGGCACGCCGGTCGGCCTCGGCATCCTCCTCGCCATCGTCGGCGTGATCCTGCTGCTGCGCGGCCGCTGGCGCTGGGCCATGTACCTCGCCGTCACCGCCGGCATCGGCGGGCTGCTCAACCTGCTGCTGAAGTCCTGGTTCGCCCGGGCCCGCCCCGATCTGGCCGAGGCCCTGCGGCATGCCACGGGCTACTCGTTCCCGAGCGGCCACGCCATGGGCTCGACGATCTGCTTCCTGGCCCTCAGCTACGTCGCTTTCCGCGTGCTCCATCGCTGGCGCGATCGCGCGGCCGCCCTGGCCTTCGCCTGCACGATGATCCTGGCCATCGCCTCCTCCCGCATCTACCTCGGCGTGCACTGGATCTCGGACATCGGCGGGGGGATCGCGGCGGGGCTGATCTGGTTCGCGGCCAGCACGGTGGCGTACGAGACGTTTCGACGGATTCGGATGATTCGCGCGTTGCGGGCGAAAGCGGCCGCTAAAGAGTGACCCGGTCGTCGCCGCGCACCTCGCGCGGCGCGTACAGATCGCGCACCATCCGCCCGATCGACAGCCGCTCGAGCGCCTCCGAGGTGCAGGTGTTGAGGCGCAGGAACAGGTCGCCGATGGTGGCGCGCTCGCGGTCCTCCGGACCGATGTCCGGGAGGAGGCGCATGGTCCCCTCCATGTGGGCCACGACTTCCTCGACGCTGATGCGGTCGGGGTCGCAGGCGGGGACGTAGCCGGTCCACTCGCCGCCGGTCTCGGCGACCAGCTTCGCGTCCTCGAGCTTCTGCAGCACGCGCCGCATCTGCGAGTCGGTCGTGCCGAACTGCTCGGCGAGCCGGTAGGAGGAGGGCGGGTCCTCGCGGCGGTCGAAGCGGCGGGCGATCTCGACCATCCCTCTGAGAGCGAAGTAGAGGTCGAACTGCGGCTGGTCCTGCACCTGCTGCTCGGTGGCCCGCAGCACGCCGTAGAGGTTCTGCCAGACGTAGCTGATCTCCACGCCGAGGAGGATGACCACCCACATCACCTCGATGGCGATGAGGAAGATGATGGCCAGGCCGACCGTGCCGTAGATGATGTTCATGCGGCCGGACATCAGCCAGTCCGCGTAGACGCTGAAGCCCCAGCGCACCAGGGTGAAGAGAACGGTCGTCACCAGCGCTCCGACCATCGCCGCCGGCAGGCGCACCCGCGTCGACGGCACGAGCCAGAAGAGCATGGTGAAGCCGATGAAGAGGACCACCACCGGAACGATGGTGAAGATCACCTCGCCCTCGAACAGCACGCGCAGGTAGCGGTTGCGCTGCAGCATGGAGGTCGTGGTGAAGGAGAGGCCCATCAGCAGCGGACCCCAGAAGAAGAGCATGGTGAAGGCGATGATCTTCTGGCGGTACCCGCGGGCGCTGCGCACCTTCCAGATCTGATTCACCGCCCCCTCCACGGCCAGGAAGAGCCGGAAGGCGATGAACATGAACAGGATCACGCCGGCGGTGGTGGCCGTGGCCGCGCCCTCGCTGAAGCGGGCGATGTGATAGGCGAGCTGCGGCGACTGGTAGGGGATGAGCTGGTTGAGGATGACGTCGATCTGGGCCCGGAAGCCGGGGAAGAGCCGCTCGAAGTTGTTCTTGAGGTTCCAGGTGAAGGCGACCAGGAGGGGGATCAGGGAGAGGAGGGTGGTGTAGGCGAGCGACGCCGCGCGGGCCGTGCCCTCGATGTTCCAGAACTCCCGGACGACCTCGCGCACGAACAGCGCGGACTCAACGATCACGGCCCGGGCGCGCTTCTGCCCGAACCCGTGCCGGCGGTAGACCAGCGCGGCCGGGTCGGTCAGCCAGGACCAAGTCAGCGTCCGGGCGGTGTTCAGGCGCCGGAGCCAGTTCTGGCGCCATCCGGGCGGGCGCTCGCGTGGGTCCGCGTCAGCCATGCTGGAGAGAGGATAAACGCAATGGACGAGCCTACTGCGCCCTGCCCCTAATTTGCATAATGGTTGAGCATGGCTGACCAGCAACAGGTGCACATCCCCGAGGTGATCGAGCCGGACGAGAAGCTCCCGCAGGACCTGGTCGCCCTGCGCCGCTTCGCGACGATCATGGACGAGGCCTTCGAGATCCCCGGCACGCGCATCCGGGTCGGCCTGGATGCCCTCATCGGCCTCATCCCGGGCGTGGGCGACGTCATCGGCGCGGTGCTCTCGACCTGGATCATCGCCGGGGCCATGCGCCACCGCGTGCCGGCCCGGATCATCGCCCGGATGGTCCTCAACATCGCTGTCGACCTCTTCTTCGGCGCGGTGCCGGTGGCGGGCGACGTCTTCGACTTCCTCTTCGAGGAGAACGTGCGCAACATGCGCCTCCTCGAGCGCTACCGCGACCGCCGCCGCCCGCCCCGCACGACGGGCCAGATCGCGGCAGCGATCATGCTCATCGTGCTCTTCGTGATTGCGCTCTCGGTGGTATTCCTGGCGGCGCTGGTGGCGCTGGTGGTCTGGCTGATCGGGGATCGCCCGTGGTTCTGATGCTCTTTCCCCGCCGCCGGAAAAAGCCGCGCTACCCCGGTCGCACGCCGCTGCCGATGGTGCGGCGGCGGATCCCCATGCGCTACCACATGCGCCACCAGTTCGGCGTGCGCGACGTGGCCTTCCTGCAGACCATGCACGCCTTGACCGGCGCGGCGCTGTCCGAGGGGAACAAGGTGGAGATCCTCAAGAACGGCGTGCGCTTCTTCCCCTCCATACTCGCCGCTGTCCGCGCGGCCAGGAAGACCATCAACTGCGAGTTCTACATCTACTGGGACGGTGAGGTCGGGCGGCAGTTCGCGGAGGCGCTGGCGGAGCGCTCGCGGGCGGGGGTGAAGGTGAACGTGATCCTCGACGCCGTCGGCTCCGCGCCGATGTCGCGCGAGCTGATCGACTTTCTCCAGCGCAACGGCATCAGCATCGAGTGGTACCACCCGCTGCGCTGGTACACCCTCTCCCGCTTCAACCACCGCACCCACCGCAAGATCCTCATCGTCGACGGCGAGATCGGCTTCTCCGGCGGCTTCGGCATCGCCGACGACTGGCTCGGCGACGCGGACTCGAAGGATCACTGGCGCGAGACGGTCGTGCGCGTCGAGGGGCCGGTGGTCACGCAGATGCAGTTCGCCTTCATGGACAACTGGGTCAAGAGCCGCGGCGAGCTGCTGACCGGCCTCGACTACTTCCCCCAGCTCGCGCCGCGCGGCAACGTCCTCACCCAGGTGCTCAAGTCCTCACCCTCGGAAGGGTCGTCGACGGTGAAGCTGATGTACATCGTCTCCATCGTCAGCGCCGCGAGCTCGATCTACATCTCCAACGCCTACTTCGTCCCCGACCGCGACACCATCCGCGCGCTCGAAGGGGCCGTGCGGCGCGGGGTGGACGTGCGGGTGATCGTTCCCGGCGAGAACACCGACGTCCCCATCGTCCGCCACGCCAGCCGCTGGCAGTACGAGCGCCTCCTCCGCCGCGGCATCCGCCTCTTCGAGTACCAGCCGACGATGATGCACGCCAAGACCATGGTCGTGGACGGCATCTGGACCACCATCGGGTCCTCGAACTTCGATGACCGCTCGTTCCGCCTCAACGACGAGGTGAACGTCAACATCTACGATGAGACCATCGCCGGCCAGATGGAGCAGATGTTCTACGAGGACCTGGCCCGCAGCGAGGAGATCACCTCCCGGCGCTGGCTGCGCCGGCCGCTCTTCGATCGGATGAAGGAGAAAGTGGCGGCCTGGCTCAAGCCGCAGCTTTAATCCCAATCCGTGTGCACGAACGGCGCGTCGGGGCCGGCGTCGTTGCGCTGGTAGGTGTGGGCGCCGAAGAAGTCGCGCTGGGCCTGGGTGAGGTTCTGGGGAAGCTCGGCGGTGCGGTAGCTGTCGAAGTAGGCCAGGGACGCGGCGAAGGCCGGGACGGCGATGCCGTTGGACTGGGCGAAGGTCACGCAGCGGCGCCAGGCGGGCTGCACGTCGGTGATTTCCTGGCGGAAGGTCTCGTCGAGGAGGAGGTTGGTCAGGGCGGGGTCGCGCTCGTAGGCGCGCATGATCGAGTCGAGGAACTTCGCCCGGATGATGCAGCCGGCCTTCCAGATGCGCGCGATCTCGCGCAGGTCGAGACTCCACTTCCACTCGCGCGAGCCGGCGGCCATGAGGGCGAAGCCCTGGGCATAGGCGCAGATTTTCGCGGCGTAGAGGGCGTCGTGGACGTCGCGGACGTTCAGCTCTCCGCTTCGCTCCGGCGGCCTGAAGGCCGCCGCTCCACGTACGCGTTCTTCCTTCATCGACGACAGCACGCGCGCGTCGATGGCCGCGGCGATGGTGGGGATCGGCACGGCCAGGTCGAGCGCGACCTGCGCGGTCCACTTCCCCGTTCCCTTCTGCCCGGCCTTGTCGAGGATCCTGTCGACCAGCGGCGCGCCGGTCTGCGGATCCTTGACCCGGAAGATCTTGGCCGTGATCTCGATGAGGAACGACTGCAGCGGACCGCGGTTCCATTCGTCGAAGATGTCCGCGATCTGGCCGGCCGACGCGCCGAGGCCCCGCCGCAAGAGGTCGTAGGCCTCGGCGATGAGCTGCATGTCCCCGTACTCGATGCCGTTGTGGACCATCTTCACGAAGTGGCCCGCGCCGTCGGGGCCGCAGTAGGTGACGCAGGGGCCGGAGTCGCTGCGCGCGGCGATGGCCTCGAAGACCTCGCGGATGCACTCCCAGGCCTCGCGCGTGCCGCCGGGCATGAGCGACGGGCCGTAGCGCGCGCCCTCTTCCCCTCCGGACACACCGGAACCGACGAAGTGCAGCTTCGCCTCGGCCAGCCGCTGCGCGCGCCGCTGCGTGTCCTTGAACCAGGAGTTGCCGCCGTCGATGACCACGTCGCCCTCTTCGAGGAGCGGCAGGAGCTTGTCCAGCATCTCGTCGACCGGCGCGCCGGCCTTGATCATCATCATGATCCGCCGGGGCCGGTCGAGCGCGCGGGTGAATTCCTCCAGGCTCTCCGTGGCGAAGAGCTTCCGCCCCGGATTGCTGGCGCAGAAGCGGCGCATGGTCTCCGTCTCGCGGTTCCAGACGGCGACGGAGAAGCCGTGGTCCTCGATGTTGAGGACGAGGT
>JBIOTX010000206.1:0-7773 GCA_044866315.1 Thermoanaerobaculia bacterium | reverse complement strand
TCCTTGGACGATCAGGGCACGAAAGACCAGCCGCCGAGCGCCCAAACTACAGTCACCAGGTGTAACCTATGTGCCCGGTCCGATTTGTCACCCATGTTCCCGGCCGCAGGCCAAAGTTAGGCCGCGGGTGGTGAAACTACGCCGTTCGGCACGAGCTCTCGTACTCGACGAAGGAACTCCGATCGGTGGTCGTCCGAGACAAACCCTCGCGCTCGCGCGAACACAAGACCAGCTCTGAACGTAATTGTGACACCTTCGGGTGCGTCTTTCACGGCCGTCGCATCGCTCCAGGGAAAAGCAATCTCGATTCCTGCCTGTGTAACCCGCAGCCTCTCTGGCCCAATCTCTATCAGACATTCATGCGGTCCTGCTCCGCCGAATCGCTCAAGGAGGAGCCGACGCGTTCGTCGTCGAACCAGGTGGTCGTAGTACCAGCCGAACGGAATAACGAGCAGGAGGCCCACTACGGCGCCGACGAGAATGAGTGCGACGGTCTGAGATCGATCGGTCGAGCCGATAACCGACAGCGCTGCGAATGCGAATACCAGACCTGCTACAAACTTGAATTGCTCTCGTCGACGCCACGAGGATGCTTCGCGAGATGTTCTAATGGACGCGAGCTGGACCTCCGCCGCGTCGTCAACTGTAAATTGGAACCTCACATTTGAAGGATTCATCGCCCAGTTGCCAGCCCGATCCGCTGGAGAATATCAGATGTGAGTTTCTGGCGTCGCGTATCCACGCGACCAGTGTCTTTCGTCAACAGTGGCGAGTCATTGGCTCATCGCGCGGAGCGCATTCTTATACTGCTTCATATGCAACCATTATCCATCGGTGGTGGTGTCGGCGTAACTTCTGATCCGCCGCAGAGATGTTCGTACGCATGAGCCAGACGCCGAGCCTCTACCGAGGGTCTCGCGTCGTTCCTTCGTCCTTGCATCCACAAAAACCGCTATTCGTCGGCCCAACTTGTAATCGACAGCGCCCTATCCCTCCACTGGCAGCGTAAAACGCCCACGTGCAGCGCCTGGTCTCGGCGATATGCGTCAAACGGAATCCGGGTGGTCTGCGGACGCCGCGGTGCTGAGGACGACGTTGGCCTCGTCCGTTCTCATTGCCGATGGATGTCCGGGTCGCATCAATCTTGATGCGACGGCGCCAGGGCTGCGGTTGCATAAACGTTGATTCGAGACGGCCGCTCGCAAGACCACTCTCTCGTCGTCCGCGTCCGCGGCGAGCGCGGCACGCAGGACCGCACCTTCGTCTGGCAAGGCGCTACCGGCCGCCTCCTGGGCATGACCAACGCCCTCCCCACCCGCCTGCGCTTCCAGCCGGAAGCGGGCGGCGGGTGGGCGGGTTCGA
Source organism: Thermoanaerobaculia bacterium (assembly GCA_044866315.1). GTDB lineage: Bacteria > Acidobacteriota > Thermoanaerobaculia > Gp7-AA8 > Gp7-AA8 > QHVT01. The sequence continues at coordinate 6,411 of JBIOTX010000206.1, read as the reverse complement.
CCGCCGCTCGGGCGAGAGCGTGCCGCTGCGGGTGGTGGGGCGGGGGGGAGGGGGCGGTGAGGGCTGCGAAAGAGAAGTAGGTACGCTAGCTCGCTAGCCTCGATAGGCTACGTTTCAAGCCTGGGTAGGCTCCACTTTTAGCCTAAGTAGGCTCCATTTTGAGCCTGAATAGGCTCCATTTTTAGCCTAGACAGGCTGCAGTTCTTGCCTACCTAGGCTGCGTTTCTTACCTAGGGAGGCTGCATCCGTAGCCTCGGTAGGCTCCACTTTTAGGCTTAGCCCCTCACCCCTACCCCCCTCCCCGCAAGCGGGGCGAGGGGAAACACGCTTAGTCGCTGGGGTGGGTCGCGTGCGCCCTGTGGCTGCGCAGTCGCCTGCGGTACTCGGCAGGAGTGCACGCCAAGTGGTCGCGAAAGACGCGGCTGAGATGGGCCTGGTCGTAGAAGCCGCAGCGGCGGGCGATCTCCACGAGACCGAGAGAGGTCTTGCGCAGGAGGCGCTCGGCCTCGCGCAGGCGCAGCTCGCGCACGTAGGCCAGCGGGGAGGTGTGCAGCTCGACGGCGAAGCGATAGCCGATGCCGCGCGCGGACATGCCCGCGGCGCGGGCGAGATCGGCCAGGGTGATGACACCGTGGAGATGCCCGCGGGCGAAGCGAATCGCCGCAGCGACCGGCGCACTGCAGCTCTCGCCCGCCCCGCTCTCCACGGAGCGAAGCCTGCGCGCCTCGGCGTAGATCTGACAGACCGCGGCCTCGATGGCCAGCGGCGAGGAGCCGTCGACGCCGCGCTTCTCGCGCATCATGCGCGGCACGGCGTCGCCGAACTGCTCCGAGGGGAACGCGACCGCGGCGCGGGGCAGGAAGTCGGCCAGACGCCGGGCCATGGAGGGCGAGAGCTGAAAATGCGTCGCCCGGGCAGCGCTCTCCGCATCGCCGCGAAGGGACGTGCCGCCGGGGACCAGGAGGATCTCCCCCGCTTTCGCGCTGCACGACGGGCTCGAGGAGGTGGCGATCCGCCCGGCGCGGACGACGACGATCTGCGCCGCCGCCACCATGAGCTGCTGCGGCTCGGCCAGGGCGGACTCGTAAACGAAGATCTCCTCGAGCGTCCGCCCTCTCATCGCGGCGCTCCTGAGATCCGGGCCGACCGCTGGAATGGCACCCAATCGCACGCGGCGAATGGTGCTAAAGACCCTTCAATCGGCGGGGCGAAAAGTGACTAGATGCCGGATGGGTGAGACGTCATGACGATTTCGCGAGACGAAATCGGCAGCTCATCGGACGCGGGCAGGGGGATGGTGAACTGGAAGACGCTGCCACGCTCCCCGTTGCGAGCGGCCCAGATCCGCCCGCCGTGGGCGTCGACGATGCTGCGGCAGATGGCCAGGCCGAGACCCGTGCCGCCGAGGAGTCGGGAATCGGAGGCGTCCACCTGCCGGAAGCGCTCGAAGATCGTCTCCAGCTGGTCCTCGGGGACTCCCCTCCCCTCATCCGCGACGCGGAAGAGGAAGTGGCCTCCCTGGACCGCTCCGCTCACCGACACGGTGCCGCCGGCCGGCGAGAATTTGATGGCGTTGGCGAGGAGATTGGTCAGCGTCTGCACGATCCGGTCGGAGTCCACCAGGAGCACTCGCGACTCGGCATCCGCGACGATCCGCACGCGCGCGTGGTCGGCCACCATCTGCATGCCTTCGATGGCCAGGGCGATCATCGCCGAGGCGTCGGCGACCCTCCGGGTCAGCTCCATGCGCCCGGCCTCGATCCGGTCGAGGTCGAGGATGTCGTTGATCAGCCTCACCAGCCGGTCGGTGTGCACGATCGCCGTCTCCACCATGCGCCGGCCCTTGTCGCTGACGACGCCGAGCTTGCCGGCGGTGAGCAGGCCGAGGACGGCGCGGATGGAGGTGAGCGGCGAGCGCAGCTCGTGGCTGACGGTGGACACGAACTGCTTCTTCATCTCCTCGACGGCCAGGCGCTCGGTGATGTCGCGGAAGGTGATCACCAGGCGCGCCGGGCGTCCGTAGGCATCGAGCGGCACCGCCGAGTACTCGACGGGGATGGAGTGGCCCTCGACGGTGGAGAAGAGGGCGTTCTGGTTCTCGCGCGCGGTGGCCAGGCGCTCCGCGAAATCATTCATGACGTCGTCGATGCGCAGGCCGGTGAGGTCGTCCACGGACCCGCCGAGCATGCGCACGGCGGCGGCGTTGGCGAAGGTCACCATCCCGCGCTCGTCGAGCTCGAGGATGCCGTCCGCGGTGGAGTTGAGGATGAGCTGCTTGTGGGCGTGCAGGTCGCGGAGGCGCACGGTCTGCTCGTCGACGCGCTGGATGAGGGACAGCTCGCGCTCCCTGAGCGAGCGCAGGCGGGCCTGGACCGCGGCGACGATGATGAGCGCCAGAAGCGCGACGCAGGCGAGCCGGAACAGCGGCGTCTCGTGGAAGGCAGGCAGGCGGCGGAAGGGAAACGCCGCCACCGCTTCGCCGTTCGAGGCCATCACCCGGAAGGTGTAATTCCCCGGCGGCAGGTTCGTGTACTCCACGCTGCGCGCGGCTCCGGCGTCGATCCAGGCCGGGTCGAGGCCTTCCAGCTTGTACCGGAATCGCGTTTTCTCCCCATCGAGGAAGTCCGGTGCCGTGTAGCGGAAGGAGATTCGGCCGGTACCCGCACTGACCTCACCGCCCGGCGGAACGAGCGTGCTTCCCGCGTGCATGCTCTCGATCAGCACCGCGGGAGCGGCGGAGCGCGGAAGCTCACGCCGCGGATCGATCGACGCCGGTCCCTTCCCCGTGCCGAACCACAGCGTGCCGTCCGCGGCGCGGATGGCCCCCACGTTTCCTCCCGCGACAGAGGCGGTGGGCAGACCGCTCGAGACCGTGTAGATCCGCACATTCAGGGAGCGCGTCCGCCGCTGCGCGTATGCATGCAGGTCGGACTTGGGGATGCGGGCGACGCCGCTGTCCGAGACGACCCAGAGCGACCCCAGACCGTCGTCGACGAGCTGCACGGCCTGGGCGTCGGATCCGAACCGCTCCAGCCGGTAGCGGGTCGATCTGCCCTTGTGCCAGCGCATCAGCCCGAGGTCCGAGCTGGCGATCCACAGCGTCCCGTCGGCGTCCTCGAGGACGTTGCGCACGGAAACGAAGGTGCCTTTCGGAGCGAGCGGCAACCGCTCCACCACCCGACCGCCGGCGAAGCGCAGCACGCCTCCGCGCACCATCGAGACCCACACCCCGCCCTCGCGCGCGGGGGCGAGACCGACGATCGGATGACCGGTCAGACCGTGCGCCTCGCCGAACGTCGCGAATTGCCCGTCGGCGAAATACTGCAGGCTGCCGGTGATCGTGCCGATCCAGACACCGCCGCCGGAGTCGGCGAGCAGCGCCGGAACGTTGTCCGCGGCGAGACCGTTGGTCTGGTCCCAGCAGCGCGTCGGGCCGTCGCCGACGCGGCAGATGCCGCCGCCGTACGTGCCGATCCAGACGCCCTGCCGCGGGGCCGGCGTCACCGCGTAGATACTCACCCTGGGGAGCCCCGAGCTGCCGTCGTACCAGCGCATCACCCCGTCGCGCAGCCGGCCGAGCCCCGAGTCCGTACCGAACCAGATCGCGCCGGCGGCGTCCTGGGTCAAGGTATTCACGATCAGATCGAGCGGACGCTGACGGCGCGGGAGCGGCCTGAAGAGCGTGTCGCGCAGTTGCGTCATGCCCCCGCCCGTGCCGATCCACAAGGTGCCCTGCCGGTCCTCGTGCAGCGCCGCCACGCCGTTGGCGAGCAGACCATCCGCGGCCGAAAAGCTCTCCACGCGTCCGGCGGCGATCCGCTTGAGACCATCGGCCGTCCCGACCCAGAGGCTTCCGTGACGATCCTCGCGGATGCTGCTGACGTGCGCCTCGATGGAAGGCTCGGCCGGACGAACGGTGTCGCCGTCGAGGCGGAACAGCCCCTTGTTCGTCCCGACCCAGATCGTCCCACGGCGGTCGCGATACAGCGCGTGCACGGCGCGGGTCATGCCGTCCGCCATGCGCAGGCGGCGGACCGTCCCGTTGCGGATCTCGGTCAGGCCCGCCGCGCTCCCGGCGAGAGCGCGGCCGTCCTCGAAGGCCAGGACGGCGCGCACGAAACCGGCCGACGCCGAGCTCGAATCCACCCGGAAGACGAAGAGATGGCCGTCTGTCGTCCTACGCACCACCCCCGTGTTCGTGCCCATCCACAGCGTGCCGTTGGCCTGCAGATCGAGCGCGAAGATCTGCATCGCGTCGGCGCGCGTGACGCTCTCGAACGCCTCGAACCGTCCGTCGCGGTACCGCACCAGGCCACTGCCGCTCGTGCCGATCCAGAGGCTCCCGTCGGGATCGGCGGCGAGAGAAAAGATGTATCCCTTGCCGAGCTCCGGCGCGTTGACATCCCTGGTGAAATGCACCGTTTGCGTGCCGTCGAAACGGGTCAGCCCGCCTTGCGTTCCCACCCAGAGATAGCCGTCGCGCGTCTGGGCGAATGCCTGGGCGACGCTGTTCAGAAGGCCGCTCTCCTGATCCCACGACCGCCGGCCGTACTGCGAGACCTCCAGACGCGGGTCGAGGGCGAGCGCCGGCGCCGCGAGGGCGAGACAGGCGACGAGGAGCAGCGGACGGAGACGCACGTCAGAACCGGCCGAGCGCGGCCTCCAGGTTTTCCCGGTAGTGCCGACTCAGGCGGTACCGGTTGCCCGTGTTGAGGACGACGCTGTAGGTGTCGCCCGGCTCCCGCTGCAGCTCGGTGACCCGCTCCAGGTTGACCAGCACCGATCGCTGGATGCGCGCGAACCCGTACGGGCGCAACTGCTCCTCGATGGCGGCCATGGTCTGGCGGATGAGGAACCGGTCGCGCCCGCGCTGGATGCGCACGTAGTTGCCGACCGCGGCGACGGAGTCGATCTCCGACGGCTTCACCAGCACGATCCGCTCGTTCTCGCGAACGGCGATCCGGACCGACTTCGTTCTGCCGCGGCGGTCCGTTACCGTGGTCGCGCGCCGCCGCTCCAGTTCCCCCGCCGCGCGCCGCAGCGCCTCGGCGAGCCGCGGCCGCTCCACCGGCTTCACAAGGTAGTCGAGGACGTGCGCCTCGAAGGCCCGGACGGCGTGCCGGTCGAAGGCCGTGGTCAGAATCACCAGCGGCCGGGCCCCGCTCACGAGACAGTCGAGGACCTCGAAGCCGTCCATCGAGGGCAGCCCGACGTCGAGCAGCACCACCTCCGGCTGGAGCGTCTCCATCGCCTCGACCGCCTCCGGTCCCGTGGCCGCCTCGCCGACGACTGCGACCGCCGGATGCTCCGCCAGCAGCTCGCGAAGCCACTCGCGAGCGATGTCGTCATCGTCAACGATCAGGACTCTCATGTCAGGTCTCTCCCCCGCGAGGCAGTCTCGATCTTTGGATTGCCTGCATCCTACTGACATTACGACCGCCCCGACCGGGGGTTCTCCGGATCGTTACCGGAACGAATCGGAGCGGGAACGGGGGCTTGCCGGGAGGTACAAAAATGGCGGGTGGGTGCAATTTCCGAAGATCAGCCGCGAGTAATCGCGGGATGTGGAGTGCGGCGGCAACGCCGCCGCTTTCAAAGCGGCAGCGAAGCTGCCGCACTCCAAACCGCCCTATTGGCACTGCCGGTAGACGAAGCCCGACACCTGGCCGGCGTCGTCGATGACCTGAAATCCCACCTGGTAGTACTGATCCGAGTAGGGATAGGTGTAGGTCACGGTCCCGCAGCCGTACTTGAGGATCAGGCGGTTCCACTGGTCCTCGCCGACGTAATAACGGCATGTGGAAACGCCGAAGTCGTCGCTGTAGCTCGAGTTGGTGAAGGTACAGGTCCTGCCGCCGTTGCAGGTGCAGCTGAAGCCGTAGGCGACCGGCGGATTGTCGGTCTCCGTGCCGCCCGGGGTCACGAACAGCAGGCGGTTGGGGGACGATCCGATGCCGCTCAGGCGGCCGGGCGTGGCGTTGTTGATCAGATGACTGGCCACCGTGGCCGGCGAAGCCGTGGGATTCGACTGCAGGTAGAGCGCGGCGGCGCCGGCGACGTGCGGCGCCGCGGCCGACGTGCCGGTGAAGGCATTCACATCTTTCCCCGGCGCGAAGAGATCGACACAGAGGCCGGTGTTGCTGGACCGTATTCCGTTATAGATGGCTCGCGCGTCGTTGATGTCGGAAGCGCCTGTGGTAATGGACTCGGGCACGCGCGCGGGGGAGACGTTGCAGGCATCCTCGCCGCGGTTTCCTGCGGCGCTGACGACCACGACGCCCGCGTTGTGGAGATTGCGCACGGCCTGGTCGATCTGCGCGTCGACACCGCCTTCCAGGCTGAGGTTTGCCACCGCCGGACGGACGCGGTTCGCGGCCACCCAGTTCATTCCGAGGACGATGTCGTTCCGAT
>JBIOTX010000205.1:0-5021 GCA_044866315.1 Thermoanaerobaculia bacterium | reverse complement strand
CACGGGCCCTCCGATTTTTATGCGACTGCTTGTCATCCCGAGCGTGAGCGAGGGACCTGGGCGGGCGGGAGGCACGCTGCACGCGCCCCGCCCGCCCAGGTCCCTCGCTACGCTCGGGATGACAGCCCTCCTCCTGGCCGCGCTCACCACATGCCACCGCGGCCCGGCTGCGTCGGTGAGCGCGCTGCGGCATGCGAACGTCCTCCTGGTCACCCTCGACACCACCCGCGCCGACCACATCGGCTGCTACGGCTACGCGAAGGCGCAGACGCCGCGCCTCGACCGCCTCGCGGCGGACGGCGTTCTCTTCGAGCACTGCATCACCCCGTCCGCATTCACCCTCCCCTCCCACTCCACGATCATGACCGGCCTCTATCCGCCGCAGCACGGCGTGCGCCTCAACGGCGACGCGGCGCTGGCCCAGAGCAACACCACGCTCGCCGAGCGTCTGAGCGCCGCCGGCTATCGCACCGGCGCCTTCGCCGGCGCGTTCGTGCTGGACGGGCGGTGGGGCCTGTCGCAGGGCTTCGCTCACTACGACGATCAGTTCCATCTGGGGAAGGATCAGCGCCTCGACCTCGCCCGCGTGCAGCGCCCGGCCGACAAGGTCGTCGACGCCGCGCTGGCCTGGCTCGGCCAGGAGAGTGCGCAGCCGTTCTTCGCCTGGGTCCACCTCTACGACGCCCACACGCCTTACGAGCCACCCGAACCCTTCCGGTCGCGCTTCGCCTCCGGCGACGCGCGCTCGCTGTACGACGGCGAGATCGCCTTCGCCGACGCGCAGGTGGGCCGCCTTCTCGACTGGGTCGAAGCGCGCGGCCTCGGCGAGCGCACGATCGTCGTGGTCGTCGGCGATCACGGCGAAGGCCTCGGCAGTCACGGCGAGGACGAGCACGGGTACTACGTCTACGACTACGCCGTCCGCGTGCCCCTGGTCATGCGCGTTCCCGGCGTGAAGTCGACCCGCGTGGCCCGCCAGGTTCGCACCGTCGACCTCTTCCCGACCGTGCTGGAGCTCGTCACCGGCGAGAAGGCGGAGAACATCGAGGGGCTCTCCCTGGCGGGTCTGCTCGCCGGCCGGAGCGAGGACACGCCGCGCTACGCCTACAGCGAGTCCATGGCCACGCACCTCCAGTACGGCTGGAGCGCGCTGTACAGCCTGCGCAGCGACAGCCACAAATTCATCGATGCCCCCCGCAGCGAGTTGTACGAGCTCACGTCCGATCCCAACGAGTCGCGCAATCTCCTGGACGACCAGCGCCGCATCGCCCGCCAGCTCAAGGACGAGCTGACCCGGATTCGCCAGGAAGGGGAGCGCCGCGCGCCGAAGACCGAGGAGGCCAATCTCGATCAGGAGACCATGCGCATGCTGTCCTCGCTCGGCTACGTCTCCGGCGCGAAGGTCAAACCGAGCGATGGAAAAAACCTCGCCGATCCGAAGGACAAGATGCATCTCTTCGAGTCCGTCGGCTACGCCGCGAACCTGATCGCCAAGGACGACTACGCCCAGGCCGCGGAGGTGCTGGAGATCGTCCTCGGCGACGATCCGAACATTCCCCAGGCCCAGCTCCTCCTCGCCTCCGCCTATCAAAGGACCGGGCGGCGCGATCGGGCCAAGACCATCCTCGACGCCTATCTGAAGAACGATCCGGGGAACGTGCGGGCCCTGCTCTCCATGGCCGAGCTGCTCGCCGAGGAGGGGAAGCGGGCGGAGATGCTGGCCATCTGCCGAAGCGCCCTCGCCGCTGACCCGCAGAACGCCCGGGCCTACGAGCTGATGGCCGAGGTGCACATCGCCAACAGCGATCACCCCGAGGCCCTGCCGCTGCTGCGCAAGGCCGTGGAGATCCAGCCGAAGCTGAGCCGGAGCCGCCTGAATCTGGCCGCGTCGCTCATCGCCACCGGCCGCCTCGGCGAGGCCGAGCGCGAGCTCGACGTCATCCTCAAGGAGTATCCGAAGTTTCCCTTGGCCAGCTTCCACCTCGCCCTCCTGCGCGAGCGGCAGGGGAGGCCGCAGGAGGCGAGGCAGGCCTACGAGACCGAGCTCGCAAATCATCCGCAGTCGGTCGTGGCCCGCTTCAACCTCGGCGAGCTGCTGCTGCGTCACGGCGACGCGGCCGGCGCCGAGGAGCAGATGCGCGTGCTCATCCGCCAGGATCCCGCCAATGCCCGGCCGTACCTCCTCCTCGGGCAGGCCCTGCTCACCCGTCCGGGCCGGCTCGACGAAGTGGAGCGCCTGGCTCACGCCGGACTCGATCGGACGAAAGAGGCCGAGCTCAAGGCCCTCGGCTACTTCCTCCTCGCCGACGTCTACTCACGCCAGGGCCGCCGGGCCGAGCTGCGCGAGGCCGTGACCAAGGCCAATCAGTACCGGGCCATGATCAAGAGCGGATGAAGCGCGTACTGCTCGTGCTGGCCCTTCTGTCGGCGGCGCGCTGCGCCTCGTCGCCTCGCCGCGTCATCGCCTACGTCTTCGGCCCGGCGGAGATCCATCGCATCGGCGCGCAGAAGCTCACCCACATCAACTATGCCTTCGCCCTGGTTAGCCCCGAGGGCCTGGTCGTGCTGGCGACTCCGGACGCGCCGTCGCGGCTGGCGCAACTGCAGGCCCTGAAGGCGAAGAACCCGCGCCTGAAGATCCTCCTCTCCGTCGGCGGATGGGGCGCCGACCACTTCTCCGACGCCGCGCTCACCGCGGAGTCGCGCGAGAAGTTCGCGTCCAGCGCCGTCGACCTCCTCCAGCGCTACGCCCTCGACGGCATCGACCTCGACTGGGAGTACCCCGGCCAACCCGGCCCGGGCATCAAGTACCGCCCCGAGGACAAGCAGAACTTCACGTTGATGCTGGAGACGTTGCGCAGGCAGCTCGACGCCCTCAGCGACGCGCGCGGGCGGGTGGGGGAGGACCGCTACCTGCTGACCATCGCCTCGTCGGCCGGCGTCTACTTCCAGCACACCGAGATGGACCGCCTGCACGTCCATCTCGACTGGATCAACATCATGACCTACGACTTCGCGGGCGCGTGGACGCCGACCACCGGCCATCACTCCGCGCTGTACTGGAACCCGAAGGCCGGCCCGACCGGCCCATCGTGCGCATCCTTCGTCCGCCAGCACCTCGACGCCGGCATCCCTCCCGCGAAGCTCGTCCTCGGCGTCCCCTTCTACGGCCGCGGCTGGACCGGCGTGAAGCCCGAGGGCAACGGCTTCCATCAGCCCTGGCAGAGCGCCATCGAGGTGCCGTGGCTGCTCATCTCCACGCAGCAAGGCTTCCGCCGCTACTGGGACCGCGCCGCCCAGGCGCCGTACCTCTGGAACCCGGACACGGCGACGTTCATCTCCTACGACGATCCGCGATCGCTGCGCCGCAAGACCCGCTTCATCCGCCGGCACCGGCTGGGCGGGATCATGTACTGGGAGTACGGTCACGATCCGCGGGAGGAGCTGCTGGACGCGCTCGTTCGGTCGCGCTGAGGACACAGTATCCTTCGCATCATGGACAAACTCCGGCGCGCGATCGCAGCGGTTCTCATCGCAGCGAGTCTCGGCTGTGGAACTCAGGTCGGATCCTCGCCGCAAGTGTTCTTCGATGATTTCGCGTATGCCAGCCCCGAGCAGCTCGAGAGCCGAGGGTGGATCGTACGGACGGCGGCCGGATGGCCGGGAGTCCCGGGAGCGACGTGGGGTGCGGCGGGTGTGTCTTTCTCGGAGAATCGCGTCCTTCAACTGACCGCGGCAACGGACGGGACGCCTGCAAACACGCGTCAAGTCCAGATCTGCCACCATCGCAAGTATGGCGACGGCACGTATGCGGCGCGGGTCCGCTTCACCGACGAGCCCTTGAGCGGTCCTGACGGCGACCAGGTCGTCCAGACCTTCTACATGATCAGCCCCCTGCGCGAGCCCATGGCCCCCGAATACAGCGAAATGGATTTCGAATACCTGCCCAACGGCGGATGGGGAAGGGCCGGACCGATTTTCTTCACCACCACGTGGGAGACCTTCGTCCCGGAGCCCAACTGGAAGGCGGTCAACGCCCACGAGTCCGCGGTGAAAAGCCATGCCGGGTGGCACACCCTGGTCATTCAGGTGGCGAGCGGCGAAGTGCGCTACTTCGTCGACGGCGCGCCCTTCGCCACCCACTCCGGAGAGTTCTACCCGGAGTCTCTCATGTCCATGAACTTCAACCTCTGGTTCACTCGGAACGGTCTGGCGCCGACGAGAGAGCGGCGGGAGTATCGGCAGGAGATCGATTGGGTGTTTCACACTGCCGGGACCGTTCTCTCCCCGAGCCAGGTCGAGGCAGCCGTCGCCGAGCTCCGGAAGGGATCCGTGGCGTTCCGGGACACGGTGCCCCACGCCGTGCCGCCGCTGGCATCGCCGTGCGACCTGTAGCGCACCGGCAACACCACGTCCGTCTCGCGGCGAGCGTCCCGGAGTTGGCGTTGTAAACGAAGTACAGGCGCGTGATCAGTTCCCGGTCGAGTATCCTGCCCGCATGTCGGCTATCGCGACGATCGTTGCCGCCGTACTCGCGCTCACGGGGGTCATCGTGGGGGTCGTCGTCGGAATCCGCCGGTGGCGGACCGAAAGGCTGGACGCCCGGCGGGCCCCCTTTCACAAGGATCGGCAAAGCGCCTACCGCGACATCTGGGATGCGGTCGAGGACCTGCATGTCAGCATGCGAACCGATGACCTCACCCAGGACGACCTGGATGCGAAGTTCCAGCAGATCAACGCGCGGATGCTGAAGAGTGGAATCTATCTGGATGACGCGGACCGCGAGGCGGTGAGGCTGTATATCGAGGCCCTCCTGGTTTATCAGAAGGTTCTTCAGGCATCGGGAAATGCCGAAACCCGGAGGGCGCACAGGATCACACAGACGAACGCGCCGGTCGGCTTCAACCCCCAGGCGCTTCTGCAGGCGCAGGAGCGCACGACGGAGCTGCGTCAACAGCTCGTGACTCGCATGCGGGAGGTTCTCAGTGGCTCCGACGAAGCCGACACTTGAGGCGCCCACG
>JBIOTX010000204.1:0-2831 GCA_044866315.1 Thermoanaerobaculia bacterium | reverse complement strand
CGCCCGGCGAGCGACGTCAGGAGCGCCAGCACATACACGAAGAGGTGGTTGCGCTGCACGGCCAGGTCGAAGCGGAGCACGCTCGCGGGGGTTTGTGGCATGGGGATAGGGGGATTGTACGGCGGGTTGGTGGGAGGACGAGGGCACGAGGGGCACGGGGGCAGGGGGCCGGAGGCGAAGGCAGAAGCATCTGCGGTAGGGTTTTGTTCGCGCCACGACACTCCTCCGGTAGCGTCAATCGCCGTCATCAGCGGCGAGACAAGGAGCACCTGTGAAGAGATGGGCTGCGGTCATGCTCGCATTCCTGTGTCTGCCACTCCACGCGCAGAAGCCGCTTGGCGATGGGATTCTCGATCTCGCCCGTCAGATCACGACCAGTGCGTCGACTCAACAGAAGCAACGGATCGCGGTCCTGCCGTTTCGTGAACTGGATGGACAATCGACTGTCCTCGGCACGTATCTCGCCGAGGAGCTCGTGACCAACCTCTTTCAGCTCGGCAACTTCAAGATCGTCGAGCGCCAGTTGCTCGACAAGGTTCTGGGCGAGTTGAAGATCCAGCAGTCCGGCGCGATCGATCCCAGCACCGCCAAAGCGATCGGCCGTATCGCGGCAGTCGACGCGATCGTCACGGGAAGCATCACCGACTTCGAGAGTTACATCGCCGTGCACTGTCGACTCATCGACACGACCACGGGCGAGGTCTTTGGTGCCGCGCAGGCGAAGATCACAAAGGATGAGGACACGAAGAAAATCATGCGATACGTCCTCGCGACGAGTGACGCGCGACCGGCTCCGCAAGGACCGGCAAAGGACGCCGGTGCAGTCCGGGTCACCATCAAGAGCGTGCAACGAACGCAAAATGGCGTGATGATCACCCTCGAGCTCCTCAACCGCGACGCGCGACAACCCGTCCTCGTGGCAATCAATGCGCAACCCGGCGTCAATGACGCCACCCGGACGCTTCTGCGCGCAAGCATCAGTGACGAGCATGGCGGTTCCGGGAGCATCACAGTTTCCGGTCTCAGCGGGATCGGGTATGTGCGCGCCGGCGTCCACGGCCGCTGGGGAGAAGCCTACAGCGCCAATGAGATCGTCCGCCTTCTCAGTTTGCGTGACAAACTCGGGCGCGACGAAGACGACCCTAGTGACGGCACATCAGATCCGAGCGGCTTCGTCTCGGGCTATCGGGATCCGAACGATCATTCGCCGCCACCCACCTTCTTCCGATACAAAGGCAATCGGTTCATCTCCGGGACCATGACCGAGATACCACCGGGCGCGAGCAGCACGGTTTCGATGGCATTCGAGAATCGGTGGCTCGCGGGCGAGCCGGCAGCCTTCCAGTGCGAATTCGTCGTCGGACAAGGCGCGGGCACCAGATCGTATGCGCTCCACAACCTGACGTTTGAACGGATCGCCATACCCAAACCAAAGGGGTAGGAAGAACGACGATCGAGGACTGAGTGCGCGACCTTGCCATTGGGTTCATTGCCGCCGCGGGCTTGCTCAGCGCGCTGCTCACCTTTCTCACCGCAAGATGGGAGGATCTCAGCCTCAGGCTTCGCGTGCGAAAAGGCTTACTCATCTTCGCCTTTCTCACGGTCGGCATTGGCGCGACGATCGTCAGCATGCCCCGACCGGAGAGGCGTGCCGCAGCAGCGGAGACAAGAGCCGAAATCACGAATATGGTTTTGCCCACGACGCCAGCGCCATCAACGAGCCGCCCGGCCCTCACACCTTCTTCGCACACAAACTCCGATCCAGTAACCGCTCCGCGGATCACGAGGACACGCCCGATCCAGCCGCGCCTGCGCATCACCGATGCAAATGGTGCAAGCGTTGACCAACTCATAGCAGCAGGCAAGGATCTCCGAGCGGCGTACTCGCTCCGCGGCGTCTTGCATGAGCGCAGCGAGCAGTCGCCACAGCTCCAGGACCTGTACACCGTGCATCTCACGCTGAGCGCCACGATCACCCATCGAGATGACGTCATATCGGCATTCACGCTCACCGCGCGCGGCGGCGGGTTTCAAATTGAGGCAGCGCGGGCACAGGCGCTCGACCGACTCACCGCTACGTTTCGAGCGCGATTGCAGGAGGTACCGTGAACGAGAGCATCGTCACGCATACGCTTCCTCGATCAGAGCGCGCAGCGCGCCATCGATCTGCCCCGGCTCGGTGAGGCGGAACCTGCAGATCCAGCCGATCTTCCCCATGTCCTCCACGTCCACGAGCAGTGGGTGCTCCGCGCGGCGTTTGAGCCAGAGGTGGAAAAGCAGGGAGTGTTTGCGGGTCATGGCCGCGCAGAAGCGGACGCGGTCCATGAACACGATCCGCGATTTCTGCGGGTACATCGTTGCCGGACCGGCGGCCTCGACGGCGCTCCTCAGCTCGTCGAACAGAGTGCGCACGACGGGATCGCGTCCGTCGAAGTGCATCTCCAGCGGATAGACGCCACAGGAATGCCAGAGATTTGCGGTCACGAACAGGTGGCCGCACTTGGGACAGGTCCAGAGAGGTTTCTGCGTCCGTGCCCCCGTGCCCTTCGTGCCCTCGTGCCCGCCCTACTCCACGGTCACGCCCACGAACGCAATACACATCTCGTCGGTCGTCGCCTCCCCCCACGACACCGGTTTGGGCGGGTCGTTGGGGTTGAGCGGATTGGAGGACGAGTTGTCGTAGTGGGCGACCAGGCCGAGGCGCGCGCCGGCGGGGATGTCGATCGGGCTGGCGTAGCGGTAGGCGCCCTGCCAGTTGAAGTCCCAGTCGTCGATCTTGATCAGGCACTGCTTGGTGCCGTTCGGCAGGGTCATCTCCACGGTCATGTCCC
>JBIOTX010000203.1:0-19601 GCA_044866315.1 Thermoanaerobaculia bacterium | reverse complement strand
CACGCTCGGGATGACACGTGGGGCCAATGTCCAAGGTAGGGAATTCCCTCCGGCCGTCACTCCTTTGTGAGTGTCTCGCAAGGAGTCGCGCGTGTCTGCCTTTCCACAGAGCTATGAGAGCTACGAGGTCCCGGTCGAGGTCGTCGAGTGGACGCCCCGCTGGAGCTACGGCGTCGTCGCCGCCAATTTCGCCCGCGTGCAGATGCTGGTGACCGTCTTCGACGGCGACGTGGACAAATGGCTCGACCTGATCGAGCGCTCCGGCGCCCCCGAGGATGAGGCGGACGTTCCGTTTCTGGTGGCCATCAAGCATCGCCTCGCCGAGGATCCCTCCCTGCTGGACGACATGCGCCGGATCGTGAACGAGTTCGCGGCCCGGTTCTCCACCAATTACGACTAGAATCCGCGCCGTTTGCGCGACCAGCCCCACATCGTCATCATCGGCGGCGGCTTCGCCGGGCTGTACACCGCCCGGGGCCTGAAAGGCGTCCCCGCCGAGATCACGGTCCTCGACCGGCACAACTACCACCTCTTCCAGCCCCTGCTCTATCAGGTGGCCACGGCGGCGCTGAATCCGAGCGACATCGCCATGCCCATCCGGGCCATCCTGCGGCGGCAGAAGAACGTCCTGGTCCTCCTCGCCGAGGTGGTGAGCGTGGACGTGAGCGCGAAGCGGGTCCAGCTCGCGGACGGAGGCTCGCTCGACTACGACCTCCTGGTCATCGCCACCGGCGCCACGCACTCGTACTTCGGGCATCCGGAGTGGGAGCGGTTCGCGCCGGGGCTGAAGTCGATCGAGGACGCGCTGGAGATCCGCAGGCGGGTGCTCCTGGCCTTCGAGGCGGCGGAGCGCGAGGCGGACCCGGAGGCCCAGAAGCCGTGGCTGACGTTCGTGGTCATCGGCGCGGGCCCGACGGGTGTGGAGCTCGCCGGCGCGCTGTCGGAGATCGCCCGGCAGACCATGGTCCGCGACTTCCGGAACATCCGTCCGGAGAGCGCGCGGGTGATCCTCCTCGAGGGCAAGGACCGCGTCCTCCCGCCCTATCCGCCCGGCCTCTCCGAGAAGGCCCGCCAACAGCTCATCGACCTCGGCGTGGAAGTGATCACCGGCGCGGTGGTGACGGACATCAACGACCACGAGGTCTGCATCGGCGACCGGACCATCCCCACACGGACGATCCTCTGGGGCGCGGGCGTGCAGGCCTCCCCCCTGGCCCGCTCCCTCGGCGTGCCGCTCGACCGCGCCGGGCGGGTGATCGTCGAGCCGGACCTGACCATCCCCGGGCACAAGGACGTCTTCGTGATCGGCGACCTGGCCGCGGTCCAGCAGCGCGACGGGTCGTGGGTGCCGGGCGTGGCCCCGGCGGCCATCCAGGAGGGGCAGCACACGGCCATGAACCTCGACCGCGCGGTCGAGGGGCAGCCCCTCCGCGCCTTCCACTACCGCGACAAGGGCTCGCTGGCCACCATCGGCCGGGCCGCGGCGGTGGCCGACTTCGGCAAGCTGCGCTTCGGCGGCTTCCTGGCCTGGATGGCCTGGCTGCTGATCCACATCTTCTTTCTGATCGGCTTCCGCAACCGCTTCCTGGTCATCACCCAGTGGGCCTGGGCCTACCTGACCTACCAGCGCGGGGCGCGTCTGATCACCGGAAAAGGCCCCGAACGCGATAAGGTGTCGGAACCAACGGCGGCCCCGGATCGTCACAGCGGAGGCCGCTGACCATTCCCGTTCGTCATTCAGGAGGAGCTTCGTGAGATCGATGTTCATCGCGCTGTGCTGCGCGCTGGGTTTGGCTGCGCCGCTGGCCGCCCAGCAGGCGCCGACGCAGTACCGTCTGGAGCGCATCGTGGTCGAGGGCTCGGACGCGGGAGAAGACTCCATTCGCGCCGAGGCCCGGCTGATCGAGGAGAGGATGTACACGGACGAGGACTTTCGCCAGGCCGTGTACCGCGTGCGCCGGCTGCCGTTCGTGACCGACGCCACCTACCGAGTCGAGCCGGGCGTGACCGGCGGCGGGACGACCCTGGTCATCCGCGTGCTGCAGGAGACCCTGGTCAACTTCCACGCAAACGTGGAGCACGTGCGCACCGAGGAGGAGAGCGACACCACCGCCCTGGGCACGCTCGGCGGGCGCTACTTGGCCAACGACCTCGGACTGGTCGAGGTCACTGTCGATCGCTCCAGTGAGTCCGTCCAGGGCAGCCTGGCCGCGCTCACCTACCGGATCTACGACATCTACGGCACCGGCGTCTTTGCCATGCTCCGCCTCGGCAAACGCTTCAGCGCCGAGGAGAACTTCGACTTCGACGCCGAGCGCGACTTCCTGGTCGGCTATCCCTTGACCCAGAAGCAGAGCCTGACCCTGACCGGCTCGGAGCGGAAGTTCGGCATCTCCCGCGACTTCGACGTCAACAACGACGACAAGCCGGACGACGAGGACACGCTCGACGACAACGAGACCCTCACCGACAGCGACAGCGTCTCCGCGGCCGACTTGCGCTGGTGGTACGAGTCGAACGACGATCCCCTCTTCGCCACGCGCGGCATCTCCATGGCCTTCGGCCCGCGCTACGCGCACACGGAGCTCGACCGGCAGACCTACAACACGACGGACAAGAAGGTCGTGACCGCGACCGAGCAGTTCAACCTCTGGGGGCTGCGCCTCGACGCCTCCGCCTACCGGCGGCTGTTCGGCCGGAACGTCGGCTTCCTGCGCCTCTCCGGCGAGGGCGACCGCATCGACCAGGTGGAGGACGAGGAAGAGGAGGAGATCCCCAACGTCGACCGCCGCTTCGGCCAGGCCAGCATCGGCCTCGCCCACGACTTCCACTCCTACGATCCGAACGTCCTGCGACCGTTCCGCCTCCGCCTGGAGGGGAGCGTCGGCTACAGCACGTTCATGACCCGGCCGGAAGGCGGGGACAGCACGCGGACGAATCAGAAGTTCGGAACGCTGGGAGTCGTGTTCCGCAACCGCTTCGGATCGGTGCGGGTGGGGGGAACGTACTTTTTCGACTGACGACCGAACGCGCGTCGCGAGCGTAGAATCAGCCGGAGGTCCAGCATGAGCACAACGCTTCCCCCGGGACGCGACGGTCTTCCTCTCCTCGGCGAGACCCTGTCCTTCGCCAAGAATCCGTTCCGCTTCATCGAGGAGCGGCTGGCCGCGCACGGGCGGATCTTCCGCTCCAACGTGCTCGGGAGGAAGACGGTCGTCGTCGCGGGCGCGGAGGCGGCGGGGCGGTTCATCGATCCCGCGATCGTCATGCGCGAGGGCTCGATGCCGCCGCACGTGCAGGAGCTCTTCGGCGGGCGCAGCCTGCCGCTCCTGGATGGCGAGGCTCACGCCACGCGCAAGCGCGGCGTGCTGCAGGCCTTCACCCGGGACGCCATGACCGCATACCTGCCGGTCATCCAGAAGACGACGGAGCTCTACTTCGCCGAGTGGGCGAAGGCGCCGGAGATTCGCTGGGTGGATGAGCTCAAGCGCCTGGCCATCGAGGTGATCTGCACGACGGTCATCGGCATGCCCCGCGGGCCGGAGATGGATCGCCTCCGCCGCGACTACGGCGTCCTCACCAACGGCTTCGCCACCCTGCCGATCAATATCCCGGGCACGCGCTACAACAAGGCCCTCGCCGCGCGCGACCGGATCCTGGACGTGCTGCGGCGCTGCGTGCAGGAGCGCCGGCGCGTGTCGACGAATGACGGCCTCTCGCGCATCCTGGCCTCGGGGACGATGAGCGATGAGGACGCCGCTCTGGAGCTGCATCACATCGTCATCGCCGGCTACATCGTCTGGGCCGAGCTGGCGGCCGTCGTCCAGCAGCTCACCGCCCATCCGGACGTGCGGGCGAAGCTGGCCGCGGAGATCCCGGCCGAGGGGACGCTGACGCTGGAGCAGCTCGCCGGGATGCCGTACCTCTTGCGGGTGGTCAGCGAGGTCAAGCGCCTCTGCCCGATCATCCCGGCCGTATTCGGGAAGGCCAAGGAGAGCTTCACCTTCGACGGCGTGACCGTGCCGGCGGGATGGATGGTGATGTGGGCGCTCCAGCCGAGTCACGTCGGCCAGAGCGTCTACAGCGACCCGGAGCGCTTCGATCCCGACCGCTTCTCCCCCGAGCGCGCCGAGGACAAACGCCACGAGCACGCCTTCGCTCCGCAGGGTGCAGGGCCCGTCACAGGCCATCGCTGCCCGGGACTCGACTTCGCCACGTACTTCATGGAGGTGTTCACGGTCGTGCTCCTGCGGGGGTACACGTGGGAACTGCCGCAGCAGAGCTTCGGCATGGACTACAGCCAGACGCCGCCGGAGCTGAAGGACGGTTTAAGGGCGCGGATTACCGCAGCGTCTTGACCTGGGTCTCGTTCAGAGGCACGCCGGCGATCACGCTGTCGAGACGGCGGCGCGTGGCGGGCACCTTGCGCATGTACTTTTCCGTCTCCGGCAGCGTGCGGATCAGGCCCGCGAGCATGCGCTTCACGTTGTGGGAGCCGCCGTTGTAGAGGGCGGCGGTCATGGCCTCGACGTCCTTCTCTTTCTTGGCCAGCTGGCGCGCCTCGCTGGTCTTCCGGTCCAGGTGGCGGACCAGGAAGCGGGCCATGCTCTTGGCCGAGAAGCGGTCGTCGAGGTGCTCGCCCAGGTACTCGCTGGCCTCGTAGGCCATGGTCTTCTTGACCACTCGGTGGTCCTTGCCGAAGTGCTGAGTGAGCATGGCGTCGCGCTCGGCGATCAGGTCGTCCTGATAGCGCGCCCAGGAGTCCATCTGGGTCTGTTTGAGGGCGCGGTACTCCTTGCGCACGCGGTCGCGGAAGGAGCGCAGCTGCGCCCGCGATCCCTTCTCCAGCAGCTTCCCGAGCTCCGCGAGGACGGCCTTGTTGTGCTCGTCGCGGCGCTCGATGTCGGCGTAGTACTTCTTGGAGGCGAACGGGGCGAGGAGATCGAGCTCGTCGATGCCCTCACGGCGGAGATCCTTCGCCGACCGGAGCAGGCGGCGGGCCTTCTTGCGGTTCGCCGGGGTGTCCTTGTCCACCACCAGCGAGGCGATCGTGTCCGCGTCGCCGAGGGGCTTCTTCATGATGTAGGCGCGCGAGCCGACCAGGTAGTCCTTCGTGACGAAGAGCTTCCCTTCGAAGCCCTCCTGCCGGTAGGCGACCGGCGTCGCCTGGGCCAGACCGACGGCGCCGGCCTCGGAGACGTCGAGGATCTTCCCGTTCGTCTCGGCGTGGGCGATGGCCAGGAGCATGGTCACCGAGGGGGCGCTGGGCATCGAGCGCGCGGCGTCGTCGATCACCACCACCAGCTCCTCGGGGTTCCGCGTCCACATGTCCGCCATCTCCTGCGCCAGCGCGTGGATGCGGACGTCGATCTGCTCCTCCGAGACTTCCACGAGCGTCGGGATCTCGCTCGACGGCTCGGAGGGCTCGACCGGGAGCTCCGGCACGAACACCGGCTTCGGCGCCGGGCGGTGCGGCGGAGCGAACAGGCCCGCCTGGATCACCACCTCATTCGACGGAATGTGCGACACACCGAACACGACGCAGCCCAAAGCTGCGCCCAACACAACCCACCGCCACCACGATGTTGTCTGCATGGGACTCTCGAACCTCGATGCTTTCCAACGACAAGGGTAGCATTGCGTCTTCCTATGCGCTGTAAACGATTGACCACAGGGTTGCTGCTCGCGCTGCTCTTCGCCTGCTCGCGGGAACGACGTGTGGAGCCGCCGACCCGGCGGCCTTCGCCCGCCGCCCCCGCACCCGCCGCCGAGGGCGGCGGCGCCACACGGGAGACTGCGGGAGGCACGTACGCCGAGGCGATGAAGTGGATGAAGTCCACGAAGGGCTTCCGCTTCGAGCTCGAGGAGAACGGCGCCCAGGCCACAGGGACGATGACCCGCGAGCGCATCGGCGCGGAGAAGGTCGAGCTGACCGCTGGGGGGAAGACCTGGCGCGCCGCCGCCGGACCGACCGGCGTGGTCTGGACGCCCGCGAATCCGCCCGATTACGCCGGCCGGATGTACCAGCGCGTGACCATCGCCTTCGACCCGCAGAAGAAGGAGGGCGAGGCCCAGCTGGTCGGCAACGAGGGCGGCCTGAATCACTACCGCTTCACGGACGCCAACACCGGCAACGTGCACGACGTCTGGGTCGCCCCCGATGGACACATCGAGCGGATGACCATCGGCGACCGGATGAAGCTGCACCTCCGCGACGCGCGATGAGGCGCAAGCCCGTCCAGGCGCCTCCTCCCGGCGACCGCCCGCTCAAGACCCTCGAGCGCGTGCTCTCCAAGGCCGGCCTCGGCTCGCGCACGGAGGCCCGGCGGTGGGTCGGCGAGGGACGGGTGAAGGTGAACGGGCGGGTGGAGGGGGACCCGAACCGCTGGATCGACCTCGAGCGGGACGAGGTCACATTCGACGGCAAGCCGATCGCGGCCGCCGAGCGCGTCTATCTGCTCCTGCACAAGCCGGCCGGCTACCTGACCACCTACCGCGACCCCGAGGGGCGCCCGACGATCTACGACCTCCTCCCCGACCGCGACCGCTATCTCTTCCCCGTCGGCCGCCTCGACCTCGACACCAGCGGCCTGCTCATCCTCACCAACGACACGGCCTTCGCCGAGCGGCTGACGAATCCCGACTACCACGTGCCGAAGACGTACTTCGTCAAGGCGTCGAAGGTGCTCTCCGACGACGACCTGGACCGCCTCCGCAACGGCATCGAGCTGCGCGACGGCCCCACCCGCCCGGCCGTCGCCCTTCGCCGCGGCAAATCGACGTTCGAGATCACCATCACCGAGGGCCGGAACCGGCAGGTGCGGCGGATGGTGGAGGCCCTCGGCGCGAAGGTGGAGAAGCTCGTGCGGATCGCGATCGGGGGGATCGCGATCGAAGGGTTGCCGGTCGGAGCGACGCGCGCTCTTACGCGCGAGGAGCTTTTAGGAGTGCGGCGGCCGTAGCCGCCGCTTTCCTATCCGGATCAGAAAGCGGTGGCTGCGCCACCGCACTCCTAGATTAACTGCTGGGGAACCCGCGCTTCCGCATCAGCGCGCCCACCTGCGGGTCGCGTCCGCGGAACATCCGGTAGCCCTGGGCCGGGTCGATGGTGTTGCCGACCGAGAAGATGAACTGGCGCAGGCGCTTGGCCACTTCCTTGTCGTACAGCCCGCCCGGCGCCTCGGTGAAGGCCTCGGCGGCGTCGGCGGTGATCACGTCCGACCAGAGGTAGCTGTAGTAGCCGGCCGAGTAGCCGTCGCCGCCGAAGACGTGCAGGAACTGCGGCGTGCGGTGCCGCATCACGATCTCCTTGGGCATCCCGATCTGCTCCAGCGTCTCGCGCTCGAACTTGTCGGGATCGATCTTCGTGTTGCCGGCCAGGTGCAGCTTCATGTCCACGAGCGCGGCGGAGAGGTACTCGACCGTGCGGAAGCCCTCGTTGAACGTCCCCGCCTTCTTGATGCGGTCGACGAGCGCCTGCGGGATGGGCTGGCCGGTCTGGTAGTGCAGGGCGAAGCGCTGCAGCACCTCCGGCGTGGCCAGCCAGTGCTCGAGGAGCTGCGAGGGGAACTCGACGTAGTCGCGGAACACCGCCGTGCCGGACACGGACGGGTAGCTCACGTTCGAGGAGAGGCCGTGCAGGGCGTGGCCGAACTCGTGGAAGAGCGTGGTGGCGTCGTCCCAGGAGATCAGCACCGGCTCGCCGGGCGCGGTCTTCACGAAGTTGGAGTTGTTCGAGACGATGGTGGTGATGTTGTCGGCGAAGCGCTGCTGGTTGCGGTAGGCGTTCATCCACGCGCCGGACTGCTTGCCCGGACGCGCGTACGGGTCGAAGTACCAGAGGCCGATGTGCTTGCCGGTGGTCTTGTCCGTGACCTCCCAGACCTTCACGTCGGGGTGATAGGTGGGGACGTTCGAGACCGGCGTGAAGTTGAAGTTGAACAGCTCTCCGGCGACCCAGAACATGCCCTCGCGCAGCTTGTCGAGCTGGAGGTACGGCTTGACCTCGTTCTGATCGAGGTCGTAGCGGGCCTTGCGCACCTTCTCGGCGTAGTAGCGGTAATCCCACGGCTCGATGGTGATGTTGGCGCCTTCCTTATTCGCCACGGCCTGCATGTCCGCCACTTCCTCGCGGACGCGGGCCACGGCCGGCTTCCAGACCGCTTCCATCAGCTCGAGGGTCTTCTCCGGCGTTCCGGCCATGGAGTTCTCGAGGCGCCAGTGCGCGTGGGTCTTGTAGCCGAGGAGGGTGGCGCGCTCGGCGCGGAGCTGGAGGATGTCGGTGATGATGGCGTTGTTGTCGGTCGGACCGCCCTTGTCGCCGCGGTTCACGAACATCCGGAAGACCTTCTCACGCAGGTCGCGGCGATCGGAGTAGGTCAGGAAGGGATCCATCGACGAGCGGGTGTTGGTGATCACCCACTTGCCCGGCATCTGCCGCGCGGTCGCGGCGGACGCGGCTGCATCCCGCAGCGACTGCGGCAGCCCGGCCAGATCGGCCTCGGACTCCAGAACGACCACGTCGTTCTTCTCGTCGGCGAGCACGTTCTGGCTGAACTTCGTGTAGAGCTCGGCGAGTCGTTGGTTGATGTCCGCGACCCGGGCCTTGGCCTTGGCGTCGAGCTTCGCGCCGGCGCGGACGAAGTTCGTGTAGTAGAGCCAGGTCACGCGCTGCTGCTCGGGCGTCAGCCTGGCCTTGTTCGGCGAGTTGTAGACCGCCTCGATGCGGCGGAAGAGGACCTCGTTCTGGGTGATCTTGTCCCCGAACTCGGCCAGCTTCGGGGCCATCTCCAGCTCGACCTTCTGGAACTCGTCGTCGGACATGGTCGAGCTGTAGACGCCGAAGATCGTACCCACGCGCTCGAGCGTGCGCCCCGCCTTCTCCATCGCCGCGATGGTGTTCTCGAACGTCGGCGGGGCCGGGTTCTTGGCAATGGCGTCGATCTCGGCCAGGTTCTCCGCCATGGCCGCCTCCAGGGCGGGCTTGATGTCGGAGACCTTGACCTTGTCCCACGGCGGCACGCCGCCGTAGGGGCCGGTCCAGGGCCCGAGCAGCGGATTGCTCGTGACGGCGGGGGCGGGGGTGGTGGTCGGGGGAGGTGCAGTTTCTGTCGTGGTCGGCACGTCATTCACCGTGGTGCAGCCGGCGATGGCCATTGCCATTGCAAGAACCAGCGCGCTGCCCGGAAAGATGCGATTTCGTCTCATGGGAAGCCTCCTCGCGCCGGAACCGGCGCGGCTCACAGGGTTGGGCGGGCGAAGGGTACCCGGACGGGCGCCGGAAGTACAGTGGGGGCGGGGGGTTGGCACAGGGTGTTTGCGGGGGGATACTGGGGATCCATCGGAGGATCAGATCAGATGGCTGGAACGAAAGTCTTACCGGGATTTCGAGTCACGATCCCAAAAGAGGTGCGTGAGGGCCTCGACCTTCAAGTCGGACAGGAGCTCGAGGTCATTGCCAAGGCGGGCATGATCACGCTCGTGCCAGAGCATCCGCTGTCCTCGCTCCGAGGATTCGCGACGAAAATCGAAGCGGACGACTTGCGCAAGAGGAAGGGCAGCGTCTGAATATAGGAGTGCGGTGGCGCAGCCACCGCTCTTCTATCCGGATCAGAAAGCGGCGGCTAGGGCCGCCGCACTCCTACAAACTCCGAGCGCGAGAGCCAGCTCTCCTCGGGGTAATACGCGAACACCGGCGTCCCCCCGCGGAGGGTGTCGATCATCTTGCGGGCGATCTCCTTGCGCACAGCCGGGCAGCCCCAGCTCCGGCCGAGGCGGCCGAGGGCGCGGATGGCGGCGCGGCTGACGTAGCTGGCGCCGTGCATGACGATGGCCCGGTCCATGGCCATGTCGTTGACGCCTTCCTCGAGGCCGCGCAGGCGGAGCGAGTAGCCGTTGCTGCCAAAGTACGTGTCGGCAGTCACGAAGAGGCCGAGGCTCGTGGCCAGGCTTCCGGGGCTGTTGGAGAAGAAGCTCGGGAGATTGCCGCCGCTGTTCTTGCCGTGGGCGACGAGCTCGCGGAAGAGGAGCCGGCGGGCCTGGAGGTCGAAGACGAAGAGGCGCGGCTGGGTGGACGGGAGCGAGTAGTCGATGACCGTCAGCAGGTCGCGGCGCTTGAGCAGCCCCTTCTCCGCGGCGCAGCCGGTGGCGTCGAGGGCCAGGCGCAGGACGCTGGAGCGGAGCCCGGGGGCCTGCCGGAGCAGTGACGACACCAGGTCCTTCGAGGGACTGGACGCGCAGGGAGCGGCATGGGTCTCCGGCGCGGCGGCCAGAGCACAGGCGGCAAGTGTCACGAAAAGCAGTCGCTTCATGGAGTACCGGGAACCAGTGGACTGCACACATGATAACTTGCCTTTGGGATCATGAGAACCCCAAGGCGCATCGGAGTGGCGCGCGGGACGCGCGCCCTACACTTTGATTAGTCCGTACGCGTCCCGCAGCACCTCGATCGGGTGCTGCGGCGTCTTCCCCAGCTCCTCGGCCACGTTGATCCCGGCCAGGGTGCAGTCGGACACGAGGCGGTCGCCGGCCGCGCGGGTGATCGCGCCGCACAGCTTGCCGGCGCACTTGCGCGAGGTCTCGTAGTGCTCGCGCTTCATGCCCCACGTGCCGTCGAAGGCGGAGCACTGCTCGATCGGCTTCACGGTCGTGTCGGGGATCTCCTCGAAAAGCGTGCGGAAGGGCTGGCCGACGTTCTGGGCTCGCAGGTGACAGGGGACGTGATAGGCAATCGTGCCCTGCGGCGCGGGGAAGTTCGTGTCGAGGCGGCCCGCGCTGCGCTCCTTCGCCAGGAACTCGCCGATGTCCATGGTGCTGGAGGCGACCAGGCGGCAGTCGTCGGTGGGGACGAGCTCCGGCCACTCCTTCTTGATGGTGTAGCCGCAGCTGGGACCGAAGACGACGATCGGCACGTCGGCCTTCGCCAGCGGCGCGAGCACGCGAAGATTGCGGCGGACGTTCTCCGCGGCCGCGTCCAGGTCTCCGCCGTCGAGGGCGGGCAGGCCGCAGCAGACGATGTTCGGGCGGATCACGTCCTTGTCGTTGTGCTCGAGCACCTGCACGGCGGCCATCCCGATCTCCGGGTGGTTGTAGTTCACCGAACAGGTGTCGAAGATCGCCACCGGCCATCCCTCGGGCGTGATGCTGCGGCGGCGGAACCACTTCGCGAAGGTGGTCCTCGCGTAGGGCGGGAGCCGGCGCTTGCGGTGGATGCCGAGGAGCTTCTCCAGGGCCGTACGCGCGAGGGGGCGGCGGCTGGTCCAGTTCACCAGCGGCGCGAGCGCGCCGGAGGAGAAGCGGCCGAGACGGTCGGGATTGCCGAGGACGCGCTCGCGCAGGGGCACGCCGCTCTTCTTCACCCGCGCCCACTTCGCGCGCTGGAGCAGGCGCGGAAAGTCGATCGCCAGCTCGTGCGGCGGCGTGTACGGGCACGTCACGTAACAGAGCTTGCACTGCCAGCAGAGATCGACCACCTCGTCGATCTCCTTCTGGGTCATCGTCGCGACCGCCTCCTCGTGCCCGTCGACGGCGTCGAAGAGGGAGGGGAACGACGGGCAGTAGCTGGAGCACATCCGGCAGGTGTGGCAGACCTCGAAGACGCGCCGGATCTCGGCATCGATCGCCGCGTCGTCGAAGAATTTCGGATCACGGAGGTCGTACATCAGACGGCCTCGTGGAGGAGATCGCGCTTCACGGGGATGGTACAGGAATAGGTCTGACATTAGACTTTGTCAACACTACCTCCACGCCACCGAACCCGCCCCCCGGCCGGTACCGCGTGACGTACCGCGCGTCGTGGATCAGCACGCGCGTTTTGTCCGGCTCCTGCACCACCTCGTACCAGGGGAAGCGCACCCAGGTCATGAATCCGCGGATCGACGGATCGCGCCGCGCGGCGCTCCACTCCGGCGTTTCCTTCGGCACCGGCAGCGGACGGGGGTCGAGGGTGAGCCCGCGCCCTCGCCATTCGAACCGGCCGAATCGGTAAACATCCCCCACCTTCGCTACGACGTCCCAGCGCGTCGGATCGATCGGCTGCGGCGCGACCATCAGCCGCTCCACGCCTGGGATCTGCCGCCGCACCGCGGCATCGGTGACCGCGTGGACGCCCAGCCGCGCACCGATGTAGCAGCCGGCGACGATCAGCGCGGCCGTCGCGAGCGAGCGCTTGGGTCTCCAGAGCAGCGCGCCGAAGAGCACCGCCGCCACGAGCACGACGACGAGCACATAGCGCGGATCGCGATTGGAGACGATCCACCCCAGAAGGGCGGTGACGACGATGAACGCCACCACCAGCGGGACCGTGGCCCGGCGCGAGGTCAGCCAGCCCGCGCCGAGGGCCAGCCAGAGCCACGGATCCATGATGAAGACCGAGTCGCCGTAGAACCAGCTCCCGTCGAACGGCATCAGCCAGCGCATGCCGTAGTTGTTCAGCCAGTCCAGGAACGGATGGGTGAGGATGGCGAAGAACGAGAGCACAAGCAGCCAGCGCGCCGAGGTCGGGCGCTCGGGATCGGGACGCAGGCGCGCGTAGAGCAGGAGCAGCGCGGTCTGGAGCAGCGGCAGCACCGCCAGGGCGAGCACGCCGTGGGTCCAGCCGCGCCGGAAGCCCAGGGCGAGGTCCTGGTGGCCTGTGTAATAGAGGATGGAGTCGACGTCCGGGAGGTTCGCGCCGACCACCAGCGCCGCCGTGGCCAGGCGGGTCTTCTCGCGGAGACGCGTCGCCGCCAGGTTCGCGCCGAGGAGCGTGTGCGTGAGCGGATCCATGAACGGGCGAGCCTAACGGCGCGTTCATCGATCGGCAACAACGTTGACCGTTCGATCACCGGTGCACTTCGGATTCTTGAACGAAACGAACATGGCGCCGCACGCGCGGCCATCGACGCAACGCGTTTCCTCTCGACGGCGCGCATGGCACCTCCGCTGAACCTTCTTCCCCGGCGGAGGGAGGTCGTCATGCGATTCGTCACAACGTTCGCGCTCCTCGCAGCCCTCGCCAGTATCGCCGTCGCCTCGCCGCGCGCCAACCTGCCGGTGCTCACCGCCCAGAGCGATGATGGGAGTGTCGCTCTGGCCATCGATGCCGTCCGGATCGAGGTGCTCATCCGCGGACATCTCGCGCGGACGACGTTCGACCTGACGTATCGCAACGACCTCTCTCATGATCTCGACGGCGAGTTCGTCTTCCCCCTGCCTCCCGACGCCGAGGTGAGCGACCTCGGGTTGTACTTCGGCAAGCGCCTCCGCCACGGCGTGGCCGTCGAGCGCGTGCAGGCCCGCCGGGCGTACGAGGAAGTCGTCCACCGCCGCGTCGATCCGGCGCTGGCGGAGTGGAGCCCCTCCACGCGCAGCTTCCGCTTCCGCGTCTATCCGATCCCGCGGAACGGGACGAAGGTCGTGCACATCGCCTACGACCAGGAGCTGACCAATGCTCCGTACGAGCTCGACCTGCGCTACGGGAAGACGCTCGCGCTGGAGCTGAAGATCGACAGCGACGCGCCGGTGACGAGCGACGGCCTCGCGCTGCGCCGCTCCGGCAGCACGTGGTCGGCGCAGGGGGCGCTGCTCGTGGACGGAGTGGTCCGCGCGCAGCGCGCGGACGAGGAGACCGCGCTGGTGGCCTGGTCGGCGTCCGATCAGATGTGGTACGCGTCCGCCCCCGCGCGCATCCGCTCCGGCGCGCCGGCCGCGGCGCCGGCACCCCACGTCACGCTGCTCTACGACGTCTCCTCGAGCGCGGCGAAGCGCGAGGAGGCGAAGGTGGTCGAGTTTCTCAGGGCCTTCGTCGGCCGACAGCGCGGCGACGCCATGATGATGGTGGTCCCGTTCCATCACGGCATCGAGCGGCCGCTCATGACCAACGCGGCCGGTCTCGAACCCATGCTCACCAGTCTCTCCACCGCCGGCGCGACCGATCTCGCCGGCGTGCTCGAGCGCCTGTCGTTCAACGCGGCGTCGGCACCCGCCGACTCGCGTCTCGTGCTCGTCACCGACGGCGTGAACACCCTCGGCGACTCCGCACGTCTCTCGCGCGCGCTGGCCGGGATCGCGAAGCTCGGCCGCCCGCTGACGATCGTCAACGCCTCGCCCGAGGCGGATGACATCACTCTCGGTGCGATCGCCCGGTCCACCGGCGGATGGCATCTCGATCTCACCCAGACCGCGGTCGCGGACGCGGTGGAGATGGCCATGCGCGTGCCGACGCGGATGGTCCTGCGCTCGGCGGAGCTGCCGGCGCGCGACGTGGTGCCGTCGTCGATGCTGTCCACCGTCGACGCCTACACCACGCTCAACGCCCGTTCGCGCGACCGCCTCACGTTCCTTTCCGTCACCACCGGCACCACCCGTCACGACATGCCCGTGCGCGAGATCGACGCGGACGATCTGGTCCGCCGGGCCTGGGCGCGGGCGCGGCTGCGCGAGCTGCTCGCCAACGGCGCGTCCGCGGAGGCAGTGCTCGAGCACGGGAAGCACTTCAACCAGCTCACGGCGCGCACGTCGCTGCTCGTGCTCGACTCCTGGCGGGACTACGAGTTTTACGGCATCCCCATGCCGCCCGACGTCCGCGAGCAGCGCGAAGCGGACCTCGCCGCGGTGGCGTCCCTGAGCGTCCGACTGATCGGCGCGGTCAGCTCGATCGTCCTGCGCGGCACGACGGCGGAGCGCCCTCCCGTCCATGGCGCCTGGGTGCTGCGGGTCGTGGTGGGCGACAGCGACGGGATTCCGATTCCGGGCGCGACCGTCACGCTGCGCACGGGCAGCGATCAGGTCCTCACCGCGATCAGCGACGACAAGGGCCAGCTCTGGATCAGCCTCCCGCGTGCGCCGGCATCGTTCACGCTCACCGGCGATCTGCCGGGCTTCATCCCGGTGCAGCAGCTGTTCCCGCAGGGCGCGCAGAGCGGCTCGGTGGTGGAGATCCGCCTGGCCATCGGCGTGGTCTCGGAGGCGATCACCGTCACCGCGGAAGCGCCGATCATCGGGAAGCCTCTCGCTGTCCTCGGCGTCAGCATCCCCCCCACTCCCGCCGCCATCGCCGATCAGCTCCTGAACGCACTCGCCAATGACGACGCGCCGCTGTTGTCCGAGGAGGAGACGCAGGCGTCGGTCGAGCAGCGCCTGGCGCGCATCGCGGCCGTGGTCGAGAAGCTGCGCTCGCTCCCGATCGAGGGCGATCGCTTCCGCTACTACGTCGCCGCTCGCTCGGTCCTCGGCGGGGACAAGCTGTTCCAGGCCGAGGCGGCGCTGGCGCTGCGCGCGGACTCGCCGGAGCTCGCGCTGCGCGCGCTCACCGATCTGGCCGAGGCCTATCCGGACGATGCGCCGACCCTGCGCATCGTCGGGCGCGTGCTCGACGGATGGGGGCGGGGCGACCTGGCCCGGCTGATGTTCGAGCGCGCGCTGGAGATCGCGCCGGACGAGGCGCAGACGAAGCGGGAGCTGCAGCTCCTCGGCGCGAAGGAAGGCGCGGGCGGCACCGATCCGCGGAGGATTCCCGCGGCGGAGCTGCAGGTCGAGATGATGTGGGACCTCAGCTACACCGACGTCGACCTGCATGTGATCGAGCCGTCGGGTGAAGAAGTCATGTACGACCACAAACAGAGCAAGGCCGGCGGGCTGCTGCACGAGGACATCACCACCGGCTTCGGCCCCGAGACGTACACCCTGGCCCGGATGGATCGCGGCCGGTATCAGATCGCCCTCAGCTACTACTCGGGCGACGACTCCCGCCTGTCGCTGCAGACGCTGGCGCACGTGATCGTCTACGTCCGCGGCGAGCGGCACGACTACTTCGTGGCCCTGGCCGGGGAAAAGGAGCGGCAGGTCGTGGCGGAGGTGACGCGATGAACGACAATCTGCGGCATGCTGAACCGCCGCAGCTTCACCCGCGTCGTCTCCCTCGCCGCCGCAGCCGCCGCCACGGTCGCGCCCTCGCGGAGATCCGTTCTCAAGCCGAGACGCCTGACGGCGGGCGACACGGTGGCGTTGGTTTCGCCCGCATCGGCGGTCTTCGAGGCGGACGACCTCGCCTTTGCCCGCGAGCAGCTGGAAGCGATCGGCCTGAAGGTGGTGATCGGGCCGCACGCCTACGACCGGCACGGCTACTTCGCGGGGCGCGACCGCGACCGGGCGGACGACATCAATCGGATGTTCGCCGACGATGCGGTGGCGGGCATCGTCTGCTACACCGGCGGCTGGGGCTCGCCGCGCATCCTGCCCTATCTCGACTACGCGCTGATGGCCCGCAAGCCGAAGGTCTTCCTCGGCTTCTCGGACATCACCGCCCTGCTCAACGCCATTCATCAGCGCACCGGCCTGGTCACGTTCCACGGCCCGGTGGGCAGCTCGACGTTCGATCCGTACTCGCTGGAGAACTTCCGGCGCGTGGTCATGACGCCCGAGCCCGCGGGCGTGCTGGCGCAGCCGCAGAAGAAGCCGACCGACCTGGTCGACCGGGCGAACCGCATCCTGCGCCTCGCGCCGGGAAAGGCCACGGGACGCCTCGCCGGCGGCAATCTCACTCTCGTGGCGTCGCTGATGGGAACGCCGTACGAGGTAGAGACGAACGGCGCGATCGTGCTCCTGGAGGACATCCGCGAGGAGCTCTACCGCATCGACCGCATGCTCACCCAGCTCGCGCTGGCGGGGAAGTTCGAGCGCGCCGCGGGCGTGGTCTTCGGGCGCTGCTCGCAGTGCGGCTACAGCGGCCCGACCTTCAGCCTCGAAGAAATCCTCCGCGACCGCTTCGGCGGCCGGTCAACGCCGGCCATCTCCGGGCTGTCGTTCGGACATATCGAGCAGAAGCTCACCCTCCCGATCGGCGTCACGGCGACGCTGGATGCGGATGCGGGATCGCTCAGCCTCGACGAGGCGGCCGTGGTGTAGTCGCGCTGCTGCTGTTCGTGGCGCTGCTGCACGCACCAAGCGCCCTGGGGTGTATTGGCATCCGGTGCTCGAGCAGGGGCCCGTCGAGCCGTTCGAGCTCCCCCTCGTGCAGCGACTACGACATGAACACGACGCTCATCGAGGCGATGCAGCAAGGCGATACCTCGGCCATCACGCTTCTCGAATATCGGCTGACTGCCGAGGTGAGTTACGGGGAGCGGCACCGCATCGCCGCAGCGCTCCTCGGCCGGGCTGACGATGACAGCGTTTACGTCGAAGAGCTGTTGGAGCGCGCCGCGATCGCGGTGCGGTTCCCGCGAAAGGACGGCCGGTTCACGCCGGAATTCGAGGCTTTGTGCGCGGAACGCCACGCCGATCCAGTGAATCTCTGGAACACCGCCTACGACGCCCTGGCCCGCTCCAGCACCCGATCGGCGCTCACACTCTCTTCTCCTCACCGCGCTGGCCACGGATGATTCCGATCTCATTTGGACGGCCGTCCATGGATTCGCTGCCCAGCAGGATCACGCGTCGCTGCCCGGAATCGAGGCGGCGCTCGAACGGATGGGAGAGAACGCGAAATCGATCGCGTTCCTTTTGTCCGCCTTCCGAACCGAGGAAGCCGACCGCCTGGCCATGCGATTTCTTTCCGAAGAGAGCCACGACCTCTATCGCAGCCTGCAGAACACAGAGGAAGACCTATAGGAGTGCGGTGGCGGAGCCACCGCTTTCTTATCCGGATCACAGAGCGGTGGCTGCGCCACCGCACTCCTATAGACTCGGTGCATGCGCCGCGCGCTTCTCGCACTCCTCCTCGTCGCCTGCGCCGGCGAACCGCCGGCGGTTGAAAAGCCGAAGGCGCCTCCCCCTCGCCCACCCACCGCCGCCGAGGCGCGTGAGCTGATCGCGGGCTCGGGCGCGCTCGGCGAGTTCGAGTTCACCGAGGCAGCGGTTTCGCTGCCGATGCAGCGGGCGGACGCGGCGGCGAAGAAGCTCGTCAAGGCGGGATGGATCACCATCGGCGGCGACGGCGCGATCGAGCTCACCGGCAAGGCGAAAGCGGACAAGCGCTTCCTCCCCCGGCCGAACGGCATCCTGGATATCGTCCCGCTGGCGAAGAAGGAGATGGGGGACGTCAGCGCGGTGCGCGGGAACGCCGACGGCACGGCGGACGCGGACTTTACATGGACCTGGAAGCCGAACGAGGTCGGGCAGGTCTTCGCCGAGCGCTACGCGGGCACGCACAACGCGACGGCGACGCTGCTCCACGACGGCACGTCGTGGAGCGTGCTCTCGATCAGACGGCGCTGAGCTCGTCGACGACCGGCCAGGTCGCGTCGCGCCACTCATCCGCCATGAGCAGGCCCGCGGTGGCGAGATAGAGCGCGACGTCGCGCTTGTCGTACTGCCCCTCCAGCTCGCGCACGGCCGCGCGTACGTCGTCCGCCGCCGGCACCTTGTACTCCTCGGCCTCGATCGAGCCGTTCTCGTGCGGCACGCCCCAGCGGTCGAGGAATGCCCCCATCATCTCGTTGGCGTGATGGGTGTGGTACTGCATCAGGGCCAGCTCCAGGAACTGGTCGAACTCCGGCGCGCCGATGCGCGAGCCGAGGAGGTCGGCCTTCTTGTCCGGCGGCATCTTGCGGATGGTCTCTTCGCGGAAGTGCAGAGCCTTGGCGAGCTGCATCTGGGCCATCAGCTTGGTGTGCGTTTCGGCGTGCTTCCAGAAGGCGGCCAGGATCTGCCGCCGGCGGTCGTTATCGGCGAGCTCTTTGAGAATGCGACGGGCGCTCCACATGGAGGGCCCCTTCTATCACACCGATCGGCGGGCTAAACGGCGGGCTAAAGCCCGCCGCTCCAGGTGAATCCAGCCGAGATCGTGCGCGGATAGTCCGCGCCGGCGTGATCGACGGCGACGTCCAGCCGGCCGCCGGCGACGGCGATCCCCGCGCCGAAGGTGAGGTGATCGACGCTCTCGTCGATCCGCCCGGCGAGGACGAGCTCCGGGTCGAAGCGCGACGGATCGCGCCACCATCCCGCGCGGAGGGCGAAGCTCTTCCGCCGGTACTCCGCGCCGGCGCGCAGCTCGGTGACGTCGCGGTACGGAAGGGTGAACGGCACGTCGATGATGCTGAAGCGCTCCTCGGCGAGGTTGCCGTAGTTGCGGCGCACGGCCTCGCCAACGACGGTCATCGCATCGCTGACCTTCACCGACAAGCCGCCGCGCAGCGCATCGGCGCGGTGCTCGGTGGACGCGTTCAGCCGCGCCACCGCGCTGGTGCACGGCGAGGTGCGCTCCAGGATGTCGAAGTTGATCCGGCAGACGTCGGAGGTGCGGTCGAATTCTGCCGCGCCCTGATACGCGGCCGACAGCGCCACGCGCGGGGTGACGCTCCAGCGCAGCCCCGCGTTCGGCACGACCTTCCGGCCGCTGGTCGTGCGGAAGAGCTGCTCGGCCTGCAATGGCGCGACCACGTTGGGCAGGCGCAGGCGCACCAGCTCCACTTGGTCATCGACGTCCTGCAGCTCCGCGCCCGCGCCGATGGCGAGCGATCCGATCTGCCACGCGCCGGCGACGCCGTAGCGCCGTTCGCGGCTCTCGAACGCCACCGGCCGCGCGCCGAAGACGTAGAAGCAGCCCTCGCAGTCGAAGACGTACGGATCGGTCGCGCCGGTGGCGACGCGCGAGCGGAGATCGGAGACGGCCGGCTGGTTGC
>JBIOTX010000202.1:0-3427 GCA_044866315.1 Thermoanaerobaculia bacterium | reverse complement strand
AGGTAGTCGTGACGCACGATCAAAGCGGCTTGCGGTGGCGGGCGTCCGGCGCGGCGATCCGTAGTGGGCGGATCGTCGTGACGGCCACGCCCGCCACCCGCCCTCCTGACGGGCTCCTGGAGAACCCGGCCAGCACGTTCACCATTACCGCCGTGGATGCGGGGCGGCGGGCGCGACTCTTCCCCTACGTGAAGCTGGATCTCGCGGAGTCGGCGCCGCCACGCAAGTACGTGTTCGTGTAGCGAGAATGTACCTCCCCCCCTTCCGCGTTCTCTCGGTCGCGAGTATCATTCGCGCGCCCGTGTGCCGGGGTAGCTCAGTTGGTTAGAGCACTAGATTGTGGATC
This sequence comes from Thermoanaerobaculia bacterium, assembly GCA_044866315.1. Lineage (GTDB taxonomy): Bacteria > Acidobacteriota > Thermoanaerobaculia > Gp7-AA8 > Gp7-AA8 > QHVT01. The sequence goes on along the minus strand of JBIOTX010000202.1, from coordinate 3,081 downwards.
TAGGGGTCGGCGGTTCGAGCCCGCCCCTCGGTACCAAGGCCGCCTGCGGCGGAATTGAAAATTGAGAATTGAAAATTGAGAATTGGAATGGCCGCGCTCGCCGCGGCTTTTTTTTCAATTTTCAATTTTCAATTTTCAATTTGACGGGCTTACAGCCCGTGCATGCCTGACACCGTCCTCCCGCGCCTCTCGCGCGGTCTGCGCGATCTCCTGCCCGACCAGATGCTGGCGCGGCAGGAGATGATCGACACGATCCGCGGGGTCTACGAGCGGTACGGGTTCGTTCCCCTCTCCACGCCCGCCATCGAGTACCTGGATGTCCTCTCCGGCAGCGCCGGGCAGGAGGCGCAGCAGTCGATCTTCCGGGTGATCAACCCGGAGCGCGAGGAAATGGGACTCCGCTTCGACCTCACCGTTCCGCTCGCCAGGGTGATCGCCCAGTACCCCGAGCTCCCCCGCCCGTTCCGCCGCTACCAGGTCTCGCCGGTCTGGCGGGCGGACAAGCCGGACAAGGGGCGCTACCGCGAGTTCACCCAGTTCGACCTCGACTCCGTCGGGGTCGAGTCCGAGGTGGCGGACACGGAGATCCTGGCCGGGATGTGCGACACCCTCGACGCCCTTGCCGTCGGGCGGTATCTGGTCCGCTTCTCCAGCCGGTCGATCCTCAACCTGCTTCTCGCCTACGCCGGGGTCTCCCCGGAGCAGGGCGTGGACGTCTTCCGCGTCCTGGACAAGCTCGACAAGGTGGGCCTGGAGAAGGTCAAGCTCGAGCTGATGCAGGGCTACAAGGACGAGTCGGGGGACATCATCCGCGGCGTCGGCCTGGAGCGGAGCCAGGTCGAGCGCATCGAGCAGTTCCTGAACGTGAAGGCCGACGCGCGCCGCGACGTCATCGCCCAGCTCCGCGAGCTGTTCGCGGGCGTGGAGAACGCTCCGGCGCAGATCGGCGTGGTGGAGAAGATTTCCAATCACCTCTACGCCCTCGGCTACGGCGACGATAAGGTCGCCCTCGACCTCTCCATCGCCCGCGGCCTGGCCTACTACACCGGCCCGGTGTTCGAGGCCATCCTCCTCGACGCGCCGCAGTTCGGTTCCGTCTTCGGCGGCGGCCGCTACGACAATCTGGTCATGCGCTTCCTCGGCGAGTCCATCCCCGCCGTCGGTGCGTCCATCGGCGTCGACCGCCTCCTCGCCGCACTCGTCCACCTCGGCCGCATCGGCAAGAAAAAGGCGACCGCCCAGGTGCTGGTCACGAACATGGACCCGGGGCTGACCGACGACTACCTGGCCATGACCTGGGAGCTGCGCCGTGCGGGCATCCCGACGGAGCTCTACATCGGCACGGCCAAAGGCCCGGGCAAGCAGCTCAAGTACGCCGACCAGTACGACATCCCCCTGGCCATCCTCTACGGCTCGAACGAAAAGCAGCAGGGCACGGTGACGATCAAGGACATGATCGCCGGCCGCGAGCGGGCCAAGCCGGTCGCCGACCGCAAGGAGTACCTGGCCCAGCGCGCCGGCCAGGTGGTCGTGCCGCGCGGGGAGTTGGTGGAGTCGATCCGCAGAATGCTCGCGGAGATCGGATGAAGATCGTCCTCGACGGCGACTCCCTGACCATCGAGCAGCTCGTGCGCATCGCCCGCGACCCTTCCGTCCGCGTGGAGCGCGACCCCGCCACCGACGAGCGCGTCGCGCGCAGCGAGGCCGTGATCGCCAAGGTCGTCGCCGACTACCGGGCGGCGTGGGAGGCGGGGCGCGCCGGACCGTCGGAGTACGGCGTCACCACCGGCTTCGGCGAGTTCAAGGACAAGCCGATCGCGCCGGAGGATCTCGAGCAGCTCCAGCGCAACCTCCTCCTCTCGCACTCCGTTGGCGTCGGCGAGAACGCCGATCCGGACGACCTGGCGAACTACTTCCCGGCCGAGGTCGTGCGGGGGGCGCTGGTGACGCGGCTGAACGCGTTCCTCAAGGGCCACTCCGGCGTGCGCCGGAAGCTGGTGGAGATCGTCCAGGCCATGCTCAACCGCGGGGTGATCCCGCTGGTCCCGCTGCGCGGCTCGGTCGGCGCGAGCGGCGATCTCTGCCCCCTCTCGCACCTCTTCGTCACCCTCCTCGGCGAGGGGCGCTTCTACACGGCCAGCGATCCGACGCTCCGCGACGCGAAGGAGCTGCCGGATGTCCTCGGCTTCACGGCCGAGGAGATGAAGCCGACGTTCAAGGAAGGGCTGGGGCTGGTCAACGGGGCGAACTTCTCCGCGGCGATGCTGGCCCTGGCGGTGCACGACGCCGAGCGGCTCGCCGAGCTCGCCGACTCCGCGGCCGCGCTCGCGATGGAGGCCATGGCCGGCTGCACGCGCGCGCTCGACCCGAAGGTGCACGAGGATCGCGGCCATCCGGGACAGATCGAGTCCGCCCGGCGCATCCGCGAGATGCTGACCGGCTCGCGCCTCGTCGAGCGCGCCGGCGCGGTGCAGGACCCGTACTCGCTCCGCTGCGCGCCGCAGGTGCACGGTGCGACGCGCGACACCATCCGCCACGTCCGGGCCATCGCCGAGAAAGAGATCAACGCCGCCACGGACAACCCGCTGTTCTTCCCCGAGGATGGGGAACCGTTCGACCTCCAGTTCCGGGCGAACTGGCCGGAGTGGTATCACGGCGACCGCCGCCTCGCCTACTCGGCCGGCAACTTCCACGGCCAGCCGCTCGCCCTGGCTGCCGACTTTTTGACCATCGCCGTCGCCGAGCTGGCCAACATCTCCGAGCGCCGCACGCAGATGCTCCTCGACGGGCATCACAACCGCGGCCTCCCCCAGAACCTCACCACCCGTCCGGGCGTGAACTCGGGGCTGATGATCCTGCAGTACACCGCCGCCTCGATCGTCTCGGAGAACAAGGTCCTGGCCCACCCCGCGTCCGTCGACTCGATCCCGACCGGCGCGAACGCCGAGGATCATGTGTCCATGTCCACCCACGCGGCGCGCAAGCTGCGGACCGTGCTCTCCAACGCGCAGTCCGTGCTGGCCATCGAGCTGCTGACGTCCGCCCAGGCCGTCGAGTGGCGGGCGGTCTTCCAGTACGACC
>JBIOTX010000201.1:0-32396 GCA_044866315.1 Thermoanaerobaculia bacterium | reverse complement strand
CACCCACGCCCGCATCCTCTTCTCCAGCAGATCCAGCGGCAACTGCCCCCCGCCGAGGAGGGTGTCGTGGAAGGCGCGGATGTCGAACTTCTCGCCCAGCTCCTTCTCCGCGTAGGTCCGCAGCTCGCGGATCTTCAGCTCGCCGATCTTGTACGCGGAGACGCCGCCGGCGCTGGTGATGTACCGGTCGACTTCGTTCTCAATCTCGCGGTCCGTCTTCGCGGAGTTGGCGCGGCAATAGCGGACCGCGTCCTCGCGCGTCCAGCCCATGGCGTGCAGGCCGGTGTCGACGACGAGGCGGATGGCGCGCCAGCTCTCGTTGTTCAGTTGGCCGTACTTCGAATACGGATCCCGGTAGAGACCGAGCTCGCCGCCGATGGTCTCGGCGTACAGCCCCCACCCTTCGGAGAAGACCGGGTAGACGTCCCACTTCCGCCACTCGGGAATGTCCTCGATCTCCTCGGCGAGCGAATACTGGAGATGATGTCCGGGCACGGCCTCGTGCGCGGTCAGGCTCTCCATGGCCCACTTCGGCCGGGCCTTCAGATCGAAGGTGTTGATGAGCATCCAGCCGGGACGGTTGGCGGCCGCGGTGCCGTTGTCGTACATCGCCGACGGCGCGGTGGCCGTGCCCTGGCGCATGGCCTTGACGCCGTACGGCAGCCGCGGCAGACGGCCGAAGAGCTTTGCCAGCTCGGGCTCGATGCGCTTGGCGATGTCGCGGTACCCGGTCACGAGGTCTTCCGGCTTGTCGTAGAAGAACCGCGGGTCGGTGCGCAGATAGGTCGAGAACTCCTCGAAGGTTCCTTGGAACCCGGTCGAGACCATGACCTTGTCCATCTCCGCCCGGATCCGTTTCACCTCGGAGAGGCCGAGGGCGTGGACCTGTTCGGGCGTGAGATCCGTGGTCGTGTAGCCGCGCAGAAAGTACGCGTACATGGCCTTGCCGTCCGGCAGATCGCTCATGGCGATCGTCTCCCGGGCGCCGGGGACGTAGGTCTTGACGAGATAGTCGTGCAGCTTGCGCAGGGCGGGCACGTCCTGGGTGCGATAGATCTCCACGGCGGTGCGCCGGAGCCGTTCGCGCTCCGGCGCAGGGATGGTCTCAGGGATGCGCGTGAACGGCTCGAGCACGTCGCCCTTCAGCGGGTCGTCGGAGATGAAGTCGAGCACGTTCTCGGCAACGCGGCCGAGGGTGACGCGCGGCGGCGTGACGCCGAGCTTCAGCCCCTGCTCCAGGCGGGCGATCCCCTGGTCCACCATGCGCGGGAAACCGCGCAGGCGCGCCAGCATGTCCTCGTAGTCGCCTACCGTCTCCGCCGGCATGTAGCCGAGAAGCCCGAGGCCCGCGGTGATCCGGTTGTTCATGTGCGTCACGAGCATCTTTCCCAGACCGGGGAAACGCTGGCCCTCGACGGCTTCCTGGAACTGCTGGCGAAGGAGCTCGTAATGCAATCGCTCCATTTCCGTGAGAGGGGACTCGTCGACCGACGCCAGCGCCGCGATCTCGAGCTGCAGCAGCCGTCGTCCGAACGCGACCGCTTCGTCCGAGAGGTCCGGCAGCCGGTCCCCGACACCGGGATAGCCGATGTACGTTGCGTAATCGGGCGCCGCGCGCATGGATACCGTCCAGTACAGATCGAAGAACTTCGCTAGCCGCCTGCTCTCGGTTTCCTGCCCCTTCGTGAGCGGAAACTTCTCGATCTCGGCGGCGAGCTGGCGCAGGTCCGCCGGAATCTCCGCATGGACGCGCACTGCGGCGACGATCGCGAACAGCAGAAGGGTCTTCTTCATCGTTGTCCCCGGCATACGGTACCCGGGTTCTAGACCGTGCGGGCAAGCCATCGATTTGGAGTGCGGCAGCATCGCTGCCGCTTTGAAAGCGGCGGCGATGCCGCCGCACTCCAAAATCTGGCAGGCCTGCTGCGGCACCATCAGGACGTCGCCGTGTGCGCCTTCCGGCTGTTCTTGCGCTGGTTCTCGAGCGGTTTTCGGGGCATCGTGCCGAACGTCGACCGCGCTCATACCCGAAGATGGATGCCTCGGCCAGAGGGCACTGCATGCGCCGTCACCGACCGCTGTGACGGCGCATGCTTCGCGGCTGCGGCACCGGGTTAGGTTGATGGGTATGGAGACCTCCCACTTACCGGCTGTCGCATTCGCGCGGCCACCCTCCGAGATCGCCGCCGAGCTGCGCGTCGACGTCACGCGCGGCCTGGCCGGCGAGGAGGTGGAGCAGCGTCGCGGGATCTTCGGCCAGAACGTCGTCGTTCGCGACGCCGGCCGATCGGCGTGGGCGATCGCCGTTCGCCAGTTTCGCAGCATCGTCGTGGTGCTCCTGGCGATCGCGGCAGCGATCGCCTTCCTGACGCGCGACGCCGCCGAGGGTGTCGCCATCATCGGCGTGCTCCTCATCAACGCGGCCGTCGGCTTCGTGGTCGAGTGGCGATCGGAGCGCGCGCTGGAGAGCCTCCGGATTCAGGCTCGCACGACCGCACGCGTCCTGCGCGACGGCGTGCAGTCCATCGTCGATGCGGAGGAGCTCGTTCCGGGCGACGTGATCCTTCTCGATCCCGGCGCTCACATCCCGGCGGATGCGCGCCTGGTCGAGACCATGGCCTTGCGCGTGGAGGAGGCGGCGCTCACCGGAGAGAGCGTTCCGGTGACGAAGTCCACCGAGGCCGTGAGCGCCGAGACTTCGCTTGCGGAGCGGAGGTCGATGGTGTTCCTCGGGACGACCGCGACGGCAGGAAGGGCCACCGCGATCGTCACCGCAACCGGCGATGCAACGGAGCTCGGAAAGATCGGTCGCCTGGTTCGGGACGTCGAGCTGCAGCCGACGCCGCTGGAGCAGCGCCTCGCCGCTCTCGGCCGAACGCTGGTCTGGATCGTCCTCGGCATCGGCGCCGTCGTCGCCATCGCCGGCATCGCCCGCGGCGATCCGCTGTGGGAGATGATCGAAGTGGGGATCAGTCTCGCCGTGGCGGCCGTTCCGGAAGGTCTCCCCGCGGTCACGACGCTCATCCTCTCCGTGGGCGTCCTGCGCATGGCGCGCCGCCACGCCATCGTCCGCAAGCTCCCGGCCGTGGAGACTCTCGGCAGCACCACCGTCATCTGCACCGACAAGACCGGCACGCTGACCGTGAATCAGCTCAGCGTCCGCGCCATCGCCGCCGACGACGCGGTCGAGCTGTTGCGCATCGGCGCGCTCTGCAGCGATGCCGTGATCGAGCGCGGCGAGCCGGTCGGCGATCCGACCGAAGTCGCGCTCGTGCTCGCGGCGATGGACGCGGGAATCGATGTGCCCGCGCTGCGGCAGACGCACCGCAAAGTGCTGGAGGTTCCCTTCGACCCGACCACCCGGCACATGATCACCGTCCATGAGACGCCCGAGGGCAAACGCCTGCTGGCTCTGAAAGGCGCGCCGTCGGTGGTGCTGGCGATGTGCGGCCATCTGACCGAGGAGCGGCAGCGCGAGCTGCGATCCCGCAACGAGCAGCTCGCGTCGAGCGGCCTGCGCGTTCTGGCGTTCGCACGGGGCCATGATGATCGCGACCTTTCCCGCGGCTACACGTTCCTCGGGTTTGCCGCGCTCGCCGATCCTCCCCGTCCGGCCGCGGCCGAAGCGATTGCTCGAGCGCGCGATGCAGGCATTCGCGTGGTGATGCTCACGGGCGATCAGGTGGAGACGGCGCGCGCCATCGCCCGGGAGCTCAGGCTCAGCGGCGACCGTGACCCGGTCGTGATTCACGCGGGCGAGGCCGACGTCACACGTCTCGCGCATGAGACGGACGTCTTCGCGCGCATCACCCCCGAGGACAAGCTGCGCGTGGTCGATGCCTTGCGGAAAGCGGGAGAGATCGTCGCCGTCACCGGCGACGGCGTGAACGACGCGCCGGCGCTGCGGCGCGCGGACATCGGCGTGGCGATGGGAAAGACCGGCACCGACGCCGCGAAGCAGACCGCCGACATCATCCTCACCGACGACAACCTCGGCACCGTCGTCGCCGCGATCGAGGAAGGCCGCACGATCTACGCGAACATCGCCAAGTTCGTGCATCTCCTCTTCTCGCACAACCTCGGCGAAGTGGTGATGGTCTTCACCGCCATCCTGGCCGGCCTGCCGCTTCCGCTGCTGCCGCTGCAGATCCTCTGGCTGAACGTGATCACCGACATCTTCCCCGCGTTCGCGCTGGCACTGGAGCCGTCCCAACCACGCCGCATGCACGGAAGGCGGAGGCGCGGCGACATCCTGTCGCGATCGTTTCTCCTGCTCGTCGCCTGGCAAGGGGCGATGCTCGCCGCAGTGGCCCTGGCCCCGTACGTGTGGGCCCTGCGAGTCTATGGCCAGGGAGCGCACGCAAGAACGATCGCGCTGTTGGCGCTCGTCGCCGTGCAGGTCGGGCACACGTTCAACTGCCGCTCACGCGTGGCCTCGGCGCTGACCGGCCTGTTCGACAATCTGCACATCTGGGCCGCCACGGGAACGGTGATCGTGCTGCAGGGATTCGCGTCGACATTCGCTCCACTGGCGCGCCTTCTCGGCTTCACACCGGTCCGATCCGTCGACCTCCTCGTGATCGCAACCTGCGCGATCGTCCCGATCGCGATCGTCGAGATGCAGAAGGCCGTCACCCGCGCTCGGACTTCCGATGGACACGCCAGGTCCCCCGGCGCGGCGACACTCCGCGGTCCGAATAGGTGACGAACGTCCCCTCGATCCATTCGCCATCGACGCGGCCCGTGAAATGCGTCTCCAGCGTCGCATCCGGCAAGTCGGGGTCGGGATACGAAGCGATCTTCCCGCTGATCTGTCCCCCGGAGATGCGGACGAACTCGATCGACAACGCTCTCGCGCCGCCGCCGCCGCTGCTGCTGATCATTCCCTGGGCATGCCGTTCCTGGTCGTAGACGAAGGTCTGCTTCGGCACCATCAGGACGTCACCGTGTGCGCCCTCCGGATTCTCGGTCAGGTGAAAGGTGATGCTTCCGCTTCGCCCCGTCGCGCCGCTCTCGTAAACGCCCACCCATTCGCCGGTGAGTATCGCGAGATCCTCCTGCGCGCCGATGACCTGAACCGGGCCCGGCTCGGAGGAGGCGCACGAGATCAAGAGGAGTGCGAGTGAGAGAATGGCAATGGCGATCGATGTTTTGCGCATGACAGTGACTCCCGATGTTTCTCGCGGTGAATGACGACAATCGCCGTGACCGCGGAGACGATCAGGCCCAGGTCCTCGTACACGCAGAAACCGAACGCGGCGTATGAGGCGATGAGCGTCCACAGGACGGGCACGGCGGCGAATCGCGGAGTGATCGCCGGCAGCAGGCAGAACACCGCGAAGGTGAAGATCGTCGTCGGGCACGGCGCGCCGAACGTCGGCAGCGCGGGATACCGCTGCCCCAGTGCGAGTCCCACCGCCGGATAGACGAGCAGCGCGTACGCCATGAGCACGAGAGAGGCCACGACGTTGGCGCGTGATGCCGGCTCGAACGTCGAGCCGTTCTGCCACAGACAGAGCAGCAGCAGTCCGGCCTGGGCGATGAACAAGCTTCCGAAGACTTCTCCGGCGGGGGTCATGGAGGCGAAGAAGGTCTTGTGGAAGACGATTCCGCTCCACAGCCACAAGGCCGCAAGCAGAGCAATGGCCACGCGGGCCCAGCGCCACGACCGCCGCACGTTCGCCCGGAGCGCGGCGAAAGCCGTGAACAGGCCCACCGCGATCAACGCGATCTGCGCCGGCCACACCGCTTCGTTGTAGCGCCGGAAGACGTCGAGGAACTGTTCGGCGGTGAATGGCAGATGCATCGGTTCAGTCAACCGCGATCACACCACGTGATGCTTCAGCACGTCGTCCGTGTTCCGCGAGAAGTAGATCAGCACGACGGCGGCAAACGGAATGACCCACTTCCACGGCTCGACCGGCGGAAGATTCTGGGTAATGACGATCTGAATGGCGTAGATCACCGGCAGGAGGAAGAGGACGATCCAACCGAACCAGAACAGTTTCCTGCGCATGACGGCCTCCTGAACATCAATGTCGCATCGCCGAACCGTCCGCGGGGATGGCGCGGCGCACGGCACTGCTTGATGCTCATCACAGCGCCGCGTGAGCCGGCGCAACCGCCACGCGGCGGCGGATGGCCTCGTCGCGCTCGTCCTCCTCGATTCCATCCACGATCGCGTGGATGTCGCGCTCGATTCGGGGGAGCACCACCTTCTGCAGGGCATTCAGCAGCTTGGTCGTTTTCTTCATCGCCGCGGAGAGACGGACCACCGCGCTCTCCTCCTGCGCCAGCGCAACGAGATGAGGAATCAGAGCCGTGAATGCGGCGCCGCATTCATCGAGTGATTCCGATGTTGCGGCAGCACCGTAAAACGCACGGTACGGCTCGATACTCGCGGTGAGCTGGGGAATGCGTACGCCCATCACCGATGTGACGCGCTGGGTGATTGCCAGGCGCTCCGGCTGCGCGAGGGCCGCCGCTTCGACACCGTGCAGTCCCAGCTCCACGCGTGCGACGTCCAGGCGTTGCCGCGCCTCGGCGTAATGCACGGCCACGACACTGCGAAGCTCGCCGCGCAAACGCTCGCGCCGGGCGATCTCCCGCAGGAGCACTTCACGCTTTCGATCGAGCAGCTCCGCGCTTCGCTCCGCCGCCGAGCGGTCGCGGCGAAGCTCGAACAGGCGCGAGCGCGTGGCGGACCCGATCATGACCGGAAATACTCCGCCAGCACCGCGTCGCGGATGCGCGTCAGCTCCGCGCGCGGCAATTCGCGCAACACGCTCCAGGCGCGGTCGAGCGTCTGCGCGATCGTGCGCGACTCGTCCCTCCCCTGCGCCACGAGCCGGTGCTCGAACTGCTCGCCGAAGCGGAGGTATGTCCGCTCGATCTCCGTCAGCTCGTCGACGCCGATGATGGACGCCAGTCCGCGCGCGCGCTCCACGCGCGCGACCGCGGCGTAGAGCTGCTTCGCCACGTCGGGATGATCGTCGCGCGTCCGTCCGTCGCCGATGCCGTCGGACATCAAACGCGAGAGCGACGAGAGAACGGCGACCGGCGGATAGATCCCTCGCCGCGCAATTTCGCGATCGAGCACGATCTGTCCCTCGGTGACGTAGCCGGTGAGGTCGGGAATGGGATGACCGAGATCGCCCGAGGGGAGCGTGACGATCGGGATCTGCGTGATCGATCCGGGACGTCCGGCGATGCGGCCGGCGCGCTCGAAGAGGGACGCCAGATCGCTGTACAGATAGCCGGGATACCCTTTGCGGCTCGGCACCTCGCCGCGCGCCGCGGAGATCTCGCGGAGCGCCTCGCCGTAGTTCGTGATGTCGTGCAGCACGACCAGCACGTGATAGCCGGCATCGAACGCCAGATACTCGGCCGCGGTCAGGGCCAGTCGCGGCGTGATGAGCCGTTCCGCGGTCGGATCGTCGGCGAGATTGAGAAACGCGATCAGGCGTCCGCGCGATCCGGCGGACTCCAGATCCTGGAGATAACGCGCAGCGGTATCGTGGGGCAGTCCGAGTGCAGCGAACACGACGGCGAATTTCTCGACACCCGGCGCGTGCGCCTGCCGGAGGATCTGCATGGCCAGCTCGTCGTGGGCGAGACCCGACTCGGTGAAGATCGGGATCTTCTGCCCGAGGACGACGCTGTTCAGGGCGTCGATTGCGGAGATGCCCGTTTCGAGAAAGTCGCGCGGGTAGGCGCGGCGGCACGGATTGATCGGCGATCCGCCGATGGCCCGGCGCTCGACGCACGCCGGCGGCGGCAGCGCGTCGCGCGGATGGCCGAGGCCGTCGAAGATCCGGCCGAGCAGCTCGGGGCCGACGCCGAAACGCATCGGACGCCCGTGAAAGCGCAGGCGCGACGCGTCGAGCTGCAGCCCATCGGTGACCCCGAAGACCTCGACGACCGCGCCGCGGTCGGTGGTCGAGAGAACGCGCGCCGGCCGCGTTTCGCCGTCGGAGCCGACCAGATCGACGAACTCGTGGAAGGCGATCCCGCTGATGCCCTCGACGAAGGCGAGCGGCCCGCGCAGCTCGGCCAGCCCGCGCCGTTCGACGCCCGCGGTGGTCATGGCGGCGCCTCGGCCAGCGTCTTCATGAACGTCTCCAGCATTTCGACCTGCCGCGGCGGCGCGCAGTACGCGTCTGCGTCGAATGCGTTCTGGCGGAGGAACTCCTCCTGGAACCGCTCCGCGAGCCGCAGAACGAACCGCTCGCGGTTCGGCAGGCTGTCGACGCCGACGAGGCGCGCCGTCTCTTCGATCGACGCCGCCTCCTCCAGGAACCTCATCGCCTCGTCGCGCGTCGCCGCCCACCGCGGGGAAACGTGCTCGGCCCACCAGCGGGTCACGCCCGCCGGAACCTCGCTGTACGACGCACGCGTGCTCACCGCCGGAAAGACGCGCGCGGCGGCAAGCTGCCGGTCGAGCGTCCAGAACGTATGCACGAACCGGGCGGCGTGTCGCGTCACCGGCTCGGTGAGATCGCCGGCCGGCGGCGAGATGGCGGTGATGATCGTGAGCGAGCCTCGAGTGCCCGACAGCGTCACCACCCGTCCCGACCGTTCGAAGAACGCGGCGAGGGCGCTCGACAGGTACGGCGGATAACCCTCCTCGGCCGGCATCTCGCCGAGGCGTCCGGAGATCTCGCGCAACGCCTCCGCCCATCGCGAGATCGAGTCGGCCAGCAGCAGGACGTCGTAGCCGAGATCCCGGTAATACTCGCCGATGGTGACGCCGGTGAACAGCGAGGCCTCGCGCGCGGACACGGGCATGTTCGACGTGTTGGCGATGAGGATGCTCTTCTCCATCCCCGGCAGCTCTTCGATCAGTTTCGTGATCTCGTTGCCGCGCTCGCCGCAGCCGACGAAGATGATCACGTCCGCGTCGGCCAGCCGACAGAGCTGATGCTGGGTCACGGTCTTCCCCGTCCCGAATCCGCCCGGCATGGCCGCGGCGCCCCCTTTCGCGAGGGGAAAAAACGTGTCCAGCACGCGCTGCCCCGTGATGAGCGGCGCGTCGGGAAGAAGACGCTCGCGGACCGGGCGCCGCACGCGCACGCGCCACTTCTGCAGCATCGTCAGCTCGCGGCCGTCGCCCAAGCGGGCGATCACGTCGGTGACACGGCGTGGTCCCGCCGGTGCGATCCACTGCACCGTTCCGCTCACTCCCGGAGGAACGACGATGGGGTGCGCGAGCGCGGACGCCTCCATCACCCGGCCGATGAGGTCCCCTTCGCGCAGCTCCCGGCCGGTCTCGACTGCAGGTGTGAAGTCCCAGAGCTTCTCGCGGTCGAGGGCATGCAGGCGTTGTCCGCGGCCGATGAAATCGCCCTCGAGATCGGCGAGCGATCGCAGCGGACGTTGAATGCCGTCGAAGACGCCGCCGAGGAGGCCGGGGCCGAGCTCGATGGTCAGCGGCTCGCCGGTGGTGAAGAGGGGATCGCCGGGAGCCACGCCTTCCGTTTCCTCGTAGACCTGAATGGTGGCCTCGTGCCGGTCGAGCGCGACGACCTCGCCGATGAGGTGCTCGTTTCCGACCAGGACCAGCTCGCGCAAGGCCAGCGGCGTGGCGGGCTGCGCGCGCACGACCCAGCCGGAGATCTCGGTGATGCGCCCCGCAATGTCGCTCATGGCGTGTACATCCCGCTCAGCGCGCTGCGCCACTCCGGTTCGAGCCGCCGCGAGCGGGCCTCGTAGCTGTTGTCGAACGACAGGTCGCCGCAGCGGACGATGCATCCGCCGCGCGGACTGACGACGATCTCGCAGTCGCCCTCCGGCAATCGCGACCGCGCCTCCCGGACCAGCGCGTCGAGCGCTTCACCGGACGTCACGGTCCACCGCTGCTGCGCCGCAGACACCACGCGCTGCATCCACTGCTCCCGCTGCTGCATGACCGCGCGGCGCCCCTCCCACTCCTGTCTCGCGGTCCGCTCCTCCGCGTCCCGGCGGGCCGCCGTGAGGCGCGCCTCCCGATCGGCGATGACGACGCTCGTCGAGGCCGCCTCCGCGCGCATCGTCGCCAGCTCCGCGGCCATCGCCTCCTGAATGCGCTCGACCTCCGCCTCAGCCTCTTCGCGGATGGAGGCGACGACCGAGGCGGGACTGCCGAGCGTCTGCATCACGACCTCGCAGGCAGCACGACGAGCAACCGGGCCGGATCGACGATCTGTGTAAACTCGGCGGACACGAACAGCAGCGTCTCTTCGTCCGCGCGGGCGATCGCCTGCGCCGCTTCGTCACGGGTCGCGCACACGACACCATCGACTCCCGCCAGGGCGAAGCCGGCCACGTCTTCCCGCGAGCCCACGGCGAGCGGCTTCATTCCAGCCGTCCCAGGATCATGATCGCGATGATCAGACCGTAAATGGCGATGCCCTCGGCGAGCCCGACGAAGATCAACGCGCGCCCCGCGGTCTCCGGTTTCTCCGCGACCGCGCCCATCGCCGCCGCCCCCACCACCGCCACCGCGTAGGCAGCGCCAAGGGCGGCCAGTCCGGCGACGAGCGCCGCCGCGATGAAGCCCCATCGCATCACGTCCGGCGAGACCAGGATCAGTGTTTCAAGCATGACGTTCACTCCTCGGCCGCAGCGTCAGTGGCGCGTAAGGCTCGCCGCCGCCGCGGAAGAACTTCCCAAAGAACTCGTAGTACTCGAGGCGGAGGACCTGTACCGAGACGGTCAACCCCTCCAGCAGAATGACCAGCACGTTCCCCGCGACGTGCACCCCGATCGAGAGCACGCCGCCGAAGCGCATCGCCGCGATCGTGTCGGCGAGCGCGAAGATGGCGATGAACACGCCCGCATGCACGGCCGCGAAGGCGGCGATGCGCACGAAGGAGATCGTGTTCGCGAAGAACGAGAAGAGCGTATCGATCAGCTCGACCGAGGTCTCCAGCGCGAGCAGCCAGCGCGGAGCCGTCCTCACGGCGGGATGCGGCCGGCGCACGTCATGGCCGAGGAGACGCATCAGCGGACGCGCCCCGGCGATGATGACCACCGCCGCGAGGACGACCGCACCGAGAATCACGCCGGGAATGCGTACGGTCGCCGGCACGAACGCGCGCGCCAGAACGACCAGGACGATCCAGTACAGCATCGTCCCGGTGAGACCGCGCGGGCCGTACAGCGCGGCCTTCCAGTCGCCGCCGCGCCAGGTGTTGATGATGTTGAGGACCAGTCCGCCGGTGACGACCAGCGCGCCGAAGGCGACGGCGATCATCATGAACCGCGGCAGATCGTCGATCGGCTCGAGCCAGAGCGTCGGGATCAGACCGCGGATCCCGAACACGCTCCCGTACAGCACGCCGAAGACCGCCGAGGCCGTGCCGGCCTCCATCAGCAGAATCCCGTAGTCGAGGAAGCGGGGGATGTAGCGGAACAGAAACCAGCCCGCCGAGAAGAGCACCGCGCCGTGGCCGACGTCGCCGAACATCAGCCCGAACATGGCCAGGAATCCGAGGGCGAAGAACGCCGTCGGCTCGACCTCGGCGTACGACGGCGTGCCATACACGTTGACGAGCTTCTGGAACGGCCGCAGCAGCAGCGGATTGCGATGAAGGATCGGAACGCGCAGCGTTCCCTCGCTCACGCCGGGGACGTTCTCGACCGGCTCGAGCTCGACGATGGCGTGATCCTTCGTCGCCGTCCGGACGCGTCGTGCAAGGCGATCGGCGCCGTCCAGGGGGACGAATCCGGAGATGACGACGAACCGTCCCGCAGCGGCGAAGTACGTCTGCGCCTGCAGCAGGAGCATCGCCGTCTCGGCGCGGCGCGCGATCTGTTCGAGCGACGGTCGGGACGCGCTCCGCGCCTCGTCGAGCGCGCGCTGCGCATCGGCGAATCGCTCTTCGCACTGCGCCAACGTTTCCGCATTGCCGTCGCTCGTCAACGCAACGGCTCTCGCGCTCGTGAGACGCATCGCCTCCTCCAGTCGCGCGCGTGCATGCGGCGGAACGGCCGCAACGAAGAGTACCGTCCCCTCGCGCTCATCGAGCGGGATCACTGCGTGCGAGGCCGGCGCGAGGATCGCCGTGATCGATGGCAGGGCTTCCGCCGGCGTGATTCCGAGGCAGAAGGCGGCGAAGCGCAACGGCACGATGCGCCCGGGCTCCACGTTCGCCAGCCGTATGCGCTCTGCGTCCGCGCAGGCGTCGCGCGTCGACGCCAGACGGTCGCGCGCCTCGCCGATCCGGCGGACGATCTCCTGGACGCGGGCCTCGATCGGCTCGAGCAGAACGAGAATGCGGTCGCGCTCGATCGTGAAGTCGGTGATGTCCTCGCCGTCGATCGCGCCGGTGACTTCTTCCCGCGGGATGCCCAGACGATCGGCGGTGGCGTGGATGCGATGCACGATGTCGCGGAATGCAGCGTACAGCTCGCCCACGCCCGCGGGCGATGCATCGCCGGCCGCATGTCCGTGCGCGATGTCGACCAGGTGCAGCAATCCCTCGGCGGCGATGGCCCGCGTGGCCACGGCGGCGTCGCGGTTCGGCACCTGGGCGCGGAAGTGAGCCATCGGCACGGATCGCAGCATGGTCACTCCCCGAGCTGCGATCCGGCCAGCGCCCGCAGGAGCGGCGGATCGAGACGCTCGTCTCCCTGCCGCTCCACCAGCGCACGCACGGCGCGCACTTGTTCTTCCGCCAGGAGGATGACCGCGACCGCCGGTGCGAGAAGAAACGGGCTGCCGACGAACGCGCGGCGGCAGAGACGCAGCCGCTCGCGGCGCAGCGACAGGACGTCTTCCGCCGGCCCGGATACGCTCGTGAGTCCGTACCACTTCGCTCCACGCCGGACGATCTCGGCGTCCCGTTCGCGGACCACGAGCTCGGCGAGCCGGCGCGCCAGCGCTTCATGCCGGGGCAGACGGCGCGCCTGGTCGAGCAATTGCTGCGAGGCCCAGCGATCGAGCGCCAGCTCCGCGGCAGCGGGGTCGCTGCCGTGCGCGCGGGCGATGGTCTTCGCGATCTGCGCGTACGGCGTACCGTCGAAGTCGCCGGAGAACGAGGCCAGCGATCCGAGGTCGATCCACAGCCGCTCCAGGGCCTCCTTTCCGCGCCGCCGGGCCGTGACGCGCCAGACCAGCTTCACGTTCTCGATCTCGTGCAGACGCAGGAGCGCCCGGAACAGCGCCTCCCCGTGCGGATAGCCGCGAATCGCCGTCGCGTACACCCGAAGCAGGCGCTGCATCGGATGCTCGAGATCGAGTGCCGCCACGACGCGGCGCATCGCCTGCGGCTCGCTCGCGGTGAACAGCGGCAGCGCATCGGCGCGCGTCAAGAGATGCGACTTGCACCCGCGCATCCGCGTGTGCGCGTAGGCGATGGCGCCGCTCGGCATCACGGCGACACCTCACAGACGATCCGCAGATACAGCGCCACTGCCTCGTCGAGCTTTCGCTCACCCGCCTCCGCCAGCGCGGCTCGAAACTGCTCCTGCTGCCGCTGCAGCTCGGCGACACGCGCATCGCCCCCCTCGCGGATCACCCGGAGGTCCTGCTCGAGCGCGTCCGACACCGCCTTCCGGCGCGCCGCGATGGCGAGGTCGCGCTCCGTGCGCGCGGCCGTCACCTCGCGCTCGTACCGCTGCTCCGCCAGCGCCACCCGCGCCCGCGCCTCCTCGTCCGCCGACACGATCAGCTCGAGGTCGGGATGCATCCATACCTCCGAGCTGACAGTGGCGCCAGCGGCTCAAATGCGCGATGGGGCGGCGCACACATCGATGTGATTGCGCACGTCGGGGACCAGACGGGGCTCCGCGCCCAGCCAGTACAGACCGTTGGCCATGATGCAGAACCCCGTCGCCGCAAACCACAGCATGGCGATGCCGACGAAGCCGGGGAACGCCAGCCACCATGGGCTGTGGAAGAGGGTGAGAATCGAGGCCAGGCAGAGATTGAACCCGACCACGACGTAGATCCGCCGCTCGAGATACCAGCTGTCGGTCCGCATGAAATACCACTTCGACGAATCGCCGCCCTCCGCGAGGAGTCCCCGAAACCCGAGCCGATGGAGGATGTTTCCGATGATGCAGAAGCCGGTCAGCGAGACGAACATCGACGCCAGGCCGGTTGCCGTCACGAACAGGACGAAGCGGAGATCGACGAAGACCGCGAGCGCGGTGGCGGCGAGGACGAAGAAGCCGGCGATGAGCCAAACGGTGCGCTCGATGTACCAGCGGTCGGTGGGGACGATGTAGAGACCGGATCGAAACTGCATGATTCCTCCATTGGGACAGCCCTGGACAGCCTTGCCAGCTCCGTCGCGTCGCCGGTCGCCGTGACGATCGCGGTCGCCTGCCCGGCAACCACGTGCGTGCCGAGGTAGAGCATCGATCGGCGCTCCGTGAGAACGGCTGCGGCTTCCACGGCATCGAGTGATTTCATGACCGGGACCGTTGCGCCCGTGAGCTCCGACTCGTCGACGACCAGTGCCGACGCGGTGACGACGCGCGCATCCGCCGGAACGTCCGCACCCGACGCGACGACGATCACGTCGCCGGGAACGAGATCGGCAGCGTGGACGAGCGTCTCTTCGCCGTCGCAGAGCACGCGCGCATGCCTCGGTCGCGCCGGCAGGAAAAGCGATGCGATCGCGCCGAGAAATGCCCACCGTCCGCCATGAATGACGTTGCGGCCGAAATGGGTGCTCCGGCGAACGGCTTCCCCCGCGGCAAGACCGCGCCGCGGATCGACGGCGAACGCCGTCGCCACTTCGACCGCCTCACGCGCGTATGCCGTCGACTGCATCATGGTCGAAGAGTGAGGCATGCCGTTTCAACGCGTGAGCGCACCCATCACGGCCTGGTGTGATGCACCGCTCCGCCCACCCGGACGCGGATCACCGACGCTGTGGTTGCGTCGCCGCCATGATCGATGCATGAAGCATCGTCTGGTCACTCTGGCGCTCGTCGTCTTCGTTCCGGCCGCGCTGGCCGCCCCGCCGCGGGCGATTCCCGGGATCAACGCCAAAGACCCGTTCCCTGCCGCATGCGTGGATTGCCACGTGGAGGACCATCGCCTCAGCACGATGCTCGCGAAGTGGAACGGCAAGGTCGACGCGAAGACCCTCGCGGCCATGCAGGCCTTCGTGCCGAAGGGAATCACGCTCAAGGGAAAGCATCCGCCGGTGGCGACCAAAAACATTCCGGCGTCGTGCATGAAGTGCCATACCGCGACGTCCAAAGTCATCTCCCCGCTCGCGGCGCTGATGCACGGAATCCACTTCGGAAAGGCGGATCGGAGCGAGTTCGTGACGCAGTTCGGCGGCGAATACACGCATTGCCACAAGCTGAACCGGGCGAACGGCACGTGGTCGCTACCCGGCGGTGCGGAGAAGTAGCCCCAGAAACACTCCCTCGATCGCGCCGGCCACCGCACCGGCAACAGCTACGGCGCTCATCACCAGCGCTCCAATCGCCGGCGCCGAAGTGTGCGGCGATGGAAGACCCGCCGCGAGAAAGATCAGCGGCATCCCCGCCATCCACGCCAGAGCGTTCGCGCCGATCCACAGGCCCGCACGCCGCACGTGACCGCGCAGGACGACCCACTGCGCGACGCCGAGAATCACACCGAGAGTCGCGCCCGCCGCCGCGCTGAGGACGAGGATCATCAACAGACTCGGCTCCGCCTGGACGACGTCTCCGCTCGTGCTCTTCCAATCCGCGAAAGCGCTCGGGATCCGGCCGAGCATCCAGGCGATGACCGCCCCCACGGCGGTCGCACCGATCCAGTCTCTCGCACGAAGTGACGGAATCACGCGCCGCAGCACGAGCCACTGCGCCGCACCGACGATCGCCCCTTCGTAGGCGCCGATCGCCAGGAACGCCGCCGTCCCGAGGAGGATCTCCGCCGCCGGCGGGATCGTGTACGCCTGCGCGACACCGATCGCGATCACGAAGGCAACACCGAGCCCGAGGGCTTCGCCGAGGGTATTCGCGGCGACCCAATCGCGCCAGAGATGACGCTCAGTCATCACTGACAGAATCGGTCATCCAGCTGCGACACGCGCGCGCACGGGACACACGTCCCTGTGACAGCCGATGCGGTGCCTCGCTCGGCGGCGGCCGATCGTGCTGGCATGAGCACCGCCCTGCAACGCATCCTCGTCCCGACCGACTTGAGCGACTTCGCCGGGAACGCCCTCCGCTGGGCCGGCATGCTCCAGCGACGCCTCGGCGCACGGCTGACCTTGCTCTACGCGAACGAGCCGTGGATGCCCTTCGATGTCCTCGAGGGTCCCGCCGCCTACATCATGCAAACCGGACAGGAGTTCCGCGACCGCCTCGCGAAAGAGTTGCGCGACCACGTCGAGCGCCACCTTCCCGGCGTCGGCGGCGCGGCCGAGACGCTGATCGTCGACAAGGCGCCCGCGCAGGCCATCCTGGACACGGTGGACGCGGTCGATGCCGATCTGATCGTCATGGGCACGCACGGCCGCACCGGCTGGCGTCGCTTCTTCCTCGGCTCCATCGCCGAGAAGGTCGTGCACCACACCGGTCGCCCCGTCCTCTGCATCCCGCCGGCGACCGCACCGTCGATCGGCAAGATCCTCTGTCCCGTCAACTTCACCCCGATCGCGCGCGTCGCCTTGGAGCAGGCCGCCGCCCTCGCCGAGACATTCGACGCCGAGCTTCTGATCGTCCACGTCACCGACGCGATCGACCACGCCTCCGACGTCGCCGGCGAGTTCACCGCCTGGATCGAGCCGCACGTCCGCAACCGCTGCCGCTACTCGCACATCCTCGCTTCCGGCAACGCCGCGGAGGAGACCATCCGCATGGCCCACAACGCCCACGCCGACCTGATCGTCCTCGGCGCGCAGCACAAACGCTTCGCCGACACGACCGTGCTGGGGACGACCACCGAGCGCGTGATCCGGTTCGCGAGGAGGCCGGTGTGGGCGGTGCCCGCTTTCGCGTAGTGCTGGCGGCTCCGGAGCCCTGGGTCGTGCGCTGCGGCTCGGCTTCGGACGCCTCCGATAAGGCGTTTGCTCAGCGTCAGCAGATGCTCACACCGTGACCATCTCCTGCATCTGTTCCTTTCCTGCCCGCTCCGCAGCGTCACGCGGCGACCTTGCGCGCCGTTTCATACAGCCACTGCTCTCGGTTTTGCACCGATGTGCTCTTTGAGAAACCGCGCGATTTCCGACCGCACTTCGGCCTCATGCCCGAGGAGGAGATGCCCGCCGGTCGAAAAGCCGACGAACTTTCCATCGCGGATCTGCTCCGCGGTCAGGAGACTACTCTCGTAGGTGTCGTACAGGTCGTCGGCCGCGCTGATGACCAGCGCCGGGACGCGCATCTCTTCGAGCGGGTAGCGGGTCAGGTTCGCTGCAATCTCGGCCTCATTCAGGAGTCCGGCGACGCGTCGGCTGACCGGGAGGATCGAGCGCAGCATCCGGTCGACGCGGCGCCGCTCCTCGATCGGCGCGTTGCGGTAGACCGCCACCGGAGTACCGAGGATGGCCTTCACCGCCGCGAGGCGAGCGACTTTCGTCGCCGTCCAGCAGAGGAGATCCGACGACAGAACCGCATTGAGCACGGGCAGAAAAAGCGGAGACATCCGCGCCTTCGTGGTTTCCCGTTGCGGCGCCCACGCCATCGGCACGATCAGCACGAGCGCGGAGCAGCGCTCGGGATGCCGGAGACAGAGCTGCATGGCGGAAGGGCCGCCGGCGGAGACGCCGATGACCGGAACGGCGTCGAGCTGCAGGGCGTCGAGCAGGCGGAGGTGAGCATCGGCCTGCGCCTCCGGCGAGGCATCGGCGGGAAGGGGCGTGCCGAGGTAGCCGAAACGCGACGGCGCGATGACGCGATGGCCGGCGCCGAGAAAGGCCTCGCCGAGGTCGAGTCCCTGGTCGAAGCCGCCTCCCGCTCCATGAATGAGCAGGACGGCCGGCCCGTCTCCCGCCTCGGCGAACTCGATCGGTCCGTGCGGCGACTCGATGATCTGCCCCTCCGTCTCGATTCGCTCCTTCGCGGCTTCGAGATCTTTCCGATACGCGACATAGGCCAGCGCGGTCGCGCCGGCGGCGCAGGCTCCGATGACTTTGAGCGGTCGCATGGAATCCTCCTCAGTGGTGACGCACGAGCTTCGACCCTCCGCGGTCCATTCCCCGAATAGACGTCTCGCGCGCGAGCTCTCCCAGCTCGCGATTGGACATCCGCCGCCCCAGGTCCGACTGCGCGACGATGCCCAGGAGGCGCCCGTCGTCGCCGATGACCGGCAGGTGGTGGACGTGGTTCTCCTTCATCACCTGCACGGCGTCCTCGAAATCCTCGTCCGGATGGACGGCCACGAGCGGCGCGGACATCACCGCCGATGCCGGAAGGTCCGCGGCGTCCCAGCCGCGCGCGACGGCGCGGCAGACGATGTCGCGGTCGGTGACGATGCCGAGGACTTCGCCGGAGCTCACGATGGGCACGGCGGCGCAGTCGTGGTCGAGCATCACCGTGGCCACGAGGCGCAGCGTGGTCGTGGGGCCATACGTGACCGGGTCGGGGGTCATGGCATCTCGTACTCTCATGGCTGACAACTTGGTCCCCAACGACCGGTTGCGCGAGGTCATGGAGCACACTTCCGTGTGACGGCCGGCAACGCGCGACGCGAGTCGACTCGTTACGTTGAAGCCGTGAGGTACCCGTCTATGTGGATCAAAGACCTGATGACCCGATACCCGACGTACTGCAGGCCGGACGACAGTCTGGAGAGCGTGGCGAAGCTGATGGTGGAGCGCGACTGCGGCGTCATTCCCGTCTGCCGGGGAAGGAAAGTGGTGGGTGTGGTCACCGATCGCGACATCACCTGTCGCGCCGTGGCCGAAGGCAAGCTCCCTTCGGAAGTGCCGGTGAGCGAGATCATGAGCAGTCCCGTGTATTGCGTTCATGAGACCGAGGATGTCCAGGCGGCGGTCGATCTCATGGAAGCGAAACAGGTGCGGAGGCTGCCGGTCCTCGATGAGGACGACGACCTCGCCGGAATCGTCGCGCCGTCGGACCTGGCGCCGATGTTCGCATCGACGAACGTCGCCGATTTCCTGCTGGCGGTCTCGTACTGGACGCGAAAGCCGGCCGCCGCGGCCGTGTGAATCGCACGCGTCGCTGTGACGGCCGCCAACGCGCGTCCTGTCGCTCGCCCCTACGTTGAAGGCGTGAGCAGCGCGATCGCAGCCGCGACTTCGGCCGAGCCGGTGTTCCACGCCCGCGGACTGACGAAGGTCTACCGCATGGGGGACGTGGAGGTGCACGCGCTGCGCGGCGTGGACCTCGACCTGTTCGAGGGCGAGCTGGTGGTGCTCCTGGGACCGTCCGGCAGCGGGAAGTCGACGCTGCTGAACATCCTCGGCGGCCTGGATGCGCCGACCGCGGGAAAGGTGCGCTTCCGCGATCACGATCTCGTCGCCGCGGACGAGCGTGAGCTGACGCGCTTCCGGCGCGAGCACGTCGGCTTCGTCTTCCAGTTCTACAACCTCATCCCCAGCCTGACCGCGCTGGAGAACGTGGAGATCGTGACGGAGATTGCCGAGCACCCGATGCGCGCCGCCGATGCCCTGGCGCTAGTCGGCTTGCAGGAGCGCGCCGATCACTTCCCGGCCCAGCTCTCCGGCGGCGAGCAGCAGCGCGTGGCGATCGCGCGCGCGGTGGCCAAGCGGCCGGACGTGCTGCTGTGCGACGAGCCGACGGGCGCGCTCGACTACGAGACCGGCAAGCTCGTGCTGAAGGTCCTGCAGGACGTGAATCGCCGGCTCGGGACGACCACCGCGGTGATCACCCACAACGCGGCGATCGCCGGGATGGCCGATCGGGTGATCCGCATGGGCAGCGGCGCCATCGTGGACATGCGCATGAACGCCCGGAAAGTGTCCCCCGAGGAGCTGTCATGGTGATGCTGCGCCGCAAGCTGTTCCGCGACCTGCTGCACATGCGCGGGCAGGTGCTCGCCATCGCCCTAGTCGTCGCCGCGGCCGTCTCGACGTACGTCACCATGCGCGGAGCCTACGAGTCGCTGCTCGTCTCGCAGCGCGTCTACTACGACGCTTACCGCTTCGCCGACGTCTTCGCATCGCTGAAACGCGCGCCGGAGTCGGTGGCCCAACGCCTGCGCGAGATCGACGGCGTGGCGGCCATCCAGACGCGCGTGGTGGCGAACGTCGTGCTCGACGTGCCGCGCCTCGCCGAGCCCGCGAGCGCGCTGCTGCTTTCTCTTCCGGACTCCGGCGAGCCTCGGCTGAACGGCGTGCACCTCCGCCGCGGGCGCCTGCCGCTGACTCCCGGCGAGGTGCTGATCAGCGAGGCCTTCGCCGCCGAGAATGAGCTGCTTCCGGGCGCGTCGCTCGCGGCGGTGATCAACGGCCGCTGGCGCACGCTGCGGATCTGCGGCATCGCCATTACGCCCGAGTACGTTCAGGAGACCCAGGGCGACGCGTTCCCCGATCACCGGCGATTCGGATTGCTGTGGATGCGGCGCCACCATCTGGCGGCGGCGATGGGAATGGACGGCGCGTTCAACGACGTGACCATCGCCCTGACCCCGGGGGCGCCGGAAGCAGCCGTGATCGCATCCGTCGACCCCATCCTGGCCCGGTACGGAGGCCTCGGCGCGTACGGCCGGAACGAGCAGAGCTCGCACCGCTTTCTGCGCGACGAGCTGGCGCAGGACCGCATCACCTCGATGGTCATTCCGGCCGTCTTTCTCGCCGTGGCGGCGCTCCTGATTCATCTCCTGCTGGTGCGGCTCGTGGCCTCGCAGCGCGAGCAGATCGCGGTGCTGAAGGCGTTCGGTCACAGCAACGCGGCCGTGGCCCGCCACTTCGCGATGTTCGGATTGGTGATCATCGCTCTCGGTGCGGCGGCCGGCATTCCCATCGGGATCTGGCTCGGGCGCAGCCTGACGGCGCTCTACACGAAGTTCTTTCACTTCCCCGCGCTGACGTTTCAGGTGAGCCCCGCGGCGATGGCGATCTCGGTGGGCACGACGGTCATCGCCGCGCTGGTCGGCTCGCTCAGCGCCGTGCAGCGCGTGGTCGCCCTTCCGCCGGCCGAGGGGATGCGCGGAGAGACGCCGCTCCGATTCGGCCGCGGCCTGCTCGATCGGACGAGGCTCATTCGCGCGGTCTCGCCGCCGGTGCGGATGATCTTCCGCTCGCTCCAGCGCACGCCGCTGCGCACGGTCATGTCGCTCCTGGCCATGGCCGCGGCCGGCGCGATTCTGGTGGTCGGACAGTTCGCGTTCGATGCATTGGAGTCGATGATCGACGTGCAGTTCCGCGCGGCCCAGACCGACGACGCCACGATCGCGCTCAACGAAGTGCGCGGCGACGAAGCCGTGCATGCGATGGCCCGGCTGCCCGGCGTGATCCGCGTCGAGCCCCTGCGCGTCGTGCCCGTGCGCATTCGCAGCGGCCACCGTTCCCGCCGCATCGCCCTGATCGGTCTCGAGCGGGGTGCGACGATGCGGCGGCTCATCGACGATGACGGCGACCAGGTGCTCCTGCCCGCGCGGGGCCTCGTACTGACGGCGAAGCTGGCGCAGATCCTCGGCGTCTCCGCGGGCGACGACGTGGTCATGGAGGCGCTCGTTGCGCCGCGCTCGGTGGGACCGATGCGCGTCGCCGCGCTGGTCGACGAGACCATCGGCGTCTCCGCCTACGCATCGCGGGAGGAAGTGAACCGCTTCCTGCGCGAAGGGCCGGCGCTCACCGCGGCACACCTGGCGGTGCAGCCGGATCGTGCCGCGGAGCTGTACGCCACGCTGAAAGCGATGCCGGGCGTCGCCTCCGTGTCGCTGCGCGAGGCGATGCTGGCCAGCGTCCGCAGGACGATCGTCGAGAACATCACCATCTCCGCCTCGATGATCGTCGGCTTCGCCTGCGTGATCGCCTTCGGCGTGATCTACAACGGAGCGCGGATCGCGCTCTCCGAGCGCGGACGCGATCTGGCCAGCCTCCGCGTCCTCGGATTCTCGAAGGGCGAGGTGGGGGCGATGCTTCTGGGCGAGCAGGCCGTGCTGACGGTCGTCTCGATCCCCATCGGTTTCTCAGGCGGATGGGCGCTGTCGCTGTGGATCGCCCGCCAGTTCGATTCCGAGGTCTACCGCATCCCGCTCGTGATCAGCGGGCGCACGTACGCGATCTCCTTCTTCGTGATCGCGCTCGCGGCGGCGTTCACCGCGGCGGTGGTGCAGCGGCGCATCCGCGGGCTCGATCTCGTGGAGGTGCTGAAGACGAGGGAGTGACGCCATGCGAATGACGAAACGCAGATGGGGCGCGGCCGCCGGGGCAACACTGGTCGTGGCGGCGGCGGCATGGGCGCTGGTGCCGGAGCCGATCGAAGTCGACGTCGCGCAGGTCGTGCGCGGGCCGCTCGAGGTCAGCATCGCCGAGGACGGCATGACGCGGATCCGCGAACGGTACGAGGTCGCGGCGCCGGTCGCGGGACGGCTGCTGCGCGTCGAAGTGCACCCCGGAGACGAAGTCCGGCCCGACACGCCGCTCGTGCGGATCGAGCCTCTCCCCCTCGATCCGAAGCAGGAAGCGCAGCTCACCGCCCGGCTGCATGCAGCCGAACGGGCCGCGCGGGAAGCACAGGCGCTGCTGCGCCGATCGCGTGATGCAGCACAACGGGCGCGCACCGAGGCGGAGCGCATCGGCAAGCTCGCCGCCGGCGCGATCGTGTCCCGCGATGCGTTGGAGGCCGCGCGGACCGCAGAGTCGATCGCGGCAAGGGAGCAGGAGGCGGCTCGCTTCCGCGCCGAGGGCACCGCCTACGACGTCGCCGTGGCGAAGGCCGCCCTCGGGCTGGATGCCGCGGAGGTGGTGGTGCGCTCTCCCGTGCATGGCCGCGTCCTGGAGGTGCTGCACGAAAGCGAGCGCGTCGTCGCCGCCGGGATGCCGCTGATCGTCGTCGGCGATCCGTCATCGCTCGAGATCGTGGCCGACTTCCTGACGACCGACGCGGTGCGCATCCGGCCCGGAGCACCCGCGCGCATCGAACGCTGGGGCGGCGCGCAGGCATTGATGGCGAGAGCTCGGCTGGTCGAGCCGGCCGCGTTCACGAAGATTTCCGCCCTCGGCGTGGAGGAGCAGCGGGTCAACGTGATCTGCGATCTCGTCGAGGCGGCGCCGGCGCTCGGCGATCGCTATCGCGTCGACGTGCGCGTCGTGCTCTGGAGCGGCACGACCATGAAAGTCCCGGCGACGGCGCTCTTCACGACCGCCGATCGCTGGAACGTGTTCGTCCTGCGCGACGGCCGGGCGCGCCTGCAGCGCGTCGGCACCGGGCAGATGAGTGACACGGAAGTGGAGATCACCGCCGGCCTGCGCCGGAATGACACGATCCTCGTTCATCCCTCGGACCAGATTCACGACGGCGTGCGTGTTTCGGCGCGGAGGTGAGGGTGAATGCTCGCTGCACTCCTCGCGCTGTCCCTGGACGTTGCGCAGCTTCTGCATCGCGAGGTCGTCGCCGGCGAACGGATCTGCGCCGCGGCGGGACTGCGCACGTTCTACGCGCGCCGTGAGCATCGCCCCGCCTGGGATGCTCGATCGACGGCTGCGTTGCTCGCGGCCATCGACTCCCTCGCCGAGGAAGGGCTGGAGCCGGATCGTTATCACCGCGAGGCTTTGATGCGACTCGCACCCGGTGCAGAGCGCGACGTGCTGGCCACGGATGCGTTTCTCACCGCGGCCACGCACCTGTCGCGCGGCGTGGTCGATCCGCAGTTCGCCCGGCCGGCGTGGTGTGGACCTCCGGCGAAGATCGACGTCGCGGCGGTGCTGCAGTCGGCGCTCGACGACGGCACGATCGGAGAGACGCTCGGCCGCTTGGCCGTTCGTCATGAAGGCTACCTGCGGCTGCGCGAGGCCCTCGCCGCGTACCGCGAGCTGGCGCGGAATGGCGGGTGGCCGGTCGTGCCGCCCGGTCGCACGCTGCGCCTCGGCGACGACGACCCGCGCGTCGCCGTTCTTCGCCGGCGCCTCTCCTCGCCGAACGACGGCACCCGGTTCGACGCGGAGCTCGAGCAGCTCGTACGGCATTTTCAAGAGCACCACGGCATCACCGTCGACGGCATCGTCGGGCGGGAAACGCTGCGCGAGCTGAATGTCTCCGCGACCGACCGCGCCCGGCAGATCGCCGTGAACATGGAGCGCTGGCGCTGGATGCCGGAGGACCTCGGCGCGAGCTACGTCATCGTCAACATCGCCGCATTCCGTCTCGACGTCGTCGAGGGTGACCGCTCCGTGCTGACGATGAAGACCGTCGTCGGCAAGGAGTACACGCGCACGCCGTTCTTCGCCGCGCGCATCGCCGAGGTGATCGTGAACCCGTGGTGGAACGTGCCGGACAGCATCGCGGCCAAGGAGCTCTGGCCGAAGCAGCGCCGCGATCCGGCGTACTTTGCGCGCGAGCACATGGTGGTCACCAACGGCCGCATCCGCCAGCGCCCCGGTCCCTGGAATGTCCTCGGCCGCCTGAAATTCAACATGCCGAACCCCTACGACGTCTACCTGCACGACACACCGGCGAAGTCGCTGTTCGAGCTGCCGTTTCGGGCGTTCAGCCACGGCTGCATTCGTCTGGAGAAGCCGCTCGATCTCGCGCTCTACCTTCTGCGCGACCAGCCCCAATGGACGGCCGCCGCGATCGAGAGCGCGATCGAGTCAGGAGGCGACCGGACGATCCGGCTCACCACACCACAGCAGGTCTACGTCCTCTACTGGACAGCGTGGGTCGGCGACGACGGGCACATGGAGTTTCATCGCGATCACTACGAGCGCGATGCGGCGATTGCGGCGGCACTCGAACATTCACCCGTGACCGCCGCCACGTCACAACCGTGACCCAGTCAACCGCCGCGCTTCTCTTTCGCGCTCAGAGTTACGGCGAAGGAGTAGACCATGAAACGATCCAAGCTCATGTTCGTGCTGGCCGCGATCCTGATCGCCGCCGGCGCATTCGCCGCCGATCCGCCCGTGAAGGTGACGATGGCCGTCACGGGCGATCCGGCACCCGACGCGACCGTCACCGCGAAGGCGAACATCGTCATCAACGACGGCTCGACGCTCGTCGCCGTCAAGTGGACGCAAACCGGAGGCATCCACGCGACGCTGACGAACGCGAACAGCGACACCGTGACCATCGCGCTTCCGAATCGCCGCGCGTTCCGCGAAGAGCTGATGGAGGTGCTCGAGGAGCCGCCCGTCACGAACGCGCAACTGCCATCGTACGTGCCGCCGAAGGAACACTACGAAAGCGGGCTGCAGAATCGCTTCGGCGTCGTCGGGGTCTCTCCGCACGCGCGCGTCGATGCCGCCGCGGTGAAGCTCGATATCGAGGTCACGACGACCTCCGGCGTGTATCACACTGCGGCCACTCTCAACGGCAATGTGCCGTGGGAGACCGCCGTCGGCACGCGCAACGTTCCGATCCTGCTTCCCGTGCTGCTGCACGGAAAGACGCAGGACTCGTACGACTGGAAGCTCACCGCACCGCCGGGATCGACGGCGACGCTGCTCGACGCGACGACGCAGAACCCGGAGCTCACGCCCGACATCATCGGGACGTACGAGCTGACGGTGACCGACCTGGCCACGAGCAAGCCCGTCACTCTCACCATTCATGCAGGCAAGTGGACCGGCATCATCGACGGCCTGGACCAGAACGGCCGGCCGAAAGCCGCCGCGTGCATGACCTGTCACGTCCAGAACACGCCGACGTTCGATCTCTTCACGCCGTGGGCGAGGTCCGGGCACGCCGAGGTGTTCACCCAGAACGTGACCACTCCGAACGGCCATTACTCGACGAGCTGTCTCTCCTGCCATACCGTCGGCTACAACGCCAAGGCCGTGAAGAACGGCGGCATCGACGACGCCTCCGATTGGGACGCGTTCCTGGCCACCGATCTCCTCACCCATGGCGCCGCGGACAACTGGACGAAGATCTTCGCGCAGTTCCCGAACACCGCCCGCCTGGCCAACATCCAGTGCGAGAACTGCCACGGCCCGCAGGACAGCCCCGCGCACATGAAGAAGGACGGCTCGCGCAAGACCCTGTCGTCCGACACCTGCGGCGCATGCCACGGCGAGCCGCTGCGCCACGGCCGCTACCAGCAGTGGCAGCTCTCGAAGCATGCGAACTATGAGACCGCCGTCGCCGAGGGAACGAACCCGAGCTGCGCGAAGTGCCACAGCGCGCAGGGATTCGTAGCCTGGGAGAAGAACAACTTCAGCACGGCGGACCTGAAGGTGACGTGGACCGCCGAGGACGTGCATCCGCAGACCTGCGCGACCTGCCATGATCCGCACGACGTCGGCTCGATGTCGGGCGGACCGGCGACGAACGCGCGGGTGCGCGTCACCGGCAAGACGCCGATGCTGATGTCGGGATACGTCGCGGACAAGGTCGGCACCGGCGCCGTCTGCATGACCTGCCACAACGGCCGCCGCGGGCTGCGCAACGATTCGAACTTCTCGATCGCCGACGCCACGCGCGCACCGCATCCTGGCCCGCAGGCCGACGTGCTGATGGGCCAGAACATGTATTTCGCGAAGACCGGCACGCGCAGCTTCCATTCGATGATCGAAGACTCGTGCGTGACGTGCCACATGGAGTCGACCAGTGCACCGCCGGCGCTGGCGAACAGGAACGCCGACGGCTCGTACGGCGGCACCAATCACACGTTCTTCGCCAGCAACACGATCTGTGCGAAGTGCCACACCAGCATCGATCTGGCGTCGGTGCAGGCGCCGTTCGAGACGAAGATGGAGGCCCTCAAGGCGCAGATCGAGACCGCGATCAAGAACGTGATGCAGGCGCAGATCCGCGCAGGCAACACGATCGACCTCGGCGGTCAGAAATCGATCAGGAACGCTTCCGACATCCAGGCCATCGAATTCATCGAGAGCCACGGCCGCCAGGGCGTCAACGTGACGCTGGCCGGCGGCGTGAAGGTCAGCGATCTCTCGCTGGCCACGGTGAAGGTCGTACGGCCCGCGGGTGCGCCGGTGGAGTTGTACTCGCTCGCCGATCCCGCCTTGGGCAAAGCCGGCTGGAACTACCTGACCGCTCACAGCGACGGCAGCAAGGGCGTGCACAACCCCGGCTTCGTCAGCGCGGCGCTCGACATCTCGCTGTTCGCGGTGAACGCCATCAATGTCGCGGCGACCACACCTCCCGCGCCGGGCGGCGCGAATCCGGCCGCCATCGGCGGTGGGCTCGGCAACGGTGCAGGAGCGGTTTCGTGCACGTCCCCGTACGTCTACTGGTCCGAGATGGCGGGCCACACCCCGGGGAGCGCGGGCAGCCAGTGGCGAACGGACCTCGTGGCGCGCAACCTCGAGTCGTCGACGGCGAACGTCCGCTTCATCCTCCATCAGGCGTCCGGCAACGTCGAGAAGACCGGAACGATCGCCGGCAATTCGCAGCGCGCCTTCGAAGACGTCACCGCATCGTTCGGCGAGACGAACAAGGGCTCGCTCGAGATCTGCTCCGATCGCCCGCTGCTCGTTCTGAGCCGTATCTTCAATCAGGGCGAGTCCGGCACGTTCGGGCAGGGCCTCGACGGCCGGGTCGCCAATCTCGGCTACGCCGCGGGCCAGACCGTGAGTCTCATCGGCCTGCGGCAGAAGACCGACGCGTACCGCTCGAATCTCGTCGTGGCGAACGGCGGGACGACCGAAGCCGAGGTGGCCATCATTCTCTTCGACTCGTCGGGGACGTCGCTGAACGCGTACAACCTCAAGATTGCGCCGGGTGCAGCGGTGCAGGACGGTGAGCCGTTCAAGTACCGCGCGAACGCGCCCGACGTCGATTGGGGCTTCGCGACAGTGACCGTGCTGAAGGGCACGAACGTGATCACGTCGGCCTCGATGATCGACATGAAGACCAACGATCCGACGACGATCCCGGCGAAGCAGTAGCAAGCTGTTTTCGGGGTCAGGTCCGGGACCTGGCCCCGACTTCAATCGCGGAGGTGCGTCAAACGCGCGCTGTTCCTTCTCGCCATGCTGTCGATCGCGCTTGCTGCGATCGATGCTATCCACCATCACGTGGGCGGCGGCGGATCGAGTAAGTACCGGGCGCCGCACGCGCTGAGGTGATCCGCAGCACGTTCTCGGCGATGCGTGGACCTTACCTTGCGACCGTATGGCCTCCCGGCGGTTCGTCGTCCTGGCCTCGGTGACGGTGATCAGCCTCATCGCCATCGCGTGGGTCTCTTACGACTCCGCCCGGGTCATGTCCGACGCGGTCGATTCACTCGGCCCCATGGAGTCGGCGCGCCGCTTCGCGATTTACGGGCCGTGGGCCATGTGTGCGATCGCCGCGATCATGCTCGCCTGGATCCTGGTCCACGTCCGCGCCACCCAGGCGAGAGCTCGGGAGATCCGCGCGGAGCTGCAACGGGCCGTCCGCCAGGAGCACGCGGCCCGGCAGGGTGCCGAGGAAGCGGACCACAAGAAAGACCAGTTCCTGGCGACGGTGTCGCACGAATTGCGAACGCCGCTGACCTCGATCATCGGCTGGTGCGGGTTGCTCAGCGAGGCGAAAGCGAGGCAGAACCTTCTCGACGAAGGTCTGGCGAGCATCGCTCAGGCGGCGCGCGTTCAGTCCCAGTTGGTGGAAGACCTGCTCGACGTCTCGCGGATCATCGCCGGTAAGCTCGAGCCACGCCTTGCAGACGTGAACGCGGTGGAAGTCATCGAGAACGCCATCGCATCGGTCGCTCCATCGGCGCGGGCGAAGTGCATCACCATCAACAAGGCTGTCCAAGGACAACCACGGACGCTTCGCGCGGACGCCACGCGACTGGAGCAGGTCGCCTGGAACCTCCTCTCCAATGCCATCAAGTTCACGCCGGAGAATGGCGCGATCGGTGTTGCGCTCCGATGGAGCGAGTCGCGCCTGGAAATCACCGTCACGGACACAGGCGAAGGCATCGGTCCGGATCTGTTGCCGTACATTTTCGATCCCTTCCGGCAGGGGCAGTCCAGCGGAACGCGTAAGGGTGGGCTCGGGCTGGGTCTTTCCATCGTCAAGAGTCTGGTCGAGCTGCACGGCGGCGCGGTGCGAGCCGAGAGCGCCGGGGCCGGCGCTGGCGCCACGTTCATCGTCGAGTTGCCTGTTGCCGGCGTGGGCAGCTCCAAAGACGCGCCGCTGGCGATCGGCCGCCTGTTCATCGCCCGAAGCCACTCGATGCCAGGGGTCGTTGAGGCGAGGTGATTGTTCAGACGGTCATCGCGCATCCCTCGGCAGAAACACGCTCGAAGTCGTCTCGATCTGAGCCCACTGCTCAGTCGACGAACGCGAGCAGCGCCATCACCACGATCCCGCCGGAGATGAGGGCCGTCTGAACGGCGAGCGCGCGGAGACTGCGGTCGTGCTGCAGCTCCGGAATCAGATTCGCCGCGGCGATGTAAACGAAACCACCCGCCGTCAGGGGAACGAGTAGCGCGGTGACCCGTTCGTGCACCACCGCGTCGGCGACGACGGCGGTCGCGGTACCGAGGATCGCAACAGCAGCCGATCCGACATTCAGAAGAGCAGCCTGCCGAACGGAGAGGCCACTGTGAATGAGGATGCCGAAGTCTCCGAGCTCCTGCGGGATCTCGTGAAGCAGGACCGCGAGCGTCGTCGAGACTCCCAGCGCAGGGCTGACCAGCCAGCTCGCGCCGATGAGAAGTCCGTCGATGTAGTTGTGGATCGCATCGCCGAGGACGTTGACGGCCGCGAGCTCCGGCCGCTCCACGGCCTCATGGTGGTGATGGCGATGCAGCAGACCATGCTGATGCCGCAGCAGCTTTTCCACGATGAAGAAGAGCAGGATGCCGGCGAGAATCAGCAGCGACGCACCGAGAGCATCGGGACCGCGTGCGTCCGCGAAGATCTCCGGGACGAGGTGGATGAACGTATCGCCGAGCAATGCACCGACGGCGAAGCTGACGAAGAACGTCGCCAGCCTTCGCACGCGCACTTCGCTCATCGAAAGAGTGAGCAGCCCGCCGAGCGAGACGGCACTGACGGCAGTGACGCTGAGGAACGCGAGCGCGATCGGTCCCATTTACGACCAGATCATCTCTCCGGCGTTGCTCCATTCGATGAACGACCCGTCATAAAGAGAGACGTCGTAGCCGAGGTATCTGAGCACGAAGTAGGTCATCGACGCCTGCATGCCGGTGCGGCAATAGACGATGTTCGCCGAGTCTCTCGTGACGCCCGCCTGGTGATAGATCAGCCGCAGGTCGTAAACCGACTTGAACGATCCGGTGGCATCGAGATTCGACGGGTACGGAACGTTCACCGCTCCCGGTATGTGTCCGGCGTGCTGCACGTCGGGACCGGCCTCGTCACCGCAGAACTGTGCGGGCGACCGGGCATCGATGAGGACGAGATTCGGGCCGAGCTGATCGCGGAGCCTCACCACCTCGCGCATGGTGGCGAGACGCGTGATCGTCTGCGGCACTGGCCGCGCTTCGAAGGATCCCGGCTTCGGCACGACGCGCTCCGTCGAAGTGGCGTAGCCGGCGGCGATCCACTTCGTCAGGCCGCCGTCGAGCAGCGCAACGCGGTTGCCCTGGCCGAGGTGATCGAGCGTGAGCCAGGCGCGCGCGGCGAAGAGAGGATCGCTGCCGTAGACGACGATGCGCTCGCGCGGCCCGACGCCTGCGGCGCGGAAGATACGCTCCAGTGCATCGACCGGCGGCAGCTCGTTCGGCGTGCCGTCGCGCTGAACGAGAAGCGACGAGGTCTCGACCAGCACCGCCCCGGGGATGTGACTGGCGTCGTATCCCGCGGCGTCGCCGATGTGGAGGAGCGTCACGGTACCGAGACGCTGCTGCAGCCAGTCGGCAGAGACGAGCATCTCTTCCCGAACGGCCTGGGCATGAATTGGTATCGCCAGCATCATCAGGACGATGGATGCGAGGGCAACGCGGATGCGGTGGGACATGAAACACCTCCGCATCCAAGATTGCGCCATTCCGGTGCAAGGACCCTGTCGCCGGTCACAGGAGCCTGTGCGCTCAGCGCGGGCTGGCTACGGAACCAGCACCACCTTCCCCGCCGTGGCGCGGCTCTCCAGCAGCCGGTGCGCCTCGGCGGCATCGCGCAATGGCAGCACGCGATCGATGCGCAGATGGAGCGTGCCCGAGCGCAGCGACTCGAAGAGCTCGCGCGCGCGCCAGAGGAGCTCGTCGCGCGTGAGGATGTAGTGGCCGAGGCTCGGGCGGGTGAGATAAATCCCGCGCTTGGCGAGCCGCGCCGGATCGAAGGGCGGGACGGGCCCGCTCGACTGCCCGTACAGCGCCAGCAGCCCGCGCGTTGCCACGCAGTCGAGACTCTGGTCGAACGTCGTGCGGCCGACCGAGTCGTACACCACGTCCACCCCCGCGCCGCCCGTTGCCTCCATCACCACCGACTGGAAGTCCTCGGACGTGTAATCGATCACCACGTCCGCGCCGTCGCTGCGGGCGAGGTCGAGCTTCGCCGCCGACGCCGTTCCGAACACGCGCGCGCCGCGCTGCTTCGCCATCTGCACGAGCAGTCCTCCGACGCCGCCGGCGGCCGCATGGATCAGCGCGGTGTTCCCCGGCTTCAGCGGATACGTGCTGACGGCGAGGTAATGCGCGGTCATGCCCTGCAACATCGCCGCGGCGGCGGTGCGCGCGTCGACGTCCTGCGGGAGCGGCACGAGCTTGTCCGCCGGAACGGCGTGATACTCGGCGTAGGAGCCGCGAGCCATCGCGTACGCCACGCGATCGCCCGGCTTCACCCCCGTCACATTCGCTCCGGCCTCCTCCACCACGCCCGCCGCCTCGGAGCCGGGCGTGAGCGGCAGCGGCATCGGATAGAGACCGGTGCGGTGATAGACGTCGATGAAGTTGACGCCGATCGCCTCGATCCGCACGAGCGCCTCGCCCTCCTTCGGAACGGGCTTCTCGGCCTCGACATACTCCAGGACTTCGGGTCCGCCCGTTTTCGCGACTCGTATCGCGCGCATCGACCTCACCATGCCGGGTGGATTCTATCCAACGGGGTGCGAGAGCACGGGGCAGGTGGAACGGCGGCGAGGGCGGGATGGGTCTGAGGGCGCGCGGCTCGTGCTCGGTGGTCGGTCGTCGATGACGTGGAAGAGGTACCGCCGTTCAACCTTGCCCCAACGAATTCGCGTTGAGCCGTTCGTAATCTACGTCGTCGCGCCGGGCGGGACGGGAGGGCGGATCACACCTCCAGGTGATGGGCGTCGCTCGGTTTCTGGAAACCGTCGCCCGTCTGCTCGATGAGCGCCGAGGCTCGCGGGAAGAGGCGAAGTCCGTCGGCGCGAGGATGCTGGTGACGGCGAAGGGCTTCATGACAGACCTCCCAGAGCGACAGGCTCCTTCGATACCGAT